>JBBDIV010000061.1:0-20038 GCA_040880225.1 Gemmatimonadota bacterium
GGGGGTTCGAGTCCCTCCTCCGGCACTCGCCGAAAAGCTAAGCAGCACAAGGTATTTCGGAATCGGCCCTTCCTTCGGGAGGGGCCTTTTTCGTGTTCCTGCGTGAATGGCTCCGATCCCGATGCCTCATCCAATTCTGGGCAGCCCCAACCTCGCCCCACGGTTCTGGTGGTGGTATGGAACAGGTCGCTGGACCCTTCACCATGGCACGCGATGCTCAACGGTCCTCAACCGGCCTCCATCGCGGCTCCATGGAAAGGGCCGGATCGGGAGCCGCCTCCCGGCCTTCCCTGCAGAAGTCGCCCTCTCGCCCCCAGCAAACCCCGACCCAACAATTTTCTCTTGACGTCGTGCGATCCTATACATAAGCATATTATGTATACGAATACCTGGTGCCCCGGTCTCACGTATCGAACCCCACTCCCGGCAGGAGAACGACCTCTGTGTCCCCACCCCTCCCGCTTCTCCAGGGAACGCTCGACGTCCTGATCCTCCACGCGCTCTCCGATGAACCGAGGCACGGCTATGCGGTTTCCCGCTGGATCCGGCAGGCCAGCTCCGACGCGTTCCAGGTGGAAGAGGGCGCGCTCTACCCAGCCCTGCGCCGGTTGGAGGCCCGGGGTTGGCTCGAATCGACATGGGCTACCACGGATACGGGTCGGGAGGCGCGCTTCTATCGCCTGACCGACGAAGGCGAGCGTGCGCTGGGTTCGGAGACCCGGAGCTGGAACCGATACGTGGAAGCCATGGCACGGGTGCTCGGGAGGCCGTCTCCCGGGACGGCACGGCCATGAAGAAGTCGGGCAGATGGGACCGCATTCGCCGCATCTTCGAACTTCCAGATCGCGAGGAGATCGACCGCGAGCTGGAGTTCCACATCGAGATGCGGGCCGAGGAACTCGAGGCCGAGGGGTGGAGCGAGGACGCGGCTCGGCGTGAAGCTCTGCGGCTGCTCGGGGACCGCGGCGCCGTGGGCGACCGGATGTACCGCGTCTCCACCAGGGACCGACGTCGCCGACGTCTGTCGGAGATATGGGGCGGGCTCTTCAGGGACGTCCGGTTCGCCGGGCGGACCCTCCGTCGCAGCCCGGGCTTCACCCTGACCGTGCTCGCGGTCCTGTCCCTGGGGATCGGGGCGAACGTCTCCATCTTCTCCGCCGCCAACGCCGTGCTCTTCCGGCCCCTGCCGTTCGGCGATCCCGACGCGCTGCACATGCTCTACGAGACCAACCCCGACTTCGGGTGGGTGGATGTGACTGCGGCCCCGGCGAATCTGCTCGACTGGGCGGAGCAGGTGACCGCGTTCGAGGCCGTATCGGCCCACGCCGACTTCCTGGATCGGCCGGCACTGCTCCGGGAGGGACGCGCCACGGTCGTAGGCGCAAGCGCGGTCATGGGAAACTTCTTCGACGCGCTCGGGGTGACGCCGGCGGTGGGTCGGCCATTCCGGATGGAGGAAACCTGGGAGGGGGAGGACGGGGTCGTGGTGCTGAGCCACGACCTGTGGAGCCGCGAATTCGGCGCCGACCCGGGGGTGTTGGGGCGGACGATCCAGCTGGAGAGCGGGCCGCGGAGGGTGGTGGGCGTCATGCCTCCCGGGTTCACCTATCCGGATCCGGAGACCGATCTGTGGATTCCCATGGGATGGCCTGCGGATGCGCGCGCGGAGCCGTGGTTTCGTCGAGCGCACTTCATGCGTGGCTTCGCCCGCCTCGCGCCCGGAGTCACGGCTGCCGAAGCCGATGCCGAACTACAATCCGTGGTGGCTCGGCTCGAGGTCGAGTATCCGAATACGAACACGCGAATGGGCGCTGGGATGGCTCCCATGCGTGACTTCCTCGCCCGAGGCTCGACGACGCAGATCTTCGTCCTCATGGGGGCCGTTGCGCTCCTCCTGCTTCTGGCGGCGGCGAACGTAGCGAACCTCATCCTGGTGCGAGGCCGGGGTCGCGAGAGGGAGATCCGAATCCGCTCCGTGCTGGGGGCGGAAAGGGGCCGACTCCTGGCTCAGATGGGAGCCGAGTGCGGGCTTCTGGCCTTCGCCGCTGGAGTGATCGGCCTGGCATTGGGGTGGACGGGGGTCCGGGGGATCGCTCGGATCCAACCGCTCGGGATCGCCGGAGTCACGGACCTCGCGCTCGATCCACGCGTCGTAGGATTCGCGCTCGGTGCCTCCCTGGTCTGTGCCCTCCTGGCCTCGGTCGGACCTGTCTGGCATCTGGTGCGAAGGGGCTCGAGTGCATCCTTGCGAGAATCGGCCCGGGGAAGCTCGCCCGATCGTGGCACCCGACGGGCGGCGCGAGTGCTGGTGGCGTTCGAGGTGGCGGTCGCGGTCGTGCTGGTGGCCGGGGCCGGGCTCATGATTCGAAGCTACGGAGAGATCCGCTCCGTGGACCCCGGTTTCACAGTGGAGCCGGTGACCGCCTTCCTGATCACGCTTCCGGAAGCCCGCTATCCGAATGGGGAAGCGGTCAACGGGTATTTCGATCGGCTGATCGAGTCGTTGGAGAGTCGGCCCGGGATCGAACGTGCCGGGACCATCGAAGCGCTTCCGCTCGCGGGTGCGAGCTGGTCGAGCCAGTTTCAGGCCGAGAACTGGTCGCCCGAGCGCGTAGGATTCGAAGTCCTCCATCGCAGGGCGGATCCAGGGTACTTCCAGGCTCTGGACATTCCGCTCGTCAGGGGACGGATGTTCGAACCCTCGGACCGTGCGGGTCCCCTCACCGTCCTGGTGAACGAGGCCTTCGCGCGCGACCACTTTCCGGACGAGGATCCGGTGGGCACCAGGATCGCATTCACACGCGAAGCGAATTCCGGTTCGACATGGTATGAGATCATCGGTGTGGTGGGGGACCAGCGGCAAGACTCGCCCACGATCCCGACGCGTGCCGAGGTCTTCGAGAATCGTCACCAGGACTGGGGCCGCGAAGCCTGGGTCGTGCTCCGCGCCTCCGATGACCCGGCCGCCTCGATCGCCGTGGCCCGATCGGCCGTCGAGGAGCTCGATCCCCTCGTACCCATCGCTCATATCCGGTCGATGTCGGAGGTCTGGAGGACCTCCGTGGGACGCGAGCGGCTCGTACTCCTCCTGCTCGTTCTATTCGGAGGGACGGCGCTCGCCATGGCGGTGGTGGGCGTCTATGGGGTCACGGCCGAGGCCGCCCGACTCCGAACCCGCGAGATCGGGATCCGGATGGCCCTTGGGGCGAGGGCCCGAGAAATCGGGCGCATGATGCTCCGGCAGGGACTTGGAGTCGTTCTGGGAGGCCTCGCCCTCGGGCTTCTCGCCTCGTTGCTGCTCACCCGGACCCTGGCCGCGTACCTTTTCGAGGTGTCGCCCGCGGATCCGCTCACCCTCACCGTCGTCACCCTGGTGCTCGCGGGGGCCGCCGGTGCCGCTTCCTACCTGCCTGCCCGGCGGGCCGCGCGCCTCGACCCGACCCGCTCACTGCGAGCCGACTGAGCACGGCGGATCGACCCGCACCCACGGAGCGGCGCGTCCGGCCTCGGAGTCGAGGAGCGTCTCAGCACTCTTTGCCGATTCCTTCCGGCAGGGCTTGCCGACGGGGAGGGACGCTCGACGATCCGCGCGCGCTCACATTACGCGGCATCATCGGCTCGGATAGGCATTCCAATACCTGGTTAAATTGTTTCATACCAATCGAGTGAGCCGGTGGCACGGCTCCGAGACACCGTGTGTCCACGCTCTCCTCAGCGCAGTTCTGGAGTCCCCACTCGTCCAGGTCCGTCTCGGCGCGAGACTTGCATGCACACCCCTTCAGGTAGGCCATCAGATACGAGACATCGATTCCGGCACCGGAGGCCGGTAGTCCAATGTACCCAAGGGGTCCGATCGTCCGTCGGCGAACCGTGGGAGGGTTCACCCTGATCGAGCTGGTGATCGCGATGACCCTCTTCGCGATCCTGGCTTCGGTAGGGATGCCCCGCGTGAGTGAGGCGATCAGCCTGGCTCGCATCGACCGTGCCGCGAGGGCGGTCGCCGTCGATCTGGAGCAGGCGATGACGATGGCGGCCCGGCAGCGTCAGCCCGTGCGGATCGAGCATCCAGCGGGCACTCGGAGGCTGGTCGTGACGGATCTCGCAGACGGGACCGTCTACTCGACGACCAACCTCGAGACGACCGTGGGGACTGGATTTAGCGTGGACGGCATGGTAGTCGAGCCCGCGATCGTCGACGTCTATTCGACTGGGCAGACCTCTTCCGCACTGACGGTGAACCTGACGGCCGGACAGTACTCGCGGACCATCACCATGTCCCCTGCGGGGCAGATCCGGGTGTTCGGACCATGAACACACCCAAGGTTCATTCCGAGAGTGGATTCGGCATCGTCGAGGTGCTCGTGGCACTCACGATCATCATCTTCTGCACGCTCTCCGTCGCTGCCGGGAGCGCGGCCGTCGCCCGGATGTCGGGCAGCTCTGCAGGATTGGTGCAGCGCACCGCCGCGATGACCGATTTCGTCGGCTACCTGTCGACCATGCCATGGCGCGACCTTCCCGATGCGGGGGAGACGTGCGAGGACGTGACGGGTTCCTTTCCACACGAGCGCTGCGTCACGGTCGAGGATCTATCGCAGGTGCGGAAGCGACTCACGGCGGTCGTGGATCCGGACAACCCCCGGGTTTCGCCGGACACGCTGTCGGTGGAGCGGGGGCGTCCGCTCGGCGCAAACCCCCTGAACTCACCGTGAGGCCCCCGATGGAAGGATCGACAGGTCACCGGACCCCCGACGGCCGTGCGGGATTCTCGCTACCCGAGCTGCTGGTCACGATGGTGCTCGTCCTCGTGATCGGTGTGACGCTCTTCGGTGTCTTCGCATACCAGGTCCGGTTCCATGCCACCGAGGATGCCATCCGCGACTCTCGAACGACTGCCAGGTCGGCTCTGAACGTGCTCACCTCGGATCTGCGCATGGTCGATCGCTCGGGCGGGGTGGTGAGTGCAGCGGAACGCGAAGTCGTGCTCCGGGTGCCCCATGCCTTCGGAGTGGTGTGTGCCTCGGACGCAGTGCGGACCGATGTGAGCATCCTTCCCACGGACTCGATCGGCTATGCGAATGCCGGATTTTCGGGTTGGGGCTGGCGCAATGCCGGCAGCGGTGCGTGGGAGTACATCGAGGCCTCCGTCACGGTGTCGGAGCCCGGATCCTCCACCTGCAGCGCGGCCTCGGTCGCCGTGCTCCCGGAGGGCCGGGTCGTACGGATCGCACCCGGTGTCGCCGGGTTGGCTGCCGGGAACCCGGTCATGCTCTTCCAGCGCATCCGATACCGCTTCGACGACTCGGCTTCGCTCCCGGGCCGCGACGGGCTCTACCGGACCATCCAGGCGACCGGACAGGACGTGGAGCTCATCTCCCCGTTCACCGGGGACTCGCGATTCCGGTTCTATACAGACTGGGAGACGGTCCAGGACGCCGTGCCCGCGAATCTGTCGGACATCCTCGGCCTCGAGATCACGTTGGACGCGGAGAGCGCCGGCGACTCGCCTCGACTCTCCGCACCGGAAGACTTCACCCTGACCACATCCATCTTCTTCAAGAACATCCCCGGATGACCGGGCGTCGTGAATTTCACCGCGTCCGATCGGCGGATTTGGAGACAAGCCCATGAACGACCGTCCTCCCCTTGACGATTCGCGTGCCGGGTTCGCGATGCCGATGACGATTCTGGTCCTGGTCGTGGTCGCGATCAGCCTTGCGGGCAGCCTCTCGATCGTCACCTCGGAGCGCCGAGTGATCGACAACGTCCAGCTCCAGCAGGAAGCCTTCATGCTCGCCCAGTCGGGGCTGGACGAATTCCTGACCAACCGATCGGGCCTCGGATTCACCGCCACTCCGCCCGCGGCCTCCGAATCGATCGAACTGGATATCCGGAACGGCACCGCACGGGTGGCTCTCGAGCGGCTGCGCCCGGCAACCGCCACCACACCCGCGATGTACGTCGTGTCCTCGACCGGAGTGATCCCGGGGCCCCGCACCCAGGATCCGGAGGCTCGCAGGACCGTGGCTCAGCTCGCCTTCTGGCAGGACGCGGGCATGGACGCGAAGGCCGGGTGGACCACGCTGACCGGACTTCAAAAGAACGGAACGGCGGGCACCATCTCGGGCGTGGACGAGTGCGGGATGCAGTCGGATCTTCCCGGGGTGGCCAGCCCGACCAACCCAGGGGTCACGGTCTCCGGGAACTGGGAGCCTGACGGGGACCCGCCGAGCGAGGACATGGGGACCGTTCAGGAGGCGATCGACGCGCTCGGCATCGACTGGGAAGGGATCGTGAACAAGACCGCGATTCTGCCGACGATCGAGATTCCCGGAGATCCCTGGCCCTCCTTTGCCGATCCGGACTTCTGGCCGATCATCCACGTGACGGGGGATCTCAGCCTACCCTCCACCGGGCGCGGCATCCTGATCGTGACCGGAGACCTCACGATGGGTGGCAGCGTCCGGTGGGAGGGCATCGTCCTGGTGGGGCGTCACGTGACCTCGAACGGGAACAACCGGGTCTACGGCACGACCTATTCCGGCCTGAACGCGATGTTGCAGCCCGACCCGGAGGCATGGGCGGCCGCCCTCGGGCAGAACGCGGTCGGAAACGGGAACAAGCTCTTCGTCTATGACTCGTGTGCGGTGGAACGTGCCCTCCAGGCCTTCGGTGGCCTCCGGATCATCGAAAACGCCTGGATGGACAACTGGCCGGTCCTCTGAGTCCCCTTGGTCGCACCGGCGCGAGAAAGGCCTCCCCGATCCCGGAACTCCGGGCGGGGTGAAAAGCTCGCTCAATCCGCCACGGTGAAGGGTGTGGTCGCGACCTGATCGTCCCACCAGACCGTGAAGTCGCCGCCGTCCTGCGTCATGTCCGTGAAGGTGATGATGAGCTGGTCGGCGGAGATCGGGTGGGTCGATACCGTCATCGGGACGCGAAGGACGTCCCGGTCCGGGGTGTATCCGTAGGCGCCCCAGAGCGCGTCCGGGTTCTCCTCCTGGAAGCTCTGCTTCACACCCCAGGTGGAGAAGACGAGCGTCCACTCGTTCTCCGCCAGGTCCGCGAAGATGCTGTACTCCCCGGCCGGAAGGCGCTGATCCCCGAACATGAGATCGGTCTCGGTCGAGAACCGGGTCGACCGGTTGGCCCCGACGCGCCAGATCGGGGCCCCCAGGAGAAACCCGTCCCCGTAGGTGTCGCCGGACCCGAACATGTTCTCGCGGCCCCGTAGAATCGGTCGGCCGTAGTCGACGTCGATCCAGTATCCGCCCTGGTAGCTGCCCTCGGCGTCGAACGATCCTCCGACCTGGGTCGAGGCCGTTCCACGTGGGCTGGCGGGGCGATCCTGGCCGACGACGACCGCTGGAAGAAGGACCAGGGATGCTGCCAGAAGAAAGAGTGTCGAAGCGCGCATGCTACCCCCTGGGGCGCAGTGGTCGAGGCGAATCGGGTCGTTCAAGAAGATACGGCTGCATACATCCTATACTGGGCGAGTGCGCACGGAAAGTAGAACTCGGGGAACCCGTGTCTTGGCCGGTGCGTCTCGGGCCCGTATGTTCTCTGCCCGGGCCGACGGAAGGACCCGAGAAACGTCACGATGCACCCGAACGGACCCATGTCTCCATCTGAAGCCGTAAGATCCGATCACGCCAGAGACCTTCTTGAACAGAGGAGGAATCGTCTACGCCAGTCGGTCGGCCGTTCGCTCCAGATTCCGGAAGGGACCGAGGAGCCCCCGCTCTCGGAGGCGCGACGGACCTATCTCTTCGACGAGCTCACCGAGCTCTACTGGAACGATCTCGAATGGGAGAACGTCACTGAAGAAGAGCGGATGGAGGGGGGGGCGCTCCCGGAGTTGACCTTCCCCGGTGTGCTTGCCCTGGTCCGCGGCCTCCTCCTCACGGAGGTGACCGCCGACGCGCAGGCCGGACCGGAGCCGCGCCCCGAGGTGGTCGAAGGGTTTCTCGAGTTCCTGGCACGGCGCGTCCTGGACCTGCGGAAGGCCGCCGCGGGAGAGCCGGGCGAGGAAGGCGATCGGTCTGCCCTCGAGCTTCGGATGACGCAGGATCTCCTCGACCGGACGCTGGTGGAGTACCACGGGCTTTCGCCCGAGGACGTGGGGACGCTCGAACAGGGGTGAGTCGGGGAGGAGGCGTCCCGTGAGTCGATCTCGACCGGGGCATCCGTTTCTTGCGGGCGCCCCACTCCTCTACGCCCACAGGGGTGGTGCCGCCCTGGCTCCGGAGAATACCCTCGCCGCCTTCCGGAGCGCGGTCGAGATGTGGGGGGCGGACGTGCTCGAGATGGACGTGCGCCGGACGCGGGACGGGCGGCTCGTTGTGATCCACGACGCGAGGGTGGATCGGACCACCGACGGCTCGGGGCCGGTGTCCCACTTGACTCTGCGAGAGTTGCAGGAGCTCGACGCCGGATTCCAGTTCCGGGATCTGGACGGGCGTCCCAGCTATCGCGGGACGGGGGTCCGCATTCCACTCTTCCGCGACGTGCTCCGCGCCCTTCCCGGCGTGCGGATGAATGTGGACGCTAAAGATCCCGGAGTGGCGCCGGATCTGGTCGCGCTCGTCCGCGAGGAGGGGGCCCGGGACCGCGTGTTGCTCGCTTGCGAGCACGAGTCGGGCAGGGCCGCGCGGTTCGGGTACGAGGGGGCCACGTCGGCGACTCGCCGCCAGATCCGCAGGTTCTACCTTCTCCACCGCTGGCCGGGCGGCGGGCTCTATACCCCTTCCGTCGACGCCCTGCAGGTCCCCTTCGTGTGGGAGGGGCGACAGGTGACGACGCCCCGCTTCATCCGCGAGGCCCATCGACGCAACATCCCCGTCCATGTCTGGACCATCGACGACCCGGCCGTCATGCGCACTCTGCTGGCCTGGGGGGCGGACGGAATCCAGACCGATCGACCCGACATCCTGGCCCGGGTGCTGCACGAGGTGACGGGGCGGCCACCTCCGCCCGGTCTGCGCGGATCGGCAACGGAGTCCCGCGGCGACTCGTGACTTCGGCTGCCTTCGAGGTGCGCTTCGTGGAGAACTGGGGGGAGCAGGCGTGGGTCCGCCCCGGTGATCGGGTGGTGGTGGCATGTTCGGGGGGAATGGATTCACTCGTCCTGCTCCATCTTCTTCGCTTCACCGTGCCCGAGCTCGGGCTCTCCGTTCTCGAGACCGATCTCGGGGCGGCACATTTCGATCACATCATGCGGCCCGGGAGCTCGGACGACGCGGCCTGGGTTCGCGGTCTGGCGGCGGCGTGGGACGTGCCTCTGATCGAGGGGAGAGCCCCACGGATCCCGGGGACCGAGGCCGAGGCCCGCAGACTCCGCTACGACTTCCTGCACGGGATCGTGGACCGCGGAGAGGCCCAGTGGGTGCTGACCGCCCATCACGCCGACGACCAGATCGAGACCCTGCTCTACCGGATCGTGCGCGGTACCGGAATCGAGGGCCTTCGCGGAATTCCCGCCACGCGTCCGCCGGGCGTCGCTCGGCCACTTCTCCCCTTCTCTCGAGCCGAGATCGAGACCTACGCCGCGCGCCATCGTCTCCAGCCCCGGGTCGATCCCACGAACGAATCGTCCCGGTTCGCGCGAAACAGGATTCGACATGAGATTCTCCCCCGGCTCGACGCGATCCACCCGGGTGCCCGTGCCGCGATCCTACGTCTGGCCCGAAACAGTGATCGTACCTCGACGGCTCTGGAAGCTCTCCTACGACCCCGTCTCGACGCCCTCACGCTCGGGCGGGAGCAACACGGACTCGTCCTGGGTCGGGACGGTCTGTTGACGGAGGCGCCAGAAGTTCGGTCCGAGCTTCTCCGACGCGCGGCCCGGTCCCTCGGAGTCGGGCTGAGCGAGGCCGGAACCGCGACCGCGGTGGAGTTTATCAGCAGAGGTTCGAGCGGGCAGAGGGTCGACCTGCCCGGTGGGCTCGTCCTATCGCGGGAGTTCGACCGCGTCCGGCTGGATCGCGGGGATCGCGGGGAAGGTGAGTCGACGAGTGGGTTGACCATCGACACCCCCACAGTTGGAACCGGACGTTTGACCCTGGGCGGGCGCCTCTGGTTGTGCGCCTGGGGAACGATTTCGAAGTCGAGCACGAACTGGACCTGCACGGAGCTTTCGCTCGACCGGCTCGGGTTTCCGCTCGAGCTTCGAGGCTGGGGCGCCGGCGACCGGACTGGAACGACGGGAGGAACCAGGAAGCTGAAGAAACTCTTCGTCGAGCGGAAAATCCCCAGGTCAGAACGGGATCGGATCCCGGTCCTCTCCGACTCGGAGGGGCGGGTGGTGTGGATCCCCGGCACGCATCTCGACCCCACCTTCGCGGCCGGTCCGGGCGAGTCGCGGTGGTGCATTGGAGTCCGCGATGCGGGACACGTCTGAAGGCCGCCATGCAACCGCCGTGGGGATTCGCGGACTCCGGCGGGTGGTCTATGACCGGGACCGGATTTCCCGGCGCGTGGAGGAGCTCGGAGCTGCGATCGACGGACACTACGAGCCCGGCGACGACCTCCTGGTGTTGGGCCTGCTCAAGGGCTCGTTTATATTTCTTGCAGATCTGGTCCGCACGATCCAGCGGCCTCTCCATGTGGACTTCCTGGTCGCTTCGAGTTACGGCCACGGTATGGTGTCGACGGGGGAGGTGGAATTCCTGTATGATCCGGACGTCACGATCGCGGATCGAAACGTCGTTCTGGTCGAGGACATCGTGGACAGCGGAGCCACGATGACCCGACTGGTCCCGATCCTGGAGGGGCGGAAACCGAAGAGCCTGGAAGTCTGCACCCTGTTGCACAAGCGGCTTCCGCAGGTGAAGCTGGAGCCGCGGTGGGTCGGGTTCGACGCTCCTCCTGAATTTCTCGTAGGATACGGCCTGGATCACGCGGAGGACTTTCGGCACCTCCCTTTCATCGGCAGCCTCTGACCAGGTCGTCTCTCGACAGGTAGTCTCTGGATTTCTCATGGCCAAACGCCAACCAAAGCGGCAACCGGATCCCAAGGACTCGGGTCTGAGCCGGCTGTCCAGAACGGCTTCGTTCTGGATCCTGCTCGTTCTCCTGCCGATCCTCTTCCTCAATCTCTTCCGGGGACAGGAGGACCCGCGGTACGAGTTCTCCTACACGGACTTTCGTGCGGAACTGGCGGAGGGGAACGTCCACTCCGTCACGGTCATCCAGGGTGTCCAGGTGGAGGGCGAGTTCCGGAGCCCCGTCACGCGCGAAGGCGACGAGTACACTCACTTCGAGACGAGCTTGCCCGGTGAGATCTCGGACACGCTGGTCGCGGACCTCGAGGCGCAGGATGTCGTCATACGCGCGGAGCCGGAGCAGACTCCGTGGTGGACCTTTCTGATCACGGCGCTTCCCTGGGTGATCCTGGTGGTCTTCTGGATCTGGCTTCTCCGCACCATGCAGGGCGGGGGAAACAAAGCCTTTCAGTTCGGTCGCTCGAAGGCGAAGCTCATCTCGCCCGATACGCCGAAGGTGACGTTTGCGGACGTGGCCGGAGCCGAGGAAGCGAAGCACGAGCTCGAGGAGATCATCGACTTCCTCAAGGACCCCAAGAAGTTCGCACGACTGGGCGGACGTCTACCCAAGGGCGTGCTGCTCGTGGGTCCTCCGGGTACCGGAAAGACCCTGATGGCACGCGCCGTAGCTGGAGAGGCGGAGCGTCCGTTCTTCCAGATGTCCGGCTCGGACTTCGTGGAGATGTTCGTCGGGGTGGGCGCTTCACGCGTCCGCGATCTGTTCGAGCAGGGAAAGGCCCATGCTCCGTGCATCATCTTCATTGACGAAATCGACGCGGTGGGCCGGCACCGGGGCGCGGGGCTGGGCGGTGGCCACGACGAGCGCGAGCAGACCCTGAATCAGCTCCTGGTCGAGATGGACGGATTCGAGTCCAACGAGGGAGTGATCCTTCTCGCGGCCACGAACCGCCCCGACGTCCTCGATCCGGCGCTCCTGCGTCCCGGCCGGTTCGACAGGCAAGTGGTCGTCGACGCTCCCGACGTGAAGGGCCGCGAGCAGATCCTGATCGTGCACGCGAAGAAGTTGCCGCTCGATGACGACGTGGAGCTCTCCACGATCGCCAAGGGAACTCCGGGTCTCTCCGGAGCGGACCTCGCGAACATCTGCAACGAATCGGCGCTCCTCGCGGCCCGACGCGGTGCCGAGAAGGTCTCGATGGAGGATTTCGAGAGCGCGAAGGACAAGGTGATGTTGGGTACCGAGCGCCGCAGCATGGTGCTCACCGAGAAGGAACGGAAACTGACCGCGTATCATGAGGCGGGCCACGCGGTGCTGGGTCTCCGCATTCCTGGCCTGGATCCGATCCACAAAGTCACGATCGTTCCTCGCGGTCGCGCGCTGGGGATCACCGCCTCGCTACCCGAAGAGGACCGGCACTCCTACACCCGCGATTGGCTGCAGGGCCAGCTCTGCATGCTCTTCGGAGGCCGCGTGGCCGAGGAGATGATCTTCGGACCGGACAAGGTCACCACGGGTGCCGGCAACGACATCGAACGCGCGACCGCCATGGCTCGGCGTATGGTCACCCGGTTCGGGATGTCCGATCTCGTAGGCCTCATGGCGATCGGCGAGGCGGACCACGAGGTGTTTCTCGGCCGCGAGATCACCCAGAGGAACAGCGTGTCCGAGCATACCGCCCAGCTCGTGGACCAGGAGGTCAAGCGCACGCTCGACGAAGCGCACGAGCGGGCTCGTACGGTGCTCGAGCAGGAGAAGGAGCTCCTCGAGTCGATCGCCCAGGCCCTTCTGGACCGGGAAACCCTCGATCGGGATCAGGTCCAGCTCCTTGCACAGGGCAAGGCGTTGCCTCCCGTGAGCGTTGGGGACAAGGCAGGGCAGGACGATGGATCCGGCGGCACCGAGCATTCGCCCGACACGGAGGCATCGTCGTCCGACGCGGAACCGGGTTCCGACCCGGATACCGACGGATCGGCGGCTGGAGCCGAATCGTCCGGGGAGAACCAGGAAGGCGGGGCGGATTCGGACTCCTCCGAGGAGGCCTCCATCTCTTCGTCGCCGGCGGCGCACCTCTCGCGGGAGAAGCCCGGTCCGGACGCCTCGCGCGGATGAGCGCAGAGCCGGCCCCGAGGCTCGAGGACCCTCCCGGCGAACCTCCTCGATCCTGGAGGGCGTCGGGGAGGTTGATCGCGCTCGACCGGCCGATCGTCATGGGTATCCTGAACCTCACTCCGGATTCCTTTTCCGACGGCGGTGAGCTCTCCACCCTGGAAGGCGCGGTGGAACGGGGTGAACGGATGGTCGCCGAGGGTGCCGGAATCCTCGATGTCGGGGGCGAGTCCACACGCCCGGGGGCCGACCTGGTCGACCCGGACGAGGAGATCGATCGCATCCTTCCCGTGGTCACGAGACTCGCTTCGCGGTTGTCCGTTCCCATCTCCATCGACACGCGGAAGGCGAGGGTAGCCCAAGCCGCACTGGCGGCAGGGGCGTCCATCGTCAATGATGTGTCCGCGCTCGGGTTCGATCCCGACATGGTCCACGTCGTGGCCGGGTCGGGCGCGGGTGTCGTACTGATGCACATGCGTGGGTCGCCGCTCGACATGCAGGAGCGTGCCCAATACCAGGATTTGGTGGGTGAGGTGGTGAGTGAGCTTCGTCGTTCGGTCGCCCGAGCGGAGGCGGGCGGGATCCGAAGGGAAGCAATCGTCGTCGATCCCGGGATAGGGTTCGCCAAGACTGCGGCGCACAGCCTTCGTCTCCTGGGTCGTCTGGAGCGGCTGGGGGCGTTGGGACTTCCGATCCTCGTAGGGCCCAGTCGGAAGAGCTTCCTGGGGGAGGTCCTGGACGTGCCGCCGCGCCAGCGAGCCGTCGGGACCGCCGCCGCGTGCGTCCTGGCCTACCGAGGCGGAGCCCGGATCTTCCGGGTGCACGACGTGAAGGCGACCCGGGAAGCCCTCGCGGTGGCTGCCGCAGTGGAGGAGGCTTGATGCCGTCGCGCCGCCCGTCCTCGGAACTGAAACAGTAGAGTGGCGACGTGACTGGAATCTGGGAGCAGATCCAGATCCTCCGGCCCGGCTGGATCGAGCTTGTCGAGATCGGCATCGTCGCCGCTCTCGTCTATCGTCTCCTTCTCCTGTTGCAGCGCACTCGTGCGATGCAGATGATCCTGGGAGTGGGCCTGCTCGCCGCGAGCTACCTGCTCGCGCGCGTGCTCGACCTCTCTCTGATCCGCACGCTCCTCGAGGCCGTCTTTCAGTTCGGGGCGATCGGAGCGCTCGTCGTATTCCAGCCCGAGCTTCGTGCCGGCCTCGCGCGCATCGGGCAGAGTCGCTTGTTCCGGGTGTTCGTGAAGCTCGAGAGCCGCAAGGTCCTGGACGAGCTGCTGGAAGCCGTGGACCAGCTCGCTCGGACGAGGACGGGAGCTCTGATCGTCCTGGAGAACGACGTGGGCCTCGACGAGTACGCTCGGACGGGCAGTGGCATCGAGGCGCGAGTCTCTCGCGACATCCTGCTCACGATCTTTCAGGCCCACTCTCCCCTTCATGACGGGGCGGTCGTCATCGTCGGGGACACGATCAAGGCCGCCGGCGCGATTCTGCCGCTGACGCAGACCCCTCTGCACGACAAGTCGCTCGGAACCCGTCACCGAGCGGCCCTTGGATTGGCGGAAGAGACGGACGCCTTCGTGATCGTGGTGAGCGAGGAGACCGCCCGGGTCTCCGTGGCGTACGCAGGACGGCTCGAGGTGGGGGTGGAAACCCCGCGCCTGAAGGAACTCCTCGAGGGTACTCTTCCGGACCGGAGCGTTGGGGGGGCTCTTCGGCCGACGAAGGCCTGAGCGCCGCCCCGGTGCGGGCCATGTTGGGGAGAGCGGAGCTCGGGGAGAAGGCTCGCGATGGCGGTCCGACGAGGCAAACCTACCCTCCGGATGTGATTCTCGGGTGCGTTCGTTGACACGGTCCGCTGGTGCCCCGTAGATTGCCGCCAGCGTTCCCCAGAACATTGATCTCGAAGTCGTGGCCGGACCCCGGGCGGGGGAACCGACCCTCCGAAAAGGAGCCAGAGGTGGATCTAGAGTACAATCTGATGACGCTCTTCGCGGACGGAGGGCCGATGATGTACGCCCTCGTGATCTGCTCGCTCGTGGCGCTGGGCGTGGTCATAGCGAAGGCCTACACCTTGTGGGTGGCGCACAAGGATACGGACCGCATCCTGGAGGAGGTCGAGGAGCTCAGTCGGGCCGGCCGCATAGACGAGGCGATCCAGCGGTGCACCGAGACCCCGGGTCCCACCTCCGCGATCCTGCTCGTGGGACTCCGGCGGATCCGCGAAGGCCGCATCACCGAAGCCGAGTTGGAGCAGGCGATCGACACCACCGGAACCATCGAGCTGGGATTTCTGGAGCGCGGACTCGTGATCCTCGCCACCATCGCGAACGTCGCGCCGCTGATGGGGTTCCTCGGAACGGTGGCGGGGATGATCATGGCGTTCTCGTCGATCGAGGCCGCTGGAGACGTCGATGCCACGCTCGTCGCAGGGGGCATCAAGGTGGCCCTGCTCACGACGGCGGCGGGCCTTCTGATCGCGGTTCCGACGAATATCGGCTACAATTTCTTCGTAACCCGGATCGACAAACTGATCGTCGACATGGAGCAGGGAACGCAGCAGCTCCTGAACCTCGTCTGGGATCTGGAGAACGAGGGAAAGCTGCAGATGGTGTCCAAGTCTCCGAAGGGCGTCGCCGCCAGTGCGACTGGAGCGCGTCCCCGACAGCAGCCGCCCGCGAGCCCTCCGGCTCCAGGTCTCGATGAGCCGAAGGGCACCCAAGAAACCCGAGAGTTCTGACGGGCACCAGTCAGGACGTAGCGTCGCATCGGGCGACGACGGCTCCGGAACAAGCGGCCGGAACGCTCGGTACAAGAAATATCCCCCGGTTCAGCACAGGAGAGTGCATCCCGTGGCAATGATGAAACAGCGGTCGAAGGTGAGTGATGAGATCCCCAGTGCGGGGATGGCGGACATCGCGTTCCTGCTCCTCATCTTCTTCCTGATCACGACGGTCTTCCCGCGCGACACCGGGCTCAGGATCGTTCTTCCGGAAGAGGCCGAGGAGGTCGAGGTCTCGCAGAACAACGTTCTCCACCTGCAGGTACAGCCGAGCGGGGCGGTCGTCGTCCGCCGAGGTGAGAGCGAGACGGAGCAGACCATGTCGGCCTCGCAGATCGAGTCGCTCTGGCGGACCGAGGTGGCTCAGAATCCCAATCTCATCGCGGCCGTGAAGACACACCCGGATGCCGCGCATCGACACATGATCGCGGTGTTGGACCAGCTCCAACTGGCGGGCGCCGAACGTATTTCATTGCAGCTTCTGGAAGTCGGGGGGGCAGAGTAGAATGGCTATCAAAGGTGCTGGATTCGAGCGTAAGTCGCAGGCGTCCGAGGAGATTCCCTCCTCGTCGCTGGCCGACATCGCGCTTCTCCTGCTGATCTTCTTCATGGTCACGACCGTGTTCCGATCGGAACGCGAGTTGCCCATCGCCTGGCCCTCGGCCGAGGCGACCGAGCAGATCGACGAAAAACGGGACAACATCCTCTATGTATGGCTCGAGGAGAACGGCGACGTGTGGATCAACGATCAGTTGATCCCGATCGAGAACGTGGCGGCGATCGTCGGTCCGATCTGGTTGCAATCCGGACAGAGGTTGATCATTTCACTGCGTGCCGATGCGAACGTTCCCTATCGGTACGTGGATCTCGTGCAGGAGCAGTTGAAGAGTTCCGGCGCCGTGTACGTGGTCTTTGCCACGGAGCTGGAGCGTCGCATGGCCGGCGCTAGACGCTGACGGGAGGATACCAATGACCGACGCACAGGCCGCGGGACCGGCGGGAACGCCGACCGACGACATTTTCCAGACGGCGAACGATCGACTGAAGCAGTCCTTCGGCTCGTGGTTCTGGGGCTCGATGATCGCAGCCACGCTCATCCACTTTGCGGTGATGGCCTTCTGGCCGGACCTCGAGGCGGCGAGCTTCGAATTCTCTATGGAGGAGATCGAGGCGATCGAACTCCCGCCGGAAATCGAGATCCCGCCCCCGCCCGAGGCCATCGCTCGCCCGGCGAACCCGGTGGTCACGACGGCGGAGATCGACACCGAGGTGACGATCGCGCCGACCACCTTCGACCAGAACCCGATCGAGGATCTCCCACCGCCGCCGAGCGATGCGGAAGTGGACATCTCCAGTCAGCCGACCTTCACTCCGTTCACGGTGGCCCCGGATGTCCGGAATCGGAACGAAGTGGCGCGAGCGCTCGAGAGGGAATACCCTTCGATTCTGCGTGACAATGGGATCGGCGGAACGGTGATGATGCACTTCTTCATCGATGCCAACGGTGCCCTGGAGAACGTTCTGGTAGCGGAGAGTTCGGGGCACCAGCAGCTGGATGAGGCTGCTCTTCGGGTGGCCGAGGTGTTCCAGTTCTCACCCGCGATGAACCGCGACGAACAGGTGCCGGTCTGGATCCAGATCCCAATCACGTTCCAGACGAACTGAGTCCACCGCCCGAGCTGCAACACGGTTGAAGCCCCGCCGGCCGGAAACGGTCGGCGGGGCTTCTTGCTTGGGAGCGGAGAGCGGTTCTGGACTAGCCACACCGGTCCACATCGGGGCCGCATGGCGTCGGATCGGCTGGACGCGTCCCGGCCCTGGAGGTTCCGTCCGCCTGACCGAGCGCGTACAATACCAGACCATGGAACGAGAGGAGCTGGACCGCCGACTCGGTGAGGTGCGCGAGCGCCTCGCGCGAGCGGCGGAGCGGGGGGGGCGGGATGCGACGGCGGTGCGGGTCGTAGCCGTGACCAAGGGACATCCGTTGGAGGTGGTACGGACGGCGCTCGCAGCGGGTCTGCGAGACCTGGGAGAGAACCGGCTCGACGAGTTGGAGGGGAAGGCGGCGCGCGTGGCCGGTGGCGGCGTTCGATGGCACATGATCGGACACCTGCAACGAAGGAAGGCCCCGGGTGTGAGGGGCCTGGTGCATCTCCTCCACTCGCTCGACTCCTCGCGTCTCGCCGAGCGCTTCGAGCGAACCGCTCCCGAAGGGGCACCTTCTCTGCCGGTCCTCGTGCAGGTGAATACCTCCGGGGAGGAAGCGAAGGGGGGCTTCGAACCCGACGCGATCGAGCGCTGGATGGAAGCGCTCCTTTCGATGAAGACCCTGAAACTGGAAGGCCTGATGACGATGGCGCCGTATACCGGGGACGAGGGAGTACTTCGGGCCACTTTCGCGAGACTGCGCGATCTACAGGAGGCGCTCAGGGCTCGCTTCCCGGAGTACCGGGGTAGGGAGTTGTCCATGGGAATGTCGAATGACTTCGAGGTGGCCGTCGAAGAGGGGAGCACGATCGTGCGACTCGGGACGGTCCTGTTCGGGGAGCGACCGGAATGATCGATCTCACACCGCTGGATGTTCGCAAGAAGAAAAAGGATTTCAGTCGACAGATGCGGGGGTACGACCCGCAGGAAGTCGATCACTTCCTCGACATGGTCGCGGAGCGCCTGGAGGAGGTGGTGAAGGCCAATCTGACCCTCAGGGAGCGAGTGGATCGCCTGGCGGACCGCGTTCAGGGTCAGGAAGGTCGGGAGCGGGCGGTACAGGAAGCGCTCGTGACCGCGCAGTCGCTCAAGCACGATATCCAGGAGCAGGCGCGGCGCGAGGCCGACCTCATCAAGCGGGAGGCCGAGGCGGCCGCGCAGAGTGTTCGGGACGAGATCAAGCGGATCATCCAGGAGCGGCACCGGGAGCTGGTCGAGTTGAACCGGGCCCGTTCCCGTTTCCTGAAGGGCTTCCGGAACCTCCTCGAGCGGGAGCTCGACAGCCTCGAGGTGGAGGAGGCCAACCCACCCCCCGACGTGTTCGACCTGGGCGATCTCTCGATCCCCGAGTCCGTGCTCCCCAGCGAGGACGAGTCCGTTCCCTTCCGACTGTCGCTCGGGGGATGGCGGAACCAGCGGCCGGATCCGGACGAGGAGTCCGAGAGCGAGGTCGACCAGGACGAGGACCTCTCAAAGGGTGACGAGAAAACCGACGCCTCGCTCGAGTTGGTTCCAGACGCGGAGCCCGAGGGGCGCGACGGTGGATCCGAGGACGGAGACGACTCCGACGAGGGGCGGTGGAGCGACGGATGAGTAGCGGAGCAATCCGGGACCTCATGAAGCCTTTCGAGGACGCGGTCAACGCAGTGCGGGCGCGCAGCGAGCTCGAGCCGCGTGTTGCCCTGGTCCTGGGAACGGGGCTCTCCCGCCTGGCCGAGGCCGTGGAGGTCGAGACCGAGATCGAATACGCGGATATCCCGGGCTTTCCGGATGCCACGGTCGAGAGCCATGAAGGAAGACTGCTGCTCGGCGCGCTGGAGGGGGTCCCGGTCGTGATGATGCAGGGTCGGTTCCACGGCTACGAGGGCTACTCGATGTTCGAGGTGACCCTTCCGATCCGGGTGTTGCGTATGCTCGGGGCCGAGACCCTCGTCCTTTCCGGTGCGGGCGGGGGCCTCGATCCGCTCATGTCGCTCGGCGATCTGGTTCTCCTCGACGACATGATCAATTTCATGGGCGACAGCCCCCTGGTCGGGCCCAATCTCGATGACCTCGGTCCTCGATTTCCCGACATGTCCGAGCCTTTCGACCGGGACCTGCAGGAGTTGGCGCTGCGGTTCGCGCTGGATCGGAAGCTCAGACTCCAGCGGGGCGTATATGCGGGTGTGAAGGGTCCGAACCTCGAGACCCGCGCCGAGTATCGGATGCTCCGGGGATGGGGAGCCGACGTGGTCGGCATGTCTACCGTACCGGAGGTGATCGTGGCGCGGCACATGGACATGCGCGTGCTCGGACTGACCATCGTCACGGATCTGTGTCTTCCCGACGCTCTCGAGCCCATCGACGTCCCCACGATCATCCGGACCGCGCGGGAGGCCGAGCCCCATCTGACCGCGGTCATCCGTGACGTCGTGAAGACCCTCTGAAGCCTCCTGCATCC
>JBBDIV010000062.1:0-19886 GCA_040880225.1 Gemmatimonadota bacterium
TCAGTGGGTGACCGAAGCCAAGCGCCAGGTAGCCGGACGACTCCGGATCGACTCTCCCGCGGGACCCTCCGAGGTGCTGGTTGTGGCCGACGCCACGGCCGATCCCGCATGGGTCGCGATCGAGATGGTCACTCAGGCGGAGCACGATCCCGAGGCCGCGGTGGCCGCGGTGACCTGGGACCCTGAGGTCCTGGCTCGGATCCGAAGCGAGCTCGAACTGCAGGTCGGGGCGACCCCCCGACGTGAGATCGTCGAAGCCGCGCTCGCCCTCCGCGGGGCCCTCCTCCTCGCCCGGGACCGGAACGAGGCACTGGAGTTCTCCGAGGCGTACGCGGCGGAGCACCTCGCACTCTATACCGACGACCCACGCGCGGACCTGGACACACAGACCACCGCGGGAACCGTTTTTCTGGGGGGCAGCTCTTCCGTGGCCTTCGGCGACTACCTGAGCGGTGCGAACCACGTCCTCCCGACTTCCGGGCGATCCCGGTCGTTCTCGGGGCTCTCCTCCCTCGAGTTCCTCCGCTTCTATACCTGGCAGGAAATCTCGCCGGCGGGTGCCGCGGCGATGAGCGAGGACGTCCAGCGCCTGGCCGAAGCGGAGGGTCTTCCGGCTCACGCGGGCGCTGCGCGAGCGCGGGCGGGGCGGCCATGAGTCCGTTTCCGCGTGAGGCCTTCAAGCCCCTGTCCCGCTATACGCCGGACCGTCGTCCGAGCGAGGTCGATCTCTCGGACAACACGAACCGCTGGGGCGCACATCCCGCAGCCATGGAGATCGTCCGATCCGCGGAGGAGATGGATCTGAACCGATATCCTTCCGTCTATGCGGACGC
The DNA here is from genome assembly GCA_040880225.1 of Gemmatimonadota bacterium. Classification (GTDB taxonomy): domain Bacteria; phylum Gemmatimonadota; class Gemmatimonadetes; order Longimicrobiales; family Gaopeijiaceae; genus JBBDIV01. The sequence goes on from JBBDIV010000062.1 coordinate 834, forward strand.
TTTGCGAGAAGCCGTCGCGAAGCGCTACGGCGTGCCCGTGGACTGCATCGTGACGGGGTGTGGCTCGGACGATCTCCTGGACCAGGCGCTGCGGGCCATCTGCGATCCCGGTGAGGGCGTGGCCTACATTCCCCCGACGTTCTCGATGGTCGAGATCTTCGCGAAGATCAACGGGTTGGTGGAGATTCCCGTTCGGGAGGGAGACATCCCGGCCCCCGAACGGCTCCTCGACGCCGATCCGGCGCTCGTGTACGTCTGCCGTCCGAACAATCCGACGGGAGAGGTCGTGCCTCGATCCTGGGTCGAGCGCCTACTGGAGGCCGCAGGCTCCGACGGGCCGATCGTGCTCCTGGACGAGGCCTACGCCGAGTTCGCGGACGACGACTTCGTGGAGGAGGCCGCCGGCTCCCGGCGACTCCTCGTACTGCGAACGTTCTCCAAGGCATTCGGTCTGGCTGGACTCCGGGTCGGGTACGCCATCGGTCCAACCGAGGTGGTGGCCGAGGTTGAGAAGTCCCGGGGACCCTACAAGGTCAGCCGTATCGCCGAGCGTGCGGCCGTGGCCGCTCTGGCGGACGACGCGAGGTGGGTGCCGTCGATCGTCGCGAAGGTCCGCTCGGGGCGGGAGCGGCTCGCCGAGGCGTTGCACGCACGAGGGCTGCAGCCCGTGCCGTCGGGCGCGAACTTCATCCTGGTGCCCCTGCCGGATGGGCGGAGGGCGGTCCCGACGAAGAACGAGCTCCGGGAACGAGGTGTGGCGATACGGCCGTTCTCGAATCTCCCGGGATTCGGCGATGCGATCCGGATCTCGATCGGACCGGGAGCGGAGATGGAGCGATTCCTGGAAGCCCTGGACGAGGTGCTTGCATGACCCACGTCGCGCTGTTCGACTACGGAGCCGGCAACCTCCACTCCCTCAAGAAGGGACTCGAGGCCGGCGGGACGCAGGTGACCGTGACATCCGACTGGACGGAGGCCCTCGGCCGGGACGCCCTGGTGCTCCCGGGCGTGGGGTCCTTCGGAGCGGCCGTACGGGGTCTCGAGGGCGAGGCGGACCGGGTGCGCGACGCACTTCTGGACGGGTTGCCCTGCTTGGGAATCTGCCTGGGCATGCAGCTTCTGTTTCCGGCCTCCGAGGAAGCGCAGGGCCGTGGCATCGGGTTGATCTCCGGACAGGTGCGACGCCTGCGGGCCCGGATCGTTCCCCAGATGGGTTGGAACGACGTAGAAATCGGAGACGATGAGATCTTCCGCGACGCGGCCCCATTTCCCGCCTACTACGCGAACTCGTTCATCTGCGACGTCGAAGCGCCGGACGCGGACAGCATCGTGATCGCGAAGTCGGAGTACGAGGGCGAAGAGTTCGCCGCGGCGGTGCACAAGGCGCGCACCTGGGGCCTCCAGTTCCATCCGGAGAAGAGCTCGAACGCCGGCTTGCGCGTGCTGGCCAACTTCGTGAAGGAGGTGGCCCGTTGATCGCGATCCCGGCGGTGGACCTCCGGGAGGGCCGGTGCGTGCAGCTCGTGGGAGGCCGTCCGGAGGACGAACGCGTCTCGCTGCCGGATCCCGTGGCCGTGGCGAAGAGGTGGCGAGCGGCCGGATTCTCGGCGCTCCACGTGGTGGATCTCGACGCGGCCCTCGGGCGGGGAGACAACCTGGATATGGTTGCCCGCATCGCGCGGGAAGCCCCGGGGGATCTGCAGGTCGGTGGCGGCATCCGGCACGAGGAACGTGCCGAGGCGCTGCTGGCCGAAGGGGTCGACCGTATCATCGTGGGAACCCGTGCGGTGGACGACCCGGACTGGCTCTCGCAGCTCGCGACGACCCACCCGGGACGGGTCGCTGTCGCAGCGGACATCCGGGACGGGATCGTCCTGAGAAAGGGTTGGACGGAGGGTTCCGGCCTGGAAATCGAGACCTTCCTGAAGACGCTGGCTCCGTTGCCTCTGGCCGGCGTCCTGTGCACGGACGTGGGCCGCGAAGGTCGGGTCGAAGGAATCGATCGTCGAGGCGTGGAAGCGGTGATCATGGCCTCCCCGCATCCGGTCTGGATCTCGGGGGGCGTCACGACCATGGACGAGCTCCGGTTCCTCCGGGATCAGAACGCGGCCGGAGCGGTGCTGGGCATGGCGCTCTATACGGGAGCCCTGAACGCGGATCAAGTGGCCGAGGAGTTCGGAGGATGAGTCGAATCGAACGGAGCACGAAGGAAACCACCATCGCGCTGGCGGTCCGGCGGACGGGTGGGCCCATCCGGGCCGAGACGGGCGACACCTTTCTCGATCACATGCTCGTGACGTTGGCCCGATACGCCGGGCTGGGACTGGAGGTCGAAGCGTCCGGAGATCTCCGGCATCACCTTGTCGAAGACGTGGCGATCGCTCTGGGAGTCGCGCTTGCGGAAGAGGTTCCGGAGAATGCGGTGCGTTACGGATGGTCCCTCGTGCCCATGGACGAGGCACTCGTGCAGGCCGCTATCGACGTGGGAGGGCGGCCGTTCTACGTGGGTCGCGTTCCCTCGAAGCTATACGAGCACTTCCTCCAATCCTTCGCGGTGAACCTGGGCTCTACGCTGCACGTGCGCGTGATCCGAGGACGCGACCGCCATCACGCGATCGAGGCCGCGATCAAGGCGACCGGGTTCGCTCTCAGACAGGCGCTCCAGGAAGGCGAAGGGGTGTTTTCCACGAAAGGAGCGGTGAAAGTGGACCGCGGGGACGATGGGGTGGGGCGGGACCCGGAAGGATCCGGATCCGCGGGTAGCGAAGGAGGCGACTGAACCATGCTCAGACCTCGAATCATCGTCTGCCTGGACGTGAAGGACGGCCGCGTCGTCAAGGGTACGAACTTCAAGGGTCTCCGTGACGTCGGCGATCCGGTCGAACTGGCGCAGCGATACGAGGCGGAAGGCGCCGACGAGATCGTGTTCCTCGATATCTCGGCCTCACACGAGGGGCGCGGCACCCTGCTGGACACCGTCCGTCGGACCGCCGAAGTCCTCTTCATTCCGCTTACCGTCGGAGGCGGAGTGCGCACCGTCGAGGACATGGATTCACTCCTGCGCGCCGGTGCCGACAAGGTCAGCGTGAACTCGGGTGCAGTCCACGACCCCGGGGTGCTCACGCGTGGTGCGGACCGTTTCGGTAGCCAGTGCGTGGTCATCTCGATCGACGCCACTCGCGAGGACGATACCTGGTTCCACTACACCCACGGGGGCCGGAAGCGCACGGATCTGGAGGTCATTCCCTGGGCCAGGGAGTGCGTCCGCCGGGGGGCCGGCGAGGTCCTACTCACCTCCATGGATCGGGACGGGGTGCGCACCGGATACGATCTCGACCTCACTCGGGGAGTCGCCGCGGCGGTCGATGTCCCGGTCATCGCGTCCGGAGGCGCTGGAAACAGTGCCCACCTCCGCGACGGAATCACCGAAGGAAAGGCCCAGGCGGTGCTCCTCGCGGGGATCCTCCACGACGAACTCACGACGGTAGGCGCGATCAAGCGCGATCTCGCGGCGTGGGGCGTGCCCGTGCGTCCAACGCGCGTGACCGCGACGGTGGTCCCCCCTCCCACCAACCCAGCAGCAGGAGAACCGGAATGAGCGAAAACGCTGCTCTGACCGATCGGCGCATCGAGACTGCGAACGACCTCGCGCATCTCACCTTCGACGAAGACGGTCTCGTGCCGGTGGTTGCCCAGGACGCGGAGACGGGATCCGTGCTCATGGTCGCGTGGGCCAATCGGGAAGCGCTGGAGGAAACGCTGGCCACCCGGATCATGCACTTCTGGTCGCGTTCCCGCGATTCACTCTGGAAGAAGGGCGAGACCTCCGGGAACACCCAGTCCGTCGTCTCGTTGCATGCCGACTGCGACGGCGACACCCTCCTGGCCCGGGTCCACCCAGTGGGACCGGCCTGCCATACGGGGGAGCCGACCTGCTTTGGAAGCGGCGCCCGCCAGGAGAAAAGTGCCGAGTCGCCCTCGGTTCTGGTCGAGCTCGCGGCGCTCCTGGCGGCTCGGAACCGGGCCCGTCCCGAAGGCAGCTACACGACCCGGCTCCTCGAGGACGAGAACCTGCGCCTGAAGAAGCTGGGCGAGGAGCTTGCGGAGCTGATCGCGGCCCTGGCCCGACGCGACCCGCGAGCCGCGGAGGAGGCCGCCGACCTCGTCTACCATCTCATGGTCGCCCTCGAGGGGGCCGGGCGGAGCTGGTCCGAGGTCGAAGAGGAGCTCGCCCGGCGAAGGAGGTAGGATTCGACGATGGCGACCGCTCCGTCCGGACCGATCCAGGAGGAGGAAGCGCTGGGAAAGGCATACGACGCACGACTGATGCGTCGTCTGCTCCGATACCTGCGTCCCTACCGTCGGACGGTCGTGGGTGCCGTGGCCCTCCTGGGTTCGGCATCGGCCCTTCAGATCGTAGGCCCCTGGCTCGTACAGATGGCGATCGACGAGGCGGTACCGCAAAGCGACGCGGACCTTCTCGGACTCCTCGCGCTCGCCTACCTCGGGGCAGCGGCCGGGATCTTTCTTCTGGAGTATGGACAGCGGCTCGTGACGACCTGGCTGGGACAGCGGGTGATGTACGACCTGCGCACCGAGATCTTCGGCAAGCTCCAGCGCCTCGACCTCCGGTTCTACGACCGGAATCCGGTCGGCCGACTGATGACCCGGATCACCTCGGACGTCGAGACCCTGAACGAGCTGTTCAGCTCGGGGGTGGTGGCGATCTTCGGAGATCTCTTCACCCTGCTTTTCATCGTCTCGGCCATGCTGCTCATGGACTGGCAGCTCGCACTCGTGACGTTCGCGGTCCTGCCCCTGGTGGCATGGACGGCGTTCGTCTTCCGCGCCCGCATACGCCAGGCGTACCGGGACATCCGAGTCCGCCTGGCCCGGATAAACGCATTTCTCCACGAGCGTATCACCGGGATGCGGGTGGTGCAGCTCTTCAATCGCGAGGAGTCGGACGGAGCGCGGCTCGACGATTTGAACCAGGACTACCTCGAGGCCCATCTCCGCTCGATCACCTACTACGCCCTCTTCTTCCCCGTCATCGAGCTCTTCACCGCCATCGCTCTGGCTCTGATCGTCTGGTACGGGGGCTTCTCGATTCTCGCCGGCGCTACCACGGTCGGAGTGGTGACGGCGTTCCTGCTCTATGCGCGTCGGTTCTTCCGCCCGATCCGGGACCTTTCGGAAAAGTACAACATCCTCCAGGCCGCCATGGCCTCATCCGAACGGATCTTCCGACTCCTGGACGAGGAGCCGGGCATCGAGGACCCGGTCGGAGGGCGCGGTCTCCCGGGCGAGGTGCAGGGTGCCATCGAGTTCGACCACGTGTGGTTCGCCTACGAGACCCCGTCGGGAGAGGAGCCCGAGTGGGTTCTCGAGGACATCTCGTTCTCGATCGCGCCCGGGGAAAAGGTGGCGATCGTGGGGCACACCGGGGCGGGGAAGACCACCATCATCAACCTCCTCATGCGGTTCTACGAGCCGCAGCGGGGCGAGATCCGGTTGGACGGTGTCCCGATCGACGAGATCCGCCAGGCCGACCTGCGGACAGCCATCGGTCTGGTCCTCCAGGACGTGTTCCTGTTTTCGGGCGACGTGCGCTACAACATTGGTATGGGAGAGAACGGCATCCCCGACGAGCGCGTCCGCCGGGCGGCGGAAGAGGTCGGTGCCGGCCCCGTGATCGAGCGTCTTCCCGAGCGATACGACCAGACGCTCGGCGAGCGTGGCATGTCCCTGTCGATCGGGGAACGTCAGCTCGTTTCCTTCGCCCGGGCGCTCGCGGTCGATCCCAGGATCCTGGTTCTCGACGAGGCCACGAGTTCGGTCGATTCCGAGATCGAGGCCCGAATCGACGAGGCGACCACTCGACTCATGAAAGGGCGGACGTCGGTCGTGATCGCGCACCGGCTCTCGACAGTCCAGGGAGCCGACCGGATTCTCGTACTGCACAGAGGCCGGCTCGAGGAAGAGGGCAGCCATGCCGAGCTCCTCGCCCAGGCAGGGCTCTACGCGAGACTCCACGAACTCCAGTTCGCCTCGGACGCCGTCTGATCCAACCCGGCCGAGGGAGGCCGAACCGCGATCCGCCCATCAGTATTCCTGGATCGAAGGATCGACCTCCTGCTTCCATCCCAGGAGCCCCCCTCTGAGATTCCAGACCTTCCGGTATCCCTTCGCCAGCAACTGCCGTGTGGCCCATCCGCTGCGGGAACCCGATCGGCAGTAGAGCACGACGGGTTCGTCCGGGTCGAGCTCCGACATCCTCTGGAGGAACTCCGGCAAGGGGATCCTCAGTTGTCCGAGGTCCGGCAGATCGGCGATCTCCCGTTCGTGCGGCTCGCGTACGTCGACCAGGGTCGGGGCGTCCCCTCGCTGGATCTGTGCGTCCAGCTCGCTGGGGGAGATCTCCGGCAGCTCACGGTCCTTCGCACTCGATGGAGTCAATGGACGCTCCGTCCCGATGGAATGCCTATTCGTAGTGTACGGGAAGGTACTCGGCCAGCATCTTCGCGGTCCGCATGGCCGCCCCCCGATGTTGTTCAATATACCCCGAAGCTCGAAGCCCCGTCTCCCGCGCGAGCGAAGGATCCTCGAGCCAGCCTTCGAGCGTCCGTCGCAGGCCGGCGGCATCCACGACTCCGCTGGCACCCTGCAGATCCGCCAACTCCACGGCCGCACGCGATCCGTGGTGCCGCGGACCGAAGACACATGGCCGTGCCGCCGCGGCCGGCTCGAGCACCGAGTGGAGCCCGTTTCCGTGGAAGCCACCCCCCACATACGCCATGGAACCCGCGGTGTAGAGCTGAGCGAGCACCCCCACGCGATCCACGACCACGGCGTCCACGTCACTCGCGTCGCCCCGCTCCTCCACCGCGCTCAGGCGCGCCACCCGGAAGCCACTCCCGCCAAGGCGAGCCTCGAGCGAACGCAGGTGCACCGGAGTGGGCTCGTGGGGGGCGATGATCACGCGTAGCGCGGAAAACCGTTCGCGAAGCCGGGCCAGCACCGAAACGAGAACCTCCTCATCGGCCGGCCAGGTGGACCCCGCCACGAGGGTCGGGCGGTCATCCCCGGCGAAGGGACGCAGATGATCCGCCCCCGGATCCACACCGGACGCGCGCTGCCATGCGGAGTCGATGCCGGGGTCTCCCGTGACCGTGATCCGGCCCGGCGCCACTCCCAGCCGGGTGAACCTTTCGGCGTCCTCCGTCGCGATCGCCATCACACGTTCGAGAGAGCCGAAGGCATCTCGGAGCAGCCAGCGGGCGATGGGCCTCAGGCGACCGGCCCCTGCGGGGAGGGTCCCCGCCGTGAGCACGACCGGCACTCCCCGTTCGACGGCGACGGCGGTCAGCCCCGGCCACACCTCGGTCTTGGTGAAGCTCAGGACGGCGGGCCGAAGAGCTTCCAGGACCGACTCGACCTCGATGCGAACGTCCCAGGGCAGGTAGGCTGCGACGTGGACCGGCATCTGCTCGGCCAACGACACGGCCGAGGGCGAGAAGAAGGTGAACGCCCTCTGGCTTCCCGGATGCATGTGCCCGAGTGCCTCCAGGATCGCCCGGGCCTGAAGGCCCTCGCCGACCGAAGGCGCATGGGACCACAGGAGGGGGCGTTCCGGGTCCCGGTGGATGCCGGCCCACTCCCGAAGCGATTCGGCCGCCCCCGCACGACCCTGCACCCCTCGGGCCAGCTTCGACCGACCTAGACCCACGAGAGGCGAAACCCCACGCACCAGACGCATCAAGACATCATAGGTTCCCGCGCGGATGGACATGGGTCGCAATAGAACTCGCGTGGTCCAGCGGTTCAAGACGTGGGATGCCGACCCGGGCCGATCCCGGATCCGGCGGGCGGGCGGGAACCGGGAGCGTGATCTCGGGTCCCTTGCCTCATGGAAGGCGAAACCGAACGATACCAGGTGACCGTCCGGTACGGAGCCCCGCGGCATCGGTACCACCAGTTCACCGTGGAAGCCCCGGACATTCGCGGGGCCCTGACCAGGGCTTCCGCCGAGTTGCCCGACGAGGTGGCCGAAGACGGGGAGTTGGTCGAGATCCGGCCCTTCGTGGATCCGGACGCGCGCGAGTACCTGGAAGGATGAGGCGTCCGTCCCGCGGACGCCGGCCGATCGGGCCACGCCTGACCGTTTTCGGCTTCGGGCTTCTCCTCCTGCTGACCGGGTGCAGTCCCCTCTACGTGATCCGCGCCGGGTGGTCACAGGCGAAGATCATGCGCTCCCGCGTTCCCCTCACGCAGGTCATGACCGATCCGGCCGGAGACCCGGCCCGGCAGGCCAAGCTCCGGCTGGCGTGGGACGCCCGGGCGTTCGCCGTCGAAGAGCTCGGATTCGAGAACACGGGCGATTCGTATACCAGCTACGCCGAACTCCAGTCCGACACCCTGGCGATGGTCCTCTCCGCCGCGTACCCGGATCGACTGGCCTTCCGCACCTGGTGGTTCCCGATCGTCGGGCACGTTCCGTACCGGGCGTACTTCTCGCTGGAGGCCGGCGAGGCGGCTCGTGCCGAGCTGGAGAACGAAGGCTTCGATACCTATCTCCGGCCGACCGGTGCGTTCTCGACCCTGGGGTGGTTCGCCGACCCCCTCTACTCCAGCATCGTCGGGCGCGACGAAGTGGCCCTCGTCGAGACGGTGTTCCACGAGCTGGCCCACAATCACCTCTACGTCCCGGGACGGGGACGCTTCAACGAGTCCTTCGCCACCTTCGTCGGCAACGTGGCCGCCGTCCGGTTCTTCTGTACAAGGGCAGGGGGCGGGACCGACACGGTGAAGTGCCGGCGTGCACGGGATCGCTGGGAGGACGCGCTGGACATCTCCCGCTTCATCGACGCACTCGAGGAAGAGATCCTGAACCTCTACTCGCGGCGACGCGAAGCGTTGGGCGAGACGAAGAACGAGCCCCAGGAGAACGCGCCTCAGCCCACGGAGGAGTTCCTCGCCGTCCGCGACTCGATGTACGCGGCGGCGCAGTCCCGGTTCGTCGACGAGATCCAGCCGGGCCTTCGCGCCTCCACTTACTCCTACCTCGCCTCCGAACCCCTCAACAACGCGACCTTTCTCGCCCGCAGCCTCTACGTCCATCGCCTTCCCGAGTTCGACACGTTCTGGGAGAGATGGGAGGGCGACTTTCCAGCGATGATGGGCTGGGTCCGGGAGGCGGCCCCGGAGACCGACGACCCCTTCGCGGTGCTGGCACAAACGGGAGTGGGCACCGCACGGGGGACGTCGACCGGCTTCCTGGTCGGGGCCCCTTGGACCCCGCCGGGTTCGGGCTTATGATACCCGACCCCGGATCCCCCCACCGCCGCGCCAACGAAGATATCGCCCCCACGATGAGCCCCGAGAACATGGACCGCTACTCTCCCAGGGACGTGGAGACGCGGTGGCAGCGTAGATGGGAGGAGTGGGGCACGAACCGCTTCACCCTGGACGAGATCCGTTCCCCGAACGCTGCCTTCTACAACCTGATGATGTTCCCCTACCCTTCCGCGGAAGGGCTGCACGTGGGCAACATCTATGCGTTCACGGGTGCCGACGTGCACGGTCGGTTCCAGCGGCTGACCGGACGGGACGTCTTCGAACCGATCGGCTTCGACGCCTTCGGAATCCACTCCGAGAACTTCGCGTTGAAGGTCGGCGTGCATCCGATGGGCCTCATCCCCGGGAACATCGCCAACTTCACCCGGCAGCTTCGTCGCATCGGCGGGATGTTCGACTGGGACCACACCGTCGACACCACGACACCCGAGTACTACCGCTGGACGCAGTGGCTCTTCCTGCAGCTCTACGAAGGCGGGCTCGCCGAGCGGAAGGAAGCCCCCGTCAACTGGTGTCCGTCCTGCATGACCGTGGTTGCCAACGAGCAGGTCGTGGGGGGGCTCTGCGAGCGCTGCGACACCCCCGTCGAACAGCGTCACATCGCCCAGTGGTTCTTCAGGATCACCGAGTACGCCGAACGGCTCCTCGAAAATCTCGAGGAGATGGATTGGTCCGACACGACGAAGAAGGCTCAAAGAAACTGGATCGGTCGGAGTGAGGGCGCGATCCTGCGCTTCCCCGTTGTCGACCCGAGTGGTCCTACGGAGGAGGGGGATCCGATCGACGGAAGACTCGAGGTCTTCACGACCCGGCCCGACACCGTGTTCGGCGCAACCTACATGGTACTCGCCCCCGAGCATCCCCTGGTCGAACGGATCACCTCGGACGAGCAGAGCGGCGATGTCGCGGGGTACCGGGAACGGGTTTCGCGGATGGACCTGGTCGCACGCAAGAAGCTGGACAAGAGCAAGACCGGGGTGTTCACCGGTGGATTCTGTCTGAATCCTGCGACGGGCGAAGAGATCCCCATCTGGATCGCGGACTACGTGCTGATGGACTACGGCACCGGCGCGATCATGGCGGTACCGGCGCACGATGAGCGCGACTTCGAATTCGCGACGGAATTCGGGCTAGAGATCCGGGAAGTCGTGGTTCCGGAGCCCTCCGGCGACGACCCGGGTGTGTCCCCATCGTTGGAAGGTGAAGCTTCGAGCACCGGGAGCCGGGAAGCGGCCCACCCGTCCGAGCCGAAGCGGCTGCAGGATGCCTACTCGGGTGAAGGGCTTCTGGTGAACTCCGGACGCTTCGATGGCCTGGACAGCCGGGACGCTCGGGGCCGGATCGTCTCGTGGTTGGCGGAGCGGGATCGCGCTGAGCGCCGGATCAACTATCGACTCCACGACTGGTGCATTTCGCGACAGAGGTACTGGGGTCCTCCGATCCCGATCGTATACTGCGACGCGTGTGGGCCGGTCCCCGTACCCGTCGAGGAGCTGCCCGTCCTCCTCCCGCGCGTCGAGGACTTCAAGCCGGACGACACCGGAGTCAGCCCGCTGGCGCGCGTGCGCGAATGGTACGAGACCTCCTGTTCCGAATGTGCGGCGCCCGCCCGACGAGAGACCGATGTTTCGGATACCTTCCTGGACTCCGCGTGGTATTTCCTGAGGTATCCTTCGACGGACCTCGACGACGTTCCGTTCGACTCCGAAATCACCGGACGCTGGCTGCCGGTGGACTGCTACATCGGAGGAAACGAGCATGCAGTCCTCCACCTGCTCTACGCCCGGTTCATCACGATGGCACTGAACGACCTGGGACACATCGACTTCGAGGAGCCCTTCACTCGCTTCCGGGCCCACGGCCTGATCATCAAGGACGGCGCGAAGATGTCGAAGAGTCGCGGTAACGTCGTGGTCCCCGACCCGATCATCGATCGCTACGGAGCGGACGCATTTCGGCTCTACCTGATGTTCCTCGGTCCTTTCGAGGAGGGAGGCGACTACCAGGATCAGGGGATCCAGGGTCCGTTCGGATTCATCAACCGGCTCTGGGAGTCCGTCGTTCCAGTGGACGCCCTGGAGGACAGGCCTGCCGATCCGGAGATCGAACGGAAGCTGCACCAGACGATCGAGCAGATCACACGGCAGATCCCGGAGCTGGGATACAATACCTCGATCGCGGCCATGATGGAGTATCTGAACGCCGTGCGTGCGGGAGGGCGCACCGCGGCCCGATCCGAGGTCGAGCCTCTCGTCGCACTGATTGCCCCGTTCTGTCCTCATGTGGCCGAAGAGCTCTGGCACCGATTGGGCCACGACCAGAGTGTCTTCGACGGAGCGAACTGGCCGGTCTTCGATCCGGAAAAGACCATCGAGGCCACCGTGACCCTCGCCGTGCAGGTCAACGGCAAGGTGCGCGGCACACTCGAGCTCCCTGCCGGGACTCCGGAGGAAGCGGTCCTTCGGGAGGCTCGCGAGGAGCCGAACGTCGCGCGGTACCTGGAGGGGGCCGAGCTCCGCCGGGTCATCTTCGTGCCGGATCGCCTCCTGAACCTCGTTGTCGGGTAACCCCGACTTTCATATCCAGCCACCTTTGCCCGAGCCACCCACAGGCCCTCGAATCCCCATGACCCAGACCCGCACCGCCCCCGAAGCCCTCGCCCTTCCCGATCCACGGACCACCCGGCTGGCGATCGATGCCGTTCGGGTGCTGGCCATGGATGCCGTCCAGGCCGCGAACTCGGGGCATCCCGGAACCCCGATGGCCCTCGCGCCCGTGGGCTATCTTCTGTGGCGGCATCACCTCCGCCACAACCCGGCGAACCCGCAGTGGGTCGACCGGGACCGGTTCGTGCTCTCGGCTGGACACGCGTCCATGCTCCAGTACGCCGTGTTGCACCTCACCGGATACGACCTGCCCCTCGACGAGATCCGGGATTTTCGTCAGTGGGGCAGCAGCACGGCGGGCCACCCGGAGTATCACGAAACCCCGGGCGTCGAGACCACGACCGGTCCGCTGGGCCAGGGGGTGGCCAACACCGTCGGAATGGCCCTGGCGGAGCGTTGGCTGGCCACCCGATTCAACCGACCCGGGCATGGGATCGTCGGCCATCACACATACGCACTCTGCTCGGACGGAGATCTGATGGAGGGGATCTCCCACGAGGTCGCCGAGTTCGCGGGCCATCAGCGGCTGGGAAAGCTGATCTGGATCTTCGACGACAACGAAATCACGATCGAGGGGAGCACCGATCTCGCGTCCTCCGCCGATCAGCTCTCCCGCTTCGAGGGCTACGGCTGGCACGTGCAGACCGTGGCGGACGGAAACGATCTGGAGGCGATCGACCGGGCGCTCCGTGAGGCCCGTGCGGAGACCGACCGGCCGTCGTTCATAGCTCTTCGAACCACGATCGCATGGGGGAGCCCCAACAAGGCCGGCACGGCCGACGCGCACGGCGCGCCGCTCGGGGACGAGGAGATCCGTCTCACCAAGGAGGCGCTCGGGTACCCCTCCCAGGAGCCGTTCTGGGTGGCGGACGAGGCGCGCGCCGAGTGGAGTGAGGCCACTCCGAGAGGGAACGCGCTCGAGGCGGAATGGAACGAGCGGATGGCAACCTACCGCTCCGAGCATCCCGAGCTCGCCACCGAACTAACGAAGTTCATGGGGGGTGAGCTCCCCGACGGATGGGAATCGGCCCTGCTCGACGTCGCCCCGTCCGGGAAGGCCACGGCTACTCGCGCCAGCTCCGGAAAGGTGCTCCAACCACTCGCCGCGGCCGTTGGGAACCTGTTGGGCGGGTCGGCAGACCTGGGGCCGTCGAACAAGACCGAGATCAAGGGAGCGGATTCGATCCAGGCCGACACCCCGGGAGGACGGAACCTGCACTTCGGTGTCCGCGAGCACGGTATGGGCGGCATCCTGAACGGGATGGCGCTGCACGGAGGCGTCCAGGTCTACGGCGCGACCTTCCTGATCTTTTCGGACTACATGCGCCCCGCGATCCGCCTGGCGGCCCTCATGGGGCTCCCGGTGCGCTACGTCTTCACGCACGACTCGGTCGGGCTGGGTGAAGACGGACCGACGCACCAGCCGGTGGAGCACCTCTTCGCGCTGCGGGCGATCCCGAACCTGATGGACCTGCGACCCGCCGACGCCGAGGAGACGGCTCACGCATGGAGGCTGGCGATGGAACGCACCGACGGGCCTTCGTTCCTCTCGCTCACCCGGCAGCGCGTTCCGGCCCTGGACCGATCCAGAACGCCGGACACGTCCGAGGTAGCCCGGGGCGGCTACGTGTTCCGGGAGGCGTCCGGCGGAGCCCCGCAGGCGATTCTCCTCGCATCGGGGTCCGAACTCCAGATCGCGATGCGCGCGGCCGACCGACTCGAGGGCCACGGCATCCCGGCCCGCGTGGTGAGCCTGATGAGCTGGTATCTGTTCTCGCAACAGGACACAGACTACCGCGAGCACGTGCTGCCGTCCGGGGTGCCGGCCCGAATCTCGGTGGAGGCGGGGGTGACGCTGGGTTGGGAGAAGTGGATCGGATCCCGCGGTCACGCGGTCGGGGTCGACCATTTCGGCGCCTCGGCCCCAGCGGAGCGGCTCTTCCAGGAGTTCGGGATCACCGACGACGCGGTGATCACGATGGCCCGAGAGGTGGTCCGGAGGGTACACCCCGAGTAGATCGGCTTTCGTGGGTGCGATCAGGGGTGAGGAGGGAGGGCCCCAGGCAGCCCGTTCGCCTTCGGGGGCACAGGTTGGTTCGGAGGCTCACTACGCTGCGGCACGAGGTGGGTGGACGCAGCGTGCGCTGGCTCCGTGCTGCAGAGTGCCCACCGGGGGGATGGCGCGGAGGGTCGTCGAGAATCGCGCAATCCGTGACATCGCCGCCCGCTGAAATCCGTTTTGTCGCTGAGCCGCCGCGGCCCTACGACGTCTGACGATCCGACCTCAGCCGAAGATCCCGCCTTCGAAGAGCGCGAACCCGACCAGCGCCGCCAGCAGGATCGTCACCCACAGCACCATGCTCCCGGTGGGCCAGGTCCGCGCGAGCCGCCCCTGAGGACCATGATGCCGGAAGGCCACCCCGGTCCCGTTTCGGATCGCCTTCAGGACCGTGCTCCGGACCGCGGAATCGATCCGTCCCACCGCGGCCCCCACCCCGTGGACCATCCTCGGGGCAACCCGCCGGTACAACCATTCCACGTCGATGTTCACCGACCTGAGCTCGGGCGGATAGATCCCGAACTTCTGCAGGCCCACAAACGCCATCGCCCCAAAGAACAACAACTGAGTCTGGGCCAGAACGTGGGTCGCGTCGTACGGGTGGTACTCGGCGTCGAAGGGCAAAATCCGGTAGAGGGTCTGCTCGGGGAAGGTCCCGATCAGCACGCAGAGCACGGCCGCGAGCCCCATCGCGAAAAGCATGTTCTTCGGAGCTTCGTTCGTGCGGATCCCGGAATCGTGCGCGTAGAAGGCGAAGAACGGGATCTTGATTCCGGCATGATGGAACACTCCGGCCGCCGCGAACAGCAGCACCAGCCACACCCACATGTGTCCCTCTTCGATCGCAGCGGCCATCACCATCGACTTGGACACGAATCCGCTGAACAGGGGGAACGCGGAGATCGAGGCCGCACCGATCATGCAGAACCCGGCCGTCCAAGGCATCGACTTGTAGAGCCCGCCCAGATCCGAGCCGTTTATCCGGCCCGTCTGATGCAGCACCGAGCCCATGGTCATGAAGAGGAGGCCCTTGAAGATCACGTCGGTGAACGCGTGAGCCACCGCTCCGTTCAGAGCCAGCGCCGTCCCGATCCCCACACCCGTGACCATGAAGCCGATCTGGTTGATCATGCTATAGCCCAGCACGCGGCGCAGGTCGTTTTCGATCACCGCGAAGAAGATCGGGAATGCGGTCATGATCGCGCCGATGTAGATCAACTCCTCGGTGCCGGCGAAGCCGCGGGCCAGCCCGTACACGGCCACCTTCGTGGTAAACGCGCTCAGGAAGACGGCCCCCGTGGCCGTTCCCTCGGGATAGGCGTCCGTGAGCCAGTTGTGCGCGAGGGGGAACGCCGCCTTGATCCCGAAGGAGACGAGGATCAGGAGTGACGCGAGCGAGCCGTCGAGCCCCATCGCGGTGAACTCGATCGAGCCGGTGTCCCAGGCCCGCAGAATCGCGCCTGAGAGCAGGATCACACCCGAGACCACGTGGATTACCAGGTAGCGGACTCCCGCGCGATAGGACCGCTCGCTCTTCCGTGCCCAGATCAGGAAGACGGAGGTCAGCGCGAGGAGCTCCCAGAACACGAACATCGTGATCAGATCACCCGCGAAGACCGCGCCCAGCGCACTTCCGGCGTAGAGGAGTGCCGAAGTGTGCTGCACTGTCGCCCCCTCGTCCTTCGTGAGGTGCAGGGCGAACAGGTTGCCGATCAAGGCGGCGAGGTGGAACAGGTAGCCGAACAGGAGGCTCAGCCCGTCCACCCGGAACGGCACCAGCGTGTAGCCGATCAGGTCCCACTGGAGGTGGATGCCCTCTTCGGCCCCGATCAAGTTCAGTCCGCCCAGGATCGGCGTGGCGAGCAGGATCGCGTTGCGTACGGTCCCCCGCGTCACCGCGGCGAGGATCGCCCCGATGAAGAGGATTACGAACGGGGGGAGGTCAATCCACATCGTCGTCACCCTCGTGCGAGATGTCGGGCGCGGAAGTGGGCACGTGGGAGCCCTCTCCCGCCGGGTGTCCATGGATGTCGTCCCGGTAGGCCTCGCCCTCGTAGTAATCTTCCGGCTTCATGAGGACGCGCCGCATCTGCTTGGCGATCACGACCAGCATCCAGCACGCCACGAACCCGTACCAGGCGTGGAATGCGAAGAGGCGCTCCCACGGGTGGTAGATGTGGCGGTGGATCACCAGGTCCAGAAGGACGAGGATCGTGCAGGCCGCGTAGAAGATCCACAGGAGTCGATCCACGTTCTTCTTCTTGTCCCACATCCCGGGAGGCTCTTCCGGATCCTTCCACCAGGCGCGCTCGCTGAGCGGCGGCGCCTCCGGCTTGCGTCCGTCGGTGAGCGGCGGATGTCCGTGTTCGTGAGCCATCAGGGTACCACCATCTTCATGAGTTCGTAGAACAGTCCCGGGGCGAAGAAAAGCGCGAGGGTTCCCACCGCGGTGATGACGATCGCGATCAGCGACGGAAGGGGCGCCTCGTGGATCCCTTCCCCATGACGCGCGTCCTCGGGAGGCCGACCGAAGAACGCGCGCACCGGAACCTCGAGCAGGTAGACGAGGCTCAGAAGCGAGCTCACCATCAGGACCGCAAGGAGCCCGATCTGTCCCGCTTCGAGCGTTCCCAGCCCGAGGTACCACTTGCTCCACACGCCCCCGGCCGGTGGAAGGCCGATGATGCTGAGCGAGCCGATGAAGAACGCCCCGAAGGTCACGGGCATGGTCCGGCCCAGCCCGTGCATCCGGCTGATGTCGGTCTCGTGGGCGGCGACCAACACCGCCCCTGCCGCGAAGAAGAGTGTGATCTTGCCGAAGGCGTGCATCGCGATGTGCATGCCCCCCCCGATGATCCCGAACTGATTCGCGAGCAACGCCCCCAGCACGATGTACGAGAGCTGGCTGATCGTCGAGTAGGCCAGCCGCGCTTTCAGGTTGTCCTTCGTGAAGGCCACGAGCGAGGCCAGGATGATCGTGGCGGCCGCGATCCAAGCGAGCCAGGGGGTGCTCGTCAATCCCGCCAGTGTGTCGATCCCGAAAATGTAGACCACGACCTTCAGGATCGTGAAGACCCCCGCCTTCACGACCGCGACCGCGTGCAGGAGCGCCGAGACCGGCGTGGGTGCCACCATCGCCGCCGGCAGCCACCGGTGGAACGGCATCACGGCCGCCTTCCCCACCCCGAACACGTACAGCACCAGCAGCACCGACAGCGCGCCCACCGAGGCCGTCCCCTCCAGAATGCCGCCCGGCTGGAAGTCGAGCGTCCCCGCTAGTTCGTACGTCCACACGATCGCCAGGAGCTGGAAGGCGATCGAGGTCGTGAGGAGGATCCCCAGGTAGATGCGGCCCGCCCGCTTCGCCTCTTCGGTCTGGTGATGCGTGACCAGGGGGAAGGTGCAGAGGGTGAGCACCTCGTAGAAGATGAAGAGTGTGAACATGTTCGCCGCGAAAGCCACGCCCATCACCGCGGAGATGGCCACCGCGAAGAAGAAGAAGAACCGCGTCTGATTCTCCTCGTGGTGGCCCCGCATGTACCCGATCGCGTAGAGCGACGTCACGATCCACAGGAACGACGCGATCAGCGCGAACACCAGGCCCAGAGGCTCCACGTCGAGCCCGATCGTGATCCCGGGCACGACCTCGACGAGCGACAGCGCGGATTCCGCTCCCTCCCGGACCGGACCCAGAAGCGACCAGACCACTCCGAACAGTGCTCCCGCCGTGAGGAGCGTCGCGCCCTCCCGCGCATTGGGTGAGCGGCGGAGTGCGAGTACGGCCAGCGACCCGGCCAGCGGAAGGAATACGGCCAGAAGTGCGAGGGCGCCCGGGCTCACGAGTCCACCCCCAGGAGAATTCGAGCGGCCCGTGCGGCCACGTCGGAGGTCAACGTGGCGTCGATCCCGAAGTACAGGTTCGCGATAACGAGGGCCCATGTCGGGATCAGCAACGCGAGGGGCGCCTCCTTCAAGCCCTCCTCGGTGTCACGGCCGCCGGGTGGCTCGTGGAAGTACGCCGACTCCACGACGCGCCAGATGTAGATGACCGCCATGAGCGACGTGATCAGGATGATCGCGGCGACCGGCCACCATCCGTTCTGGACGGCCCCCAGGATCAGGTACCACTTGCTGACGAAGCCCACGGTGAGCGGCACACCGATCAGGCTGAACCCGGCAAGCACGAACGCGGCCATGGTCCAGGGCATCTCCCGGCCGAGCCCCGCCATGGCCGTGATGCGTACGGTGCCAATCCGGTAGAAGACCGCGCCCACCGCCAGGAAGAGAGCACTCTTCATCAGCGCG
This sequence comes from Gemmatimonadota bacterium, assembly GCA_040880225.1. Lineage (GTDB taxonomy): Bacteria > Gemmatimonadota > Gemmatimonadetes > Longimicrobiales > Gaopeijiaceae > JBBDIV01. The sequence goes on from JBBDIV010000062.1 coordinate 19,221, forward strand.
TGGTTGAAGAGGTGCAGAATGCCCGCGGTGAGCCCCGTCACGGACGCCATGCTGATCCCGATCACCATGTAGCCGATCTGCGCGAGGCTCGAATAGGCGAGCATGCGCTTCACGTTCTCCTGGAAGATCGCCACCAGCGACATCGTGAAGATCGCCACCAGCCCAAGCGGGAGGAGCACCCAGTCGAGCTGCATCACGTCGAATGAGAACTCGGCCCCGAAGATCGTGAAGAAGAACCGCAAGAGGACATAGACCGCGACCTTGGTGGCCGTGGCCGCCAGGAACGCGGTCGCCGCCGAAGGCGAGTAGGTATAGGCGTTCGGGAGCCAGAGGTGCAGGGGAAAGAGCGCGAGCTTGAGGCCGATGCCGACCGTCAGGAACCCGAAGGCGACCGGGATCGTGCGCGTGTCCCGCACCGCGGGGATTCGCGCTGCGAGATCGGCCATGTTGAGCGTCCCCGTCATCGAATAGAGCAGCCCGATGCCGATGACGATGAACGTGGCGCCGATGCTCCCCATGATCAGGTACCGGTACGCCGCCGTCAGCGCCCTCCGGTCCTGGCCCATCCCCACCATCGCGTATGCGGTGAGCGACGAGACCTCGAGCAACAAGAAGACGTTGAAGACAACGCCCGTGATCGAGATGCCGAGCAGGCCAGTGAGGCAC
>JBBDIV010000063.1:0-3050 GCA_040880225.1 Gemmatimonadota bacterium
GCAGTGGACGGCGCATCGACCCCCTCGGTGCTTCGACAAACTTCCGACTCGCGACACTAGGACACCAGCGTTCCGATCGCTTCCCCGCGGATGGCCGCGGCCACCGCCCCGGATTCCGCCATATCGAGAACAATGATCGGGAGATCGTTCTCCTTGCAGAGAGAGACCGCGGGTGCATCCATCACGCCCAACTCTCGAGCGACCACCTCCTGGAAGGTGATCTCGGGAAGGAATCTCGCATCCGGGTCCTGGTTCGGATCCGCGGTATACACTCCCGCGACCTTGGTCGCCTTGATGATCACGTCCGACCCCATCTCGATCGCACGCAGCACGGCGGCGGTGTCCGTGGAGAAGTAGGGGTTGCCCGTCCCGCCGGCAAAGAGCACGACACGGTCCTTCTCCAGGTGTCGAAGCGCCCGGCGCCGGATGTAGGGCTCCGCCAACTCCTCCATGCGAATCGCGGTCATCACGCGCGTTTCAATATCCTTGCGCTCGAGCATGTCCTGCAGAGCCATGGCGTTGATGATCGTCGACAACATACCCATGTAGTCGGCCGTGACCCGGTCCATCCCCTGTTGGGACGCCGTTGTGCCCCGGACAATGTTCCCACCCCCGACTACGAGTCCGAGCGCCACGCCCATCTCGTGGACCGTACGGATCTCGTCCGTGAGCCGGTCCACTACCGGTGGGTCGATCCCAAACCCCTTCTCGCCCGCCAGCGCTTCCCCGGACAGCTTGAGAAGCACCCTCCGATACCTGATCTCCGGATCATCCGTCGCCATGGGCGCTCTGTCGCTCCTGGATCGAGACGCGGGTCTGGAACTCAACCGGCGTCACCCACCTCGAGTCGGGCGAACCGGGCGACCTCGATCTTCTCGCCGGTCTTCGCCGAGGTCTCGGTGATGAGATCCTCGATCGAACGGTCGGGGTCCTTCACGTAGCCCTGGCTGAGGAGAACGGATTCCTCGAAGAACTTACGCATCTTCCCCTCCACGATCTTCTCCTGGATGTTCTCCGGCTTGCCTTCGCTCCGGACCTGTTCCAGGTAGACCTGGCGCTCCCGCTCGACCACGTCTTCGGGGAGGTCCTCCGGGCTGACTGCGAGGGGGCTCGCGGCAGCGATGTGCATCGCCAGGTCACGGGCCAGTTCCTGGAAGTCGTCCGTGTTTGCTACGAAGTCCGTTTCGCAGTTCAACTCAACGAGCACTCCGATACGTCCCCCGTGGTGCAGATAGAGACCGATGGTGCCCTCGTTGGCGGTCTTGTCGGCGCGCTTCGCCGCCTTCGCAGCTCCCTTGCTCCGCAGGTAGTCGATGGCGGCCTCGATGTCGCCCCCGGTCTCCTCAAGAGCCTTCTTGCAATCCAGCATTCCGGCGCCTGTACGATCCCGGAGAGCCTTCACTTCCTTCGCACTCACACTCATGATCCGTCGTACCTTCCCAGAGTTCAGAGCCTCGCGGCCGGTTCTTCGCGCAACCGTCCCTGAGGGGTCCGTCACGCGGAAGTCGATGTCGTAGAAAGAGGCGGAAGCGACGGGGGAAGATCGGCCGGGCACCGGCCCGACCACCTACCACCATTCAGCTACCGCCTCGTGCCCTCGAGAACCTTGCTCGGGAGCAGCCCCCGACGATGTGGGGGGTCAGTCCTCGGATTCCGTCGAACCTTCGGCGGGATCCGCGTCTGCCTCTGCCTCATCGCTCCCTCCATCCTCGCCACCCTTCACGTCGGACTTCTGGAGCTGAGCGATCACCTCGGGGCGGGGGCGCCGACGCCGACGTAGCCTGCGCTTGGGCAGATCGTCGGACGCCGCGGCGGCCTTCTCGCCGGTCTCCGTGGAGTACGTCGTCGCCTCGGCCTCCTCCGCCCGACGACGATCCTCTTCCGGCACTTCCCTGCGTGCCGTCCGAACGGCCTCGGCGATCGCGTGCGTGATGAGGCTGACCGAACGGATCGCGTCGTCGTTGCCCGGGATCGGAAGGTCGATCCGGTCCGGGTCTGCGTTCGTGTCGGCAATCGCGATCACGGGGATCCCGAGTCGGTTCGCCTCCTTCACGGCGATCCCTTCGCGCTTGGCGTCCACCACGAACACGGCTCCGGGAAGACGCCCCATGTCCTTCACCCCGGAGAAGTACTTGTCCAGCTTCTGGCGCTCGCGATCGATGAGGAGCTGTTCCTTCTTCGTATAGAACTCGAAGGCATTCTCCTCTTGCCCGCGCTCCAGCTCCTTCAACCGGCGGATCTGCTGCCGGATGGTCTGGAAGTTGGTCATCATTCCACCCAGCCAGCGCTCCGTCACGTAGAAGGAGCCGCAGCGTTCCGCCTCTTCCTCGATGATCCCCCGGAGCTGTGGCTTGGTGCAGACAAAGAGAACCCTGTCGCCCTTGAGGACCACGTTCCGCACTACCTGCTCGGCCGCGCGTAGCCGATCCACGGTCTTCCGCAGATCGATGATGTGGATGCCATTGCGCTCGGTGAAGATGTACTTGCGCATCTTCGGATTCCACCGGCGCGTCTGGTGTCCGAAGTGGACCCCCGCCTCCAGTAGCTGGCTGATGCCGACCTGCTCCTGCTGCTGCTCCATAGCGTGCTCTTCCAAGAAATTATCGCTTGCTGAACTGGAAGCGCTTCCGCGCCTTTGGACGGCCGGGCTTCTTGCGCTCGACCTTGCGGGAATCCCGGGTGAGCAGCCCGTGCTTTCGCAGGGTGGGCCGGATCTCATCGTCCTTCTCCAGGAGCGCTCGAGCCAGACCGAGGCGAACCGCGTCCGCCTGACCGGTGATCCCGCCGCCTCTCACCCGGACCTGTACATCGAACTGGCCGTCGTATTCGGTGACCTTGAGGGCTTCCTCGGCTCGCCTGCGGTGGAGAATCCGAGGAAAGTAGTCCTGCAGGTTCCGGCCATTGACCGACCACTCGCCGGTTCCCGGCCGCAGGAGGACCCGCGCGGTGCTCGTCTTCCGACGACCGACCGCCTGATACTGCTCCGTGGTTGCTTTCGCCATTCCGTTGCCTTACTCCGATCGCCTGCGTTTCAGTACCGAGGTCAGAGC
>JBBDIV010000064.1:0-3017 GCA_040880225.1 Gemmatimonadota bacterium
TTCCAGAGCGGCGGCCAGAACGTCGCGATCCAGGGCCGTGGCGTCCATGCGCTCGCGCTCCAGACTCCGGATCGACAGGTCCGCGGAGGGCCGCCTGGTCACTCGGCCGGCTCGACGTGGACCACGACCTCACGAGCCCCGAAACGCTCCGAGACCGCGCGCTCCACCAGGTCGGCGATCTCGTGCGAGCGTTCCACATCGAGGGAGCTGTCCACGGAGATCGTCAATTCGACGAACATCTCACCGGGTCGGCCACGAGACCGGACCGAATAGGAACGCTGGACCCCGGGGGTGTGTTCAGCGACCTCACGAACCACGCGGGGCTCGATCGCCCTTTCGTCCACCAGCAAAGGCACGGACCGCTTGACGATCGCCCAACCCGAGTGTGTGATGAAACCGGCCAGGATGAGCGCCACGATCGGGTCGGCCATGGGATACCCCGCCGTGGCGATCGCGAGGCCCACGATAACGGCAAGGGTCCCGAGCACGTCCGCCCGGGTGTGCGCGGCGTCCGCAAGCAGCAGATCCGAGTCGAGCCGCTGCCCTTCCCGTGTCTCGTACCAGGCCACCCAGGCCCCGAAGAGCATGGTCGATCCGAGAAGCACGAATGCGATGACGGGGACTTCGAGCGCTGCGACCGGATCCCTGAAGAGTCGCGCAACGGATCCCTTCGCGATCTCGAACACGGTGACCGACAGAAAGGCGACCACCACGAGTGCGCCCAGCGTCTCGAACTTGTGATGTCCATACGGGTGGCGGTCGTCGGGACCCCGCGTGGCCACGCGAGCGAAAAGCAGCGCGATCAGGTTGTTCATCGCGTCGAGCCCCGAGTGACCCGCCTCCGCTGCAATCGAGAGGGCCCCGGTCCACCACCACAGCACCAGCTTCACGATCACAGCCGCAAGGTTCAGACCGAGCACGATCCAGAGCACATGTCGCACCCGGGACGCACGACCCACCTGCGCCTCGGGCGCCCGTACGAGCGATGCGGCACCTCGCTTCACCAGGCGCTCCTCACCCGGGCGACCCCTCCGTACTCTCCTGCGATCCCGCTCCGACGCGAGCGACTCACCTGCGGATTGCGGAACTCGTTGAGCACCCCGACCCATTCGTGGGCCGAGATTCGGAAGACCGGACGGCTGCCTGACGCTCCCGGCCCGACCGGGAACGCGATATCCGCACGAAGGACCGTGGAGCTCCCCGCCGGAAACCCGACGCGAAGCCCCGCCCCGACCGTTCCCCGCCATGCGGAATCGACGCCATAGGGGACGTCACCTTCCCAGATCCTCCCGAGGTCCGCGAAGCCCGTCAGCCCCAGGTCGACGAAGTCGCCGAAGGGACCCGTCAGCCGAAAGCGATCCTCGAGTGAGAAGAGGACGCGACGCGCCCCGGGCAACTCGTGTTCCGTGTAGCCGCGGACTCCGTTGGGTCCCCCCAGAGTGAGCTGAAACGGTGAGGTGGTGTCCCAACCACCCTGGACCGCAGCACGTAGGACGAGCGTCTGATCCAGGGGACGGCCAGGGATCAGATAGAGGAACGCGTCCCCCTCGAACAGCACGTCTCGCCAGGACGGGCCTACGAACCTGCGTGCGTCCTCCCTTCGTCCCTCCAACGACCCAGCGAGCACGCTCACGGTGCGCTCTCCGACTCTTCCGTGCAGCAGCTCGAGCCGGGCGAAGGTATCTCCCGAACCGTTGTTTCCCGTGGCCCCGATGCTTCGGCCCAGCGACAGGAGTGCCTTGCCCCCCACCGGTAGGTCCTGGACTCCGCCCACCGCGTCGAGGCCGCTTCGAGTCGTGAACTCCAGGCGGCGCACACCGAACACGGCGTTCACGCGCGTCGCCTTCCGGGAGACGCTCTGGCTCTGCAACGGATCGAGGAATCGATCGGTGCTCATCGCTTCCCGCAGGGAGAAGTCGCCCCCGTACACCACCTCCGTCTCATCCGTCCCCCCGACGCGGACCCTCTCGAACGATACTCCGCCCCCCAGCATCCAGAGTTTGCCGGGAACACCGAACCGGCGGGCACCGGAAACCTCCATACGCTGGACCTCGAGCGGCGTGACGACGTGCGTGAACTCTCCGCCTGCCGGCAGCGAGTACGCGAAGAGGTCGCGGTCCCGGCTCACGCGCTGCCGTAGCGCATAGCGATCCAGTTCGTCGTCGAACGGATACGTCAGCAACTGATCGATCCCCTCGCCCACCCGGGTTCGGTTGGCGACGAGACGAGCGTCGAGGCCGGTACCGAACAGCCGAGGGATCTCGAGAGCCCCACCGACGTCCCGCTTCTCCTCCCGATCCACCCGGAACACCCCGAGCGTGGCTCCTCTACCCAGGAAGTTCTCCTCGAACAGCGAGGCCCCGTCGAAGTGGACCCGATCCTCGAAGCGGACGCTCAGCGTGAACTTCGTGGACCACTCGTCGCGGGTGTCCACCAACACATGATGGCTCCCGTCCGGCTGGGGGATCCCGAACACGTCGGCCCGAGCGAGAAAGCGGAACTGGCGAAGGATCCGGGCGGTCTCGCGCAACACGGTCTCGTCGTAACAATCGCCTTCCCGGAAGAGGAGCTCGCCGCGGAGAAACGACTCCCGCGTGCTCACATGGGCCGAGTTGGCGAGCTCGTACGCCCAGGTGAGAGGGCCGGCCTCCGGAATGTCCTCCGGATCGAAGATCGAGTGGGTATCGATGAAGATCTCGGAAATCCGTCCGTCCGGGCATGCGCCCTGGGCAGACAACCGGCCGGACCCGAGAAGGAAAAGAGCAAGCACGAAAAGGAGCGGGGCGAGCACGAAGAAGCGGGAAGCGAGCGCCATGAAACCCACGTTCAGTGCGCACGCGCGTGCACCTCTCGCCAACCGCCCACGCGGGGCCGGTATCGGGTGTCGAGAGTGATATGAACGGCGCATGGCGTCGTGACACGGGACGGAGCAGAGGATCACGCTGAAGGTCGGGCACACTCCTTCAAGTACCGTCGGGCGGACCTCGTTGATCCCTCGCCCGAGCGACGACCGGGGA
>JBBDIV010000065.1:0-2954 GCA_040880225.1 Gemmatimonadota bacterium
ATTTGTCACACCCTTCTACGACGGCGCAAACGCGTGCTGGAGGCTGACTTCCTGTCACACTTCCGCGAAAACCCCTGCACCCGATTCTGGGACGTCCCTTGCTCGAATGGGTCTGGCGGCGGGTTTCCCGGATGACGCTGTTCGATCGAGTGGTGATCGCGACCGATGCTCCCGAGATCCGCGAGCTGTGTGCGGCGTTGGATGCGCCGTGCGTCATGACACGCCCGGACCACCCCTCGGGGACCGATCGTGTGGCCGAGGTGGCGGACGCGGCGCCCTTTCAAGACTTCGCGGTAATCGTGAACGTTCAGGGCGACGAGCCTCTCGTCGAGGAATCCCACCTGGACTCGGCGGTGGCTCTCGTCCGCGACCACGAATGGGAGTTGGGAACGTGTGCCGCTCCCGTCGGTGACCTGGAGGCCTGGACCGATCCCTCGGTGGTCAAGGTGGTACGAGGTGTGGATGGTGGAGCTCTGTATTTCTCGAGGGCGCCCATTCCGTTCTGCCGCGACGGTCGACCGGGTCCGGGGGCCCTCGCGGCCGCGCCCTTCCTCAGGCATCTCGGTATCAACGCCTATCGGAGAGAAGCCCTCCGGCGGTGGGTCGGGCTCGAGTCGCTCGAGGCGTCCCAGCGGCAACGACTCGAGCGACTCGAGCAATTGCGGGTGCTCGAAAGTGGGATGCGAATGGGCGTGGCGCTCGTCCCGGTGGCGAGCCCCGGGGTGGACACGCCGGCGGATGCGCTCAGAATGGAGGAGCTCCTATCGGAGGCTTCACCCCATACCGAAGGTCCTCTCAACATGAAGAAGTCGACATGACCGGAACGCGGCGACCCACCAAGTACATCTTCGTCACCGGAGGGGTCGTATCCTCTCTGGGGAAGGGAATCGCCTCCGCCTCCCTCGGTCGCCTCCTGAAGGAGCGGGGTCTCCGGGTGACGATCCAGAAGTTCGATCCCTACATCAACGTCGATCCCGGAACCCTCTCCCCGTTCCAGCATGGCGAGGTGTTCGTCACCGAGGACGGCGCCGAGACCGATCTCGATCTGGGACACTACGAACGCTACATCGACGAGTCGCTCTCCCAGGCGAACAACATCACCACCGGTCGCATCTACCAGTCGGTGATCAGCAAGGAGCGCCGGGGGGACTATCTCGGCTCCACCGTCCAGGTGATCCCCCACATCACGGACGAGATCAAGTCCAGCATCCGGAGGCTGGCCAGTCACCACGACGTCGTCATCACGGAGATCGGGGGGACCGTGGGGGACATCGAGAGCCTTCCGTTCCTCGAGGCGATCCGCCAGTTCCGGCAGGAGGAGGGACCGCACAATGCGATGTTCCTCCACCTCACCCTGATACCCTTCATCGCGGCTGCGGGGGAACTCAAGACCAAGCCGACCCAGCATTCGGTGCGGGAGCTGATGCAGATCGGGATCCAGCCCCAGGCGCTCATCTGCCGGTCGGAGCATCCCCTGGACGAGGAGATCCGCGCGAAGATCTCGCTGTTCACGAACGTGGACCCCCGGGGCGTGATCGAGGCCCTCGACGTCGATTCGATCTACCAGGTCCCGCTCGAGTATCGGCGACAGGGTCTCGACGGATACGTGCTGGAGTTGCTGGACATCGAGGCGCCCGAGCCGGATCTCGCGGCCTGGGGGCACATGGTGGACACGATCCGTAATCCCGACGGCCCGGCCGTCCGGATCGCGGTCGTAGGGAAGTACACCGACCATATCGACTCGTACAAGTCGGTCCAGGAGGCCCTGATCCATGGCGGCATCGCCAACGAAGTCGGCGTGGAGATCAGCTGGATCTCGTCGGAGGAGTTCGATGAGACGGATCCGAGCGACCGCCTCGACGGCTACGACGGGCTTCTGATCCCGGGTGGTTTCGGTCCGCGCGGAGTGGAAGGGATGCTGAGCACCATCCGATGGGCGCGGGAGGTGGGACGTCCCTTCTTCGGGATCTGTCTGGGGCTGCAGTGCGCCGTGATCGAGTTCGCGCGGAACGTGTGCGGGCTCGACGAGTCCCACTCCCTCGAGTTTTCATCGGAATCTCCCGACCCCGTCATCTGCCTCATGGACTCGCAGCGCCAGGTCACCCACAAGGGCGGCACGATGCGGCTGGGCGCCTATCCGGCCCGGCTCAAGCCGGGCTCGAAGGTCGCGGGCGTCTACGGGGAACCCGAGATCTCGGAACGTCATCGACATCGCTACGAGGTGAATCACCAGTATCTCGAGCGTCTCCAGCAGAACGGACTCACGGTGAGCGGGGTGTCGCCGGACGGGAAGCTGGTCGAGATGATAGAGCTCTCCGACCATCCCTGGTTCGTGGGCTGTCAGTTCCATCCGGAGCTGAAGAGCCGACCCACACGGCCCCATCCGCTCTTCAGCTCGTTCGTACGGGCCGCCGCCCTGCACGGCGAGGCCGTAGGGGCCCTGGGAGAGCGGGGGACCGGGGCGGCCGTGGGCGCGGAATCCGGGGCGGAGTCTCGCGGATGAGTCTCTTCTCCTCATTCACGCTCGTCGCGGGGCCCTGCGTACTCGAGGACGACGCGCTGAACCTGCATGTGGCCGAGCGCCTTGCGAAGATGTCTGAGCGACTCGGGTTGCCCGTCGTGTTCAAGGCCTCCTTCGACAAGGCGAACCGGTCGAGGATCGACTCCCCGCGTGGACCGGGACTGGACCTGGGGCTCGAGCGGCTCTCCCGGGTACGGAAGGAGAGCGGGCTCGCAACCCTCACCGATGTCCACGAGCCCGCGCAGGCCTCCGTGGCCGCGGAGGCCGTCGACATCCTTCAGATCCCGGCGTTCCTCTGCCGACAGACCGACCTGGTCGGCGCCGCGGCCGAGACGGGCCGTCCGCTGAACATCAAGAAGGGACAGTGGATGGCGCCGGAGGAGATGTCGGCCGTCGTGGAGAAGGCACGCGCCCGGGGTGCCGGCCGCGTGAC
>JBBDIV010000066.1:0-2877 GCA_040880225.1 Gemmatimonadota bacterium
CACGGTACACTCCTCTTCTTCAACAGCCTTCTAGAGCTCGATGACCTTCCTCGCGCCCCTTCTTCTCCTGGGTGTTGCGACCGTCGCGATTCCCGTGTTCCTGCACCTGCTTCGTCGCCGGGAACGAAGGACCTTCGTGTTCCCGGCCCTCCGCTATCTCAAGCGCACCACGCGCGAGCATGCCCGCGTCGTGCGACTCCGGCAGCTTCTCCTCCTGGCACTCCGGATCTCGGCCGTTGTGGTCGCTGCCCTGGCCGCTGCCCGTCTGGTCCTCCCGATCGGTGGCAGCGACGATCCCCCTGCGGGATTGGCGTTCGTCATCGACAACGGGTTGACCTCCGCCGCAGTTGTGGGTCAGGACCGGGTGTTGGATTCCCTGGTCTCCCGTTCCCTCCAGGTTCTGGATCGGGCCGGACCGCGCGATCGGATCTGGGTGGTTCCCGCCGGGGCGCCCTGGGAGGCGGCCGTCCCACTCGCACCGGCAGCGGCCGCCGACGCGGTACGAGGACTCACTTCGACGCATGTCACCGCCGACCTCGCCGAAGCGGTGGGTCGGGCCGGATCCCTCCTGGCCACCGCCAACGAGACGATCCGGGAGGTCGTAGTCCTTTCCGATCTTCGCCCCGAGTCGGTCGGAAGCGTCTCGGGTGGAGTGTCGAGGTCCGGGCCGACGGTCCGGATCGCGCCGCGTCCATCGGTCCTCGAGGCGAACCGTGGGATCGCGGAGATCCAGGTTTCGGGCGGCCTGACCCCGCGAGCGGGGGACCTTGCCGAGTTGCAGATACGGGTAACCGGCTCCGACCCGGGAGAGGTGGAGGTGCGAGGGTACGTCGGAGACGATCTGATCGGGAGCTCGATGGTCGGCCCGGGCGGCACCGCCTCCATTCTCCTGCCTCGGTTGGAGTCCGGCTGGGTTCGCGGTCGCGTCGAGCTCGAGCCCGACGACCTCAGGGCGGACGACGTCGCATACTTCGCTTTTCAGGCGATCGCTCCGCCCACGGTCGGTGTGTCGGGCACGCCCCCGCCGTTCCTCGACGAGGCGCTCGGCGTCCTCGAGGACGCGGGACGCATCGTCCGGACGGACGCCGCGGATGCCGCAGTGCTGATCGTGGTGCCGCCTGCCACCGGTCCGCTCCGGGCCCCCGGGATCGTCCTCATCCCCGCCTCCGACCCCGCTCTCCTGCCCGTCCTGAACCGGAGCCTGGGCGAGCTCGTCCCCGGATGGAGCCTTCGCGCGGAGCCGGAAGGTGATGCGACGGAGTTGCGTGTAAGCGGAGGCGAGATCGCCGACCTCCTTCCCGGCCAACCCACCGTACGCTCGCGATACGCGATCGAGCGCCCGGCAGGTGCCGAAGAAGTGACGACGGAGCTGCTCACCCTCTCCGATGACTCGCCGTGGATCGTCGAGACCGAGTCGGGAGGGCGGCGGGTCGTTCTACTGTCGTCCCCTCTGGGTGTGGAGGCCTCGGACCTGCCCACATCCGCTTCCATGCTCCCGCTTCTGGAGGCGCTCACCGGACGCCTGGCGGACGGCGAGCCTACGCGATCCGGTCTCGCGGGTGACCCGATCACTGCACCTCGTCCAGCCACCGCCGTGCGCCTTCCAGACGGAACCCTCCGTACTCTGGACGGTACAGTCGCCTTTGCCGAGACCGGGACCACCGGGGTCTACGAGTTCGTCGGCCCGGAGGGCGAGACGATCTCGCTCACGGCGGTGAACCCCCTGGCTTCAGCTCCCGGCACGAACCTCGACGCCTCCGAAGCCGCCTCGAGGCTGAGTTCGGTGTGGGAGCAGGTGGAGGTCGCCGAACCATGGCCGTCTGCAGTCCTGACGGACCGAAGGGGGCGAGAAGTGGCCGGTCCCCTCCTGATCCTCCTGTTCGTTATCCTCCTTTCCGAGAGTTGGCTCGCGGCCGCCCAGGGTCGCAACGCGCGAGGCGGTGGGAAGGAAGAGTCCGCCCCGCGCCCGCCTTCCACCCCGTTGTCGGATCCGTCCACGAGCGGTTGACATGAACGAGTCGTCCACAGCCGCGGCGCCGGCCACACCGACCCCCGGTGCCCCGCCGGCTTCCGAACACCTGCATCCAATCGTCCGGGCCCTGATCGAAGCGCCCGCGATGGGTTCGTTGCGCTCGAATGTCCCGCGTGCAGGACAGCGTGCCCAGATCGGAGGGATCGTCGGGGCCGGAGGCTCTGCCGTGGTGGCGACGCTCACCGAGATCCACTCGAACCGGATCTTCGTCGTCGTGACGACCGACCCCGAGTCCGCGGCACGAATGGAGGCCGATCTCGAGACCCTGCTGGGCTCCGGTGTGCCGCACCTCTATCCACAACACGAAGCGCGGTTCTACTCCGAGGACTCCGACCCGAGGATCGATGGGCTCCGGGTCGAGGCCGTCGAGGCGCTCCTGGGCGGCGAGGGAAAGGTGTTCGTCACGACCCCCCGGGCGTTGCAGGAGCGGATGGCGATGCCGGACCGGCTGGCTCTCCTGCACCTCGAGCTCGCTCTGGAGGAAGAGGTCGGCCTCTCCCTTCTGGCGGAACAACTCGAGACGATGGGATATGAGCGGGTCCCACTCGTGGAACAGGTAGGACAGTTTGCCGTGCGGGGCGGACTCGTGGACATCTTCTCGCTCGGCCTGGCAGACCCTGTCCGGATCGAGTTCTGGGGAGATCGAATCTCGTCGATCCGGTCGTTCGAGGTCTCGGACCAGCGATCGACCGGAGAGCTCGACTCGGTGCGACTCCTCCCGGCCTCGTTTCGATCCGGCGAGGACTCCGGCAGCACGTCTCTGCGTTCGTTCCTGGAGGTCCTTCCCACCGACACGGTGCTGGTGCGCACGGATGGAACGGATTGGGAAGAGGCGTTCCCAAAGG
>JBBDIV010000067.1:0-2825 GCA_040880225.1 Gemmatimonadota bacterium
GTGTTCCTCGTCCAGTGTTGATTCGGATCGTTCCCGTTCCCGGTGAATCGCCGTCGCCGTCCGGCGGGCCCGCGAGTGGCGCTTCGGTCGTGCCGGCCACGTTGCGCCCCGGTCGAGTCGTCGTTGTCGACGGCGCGACCAGGTGTCCACCCCATCTTCGAGCCTTCCCATCACGGCGCAACGACGCTTCCGGTGCCGAACGGGATTTCTGCGACACTACACTAGCGGTACGGCTGCGCGGGGTCACACCTTTCGTTTGTCCAAGCAATCCCGACCGCTGTGAGCCTCAAGCCGCCCGGGCCCGCTCGCGCACGAGCACGTCGAGGGCCCGGATCAGAGTCCTCGTCAGGGGCTCCGTTCCCGCCTGGCGAAGAGTGAGCGAAAGAGGGACCATCCGGCGTACGGTCACATTCACCTGTCGGTCCCTGAAAGGTCCCTCCATCGCGGTCATTCGAGGATTCGCAGCGGCGCGGAAGGTCAGGCGACCCTCCCGATCCTTCACGTAGATCCTCTCGAGGCCCAGCTCGCGACCGAGGAGGCGGAGAAGATGTGCGTCCAGGAGACGCTCCACCTCCTCCGGACGTGGCCCATAGCGATCCTCGAACTCGTCTCTCAGATGATCCACCTCCGAACGGTCGACCAGCTTGGAGAGCCGACGGTAGAGATGCAGCTTCTGCCCGGAGTCCGACACGTAGTCGTCCGGAATGTATGCCGCGCCCGGGAGGGACACGTCCGGTTCGGGGAAATCGGTCTCCGATCCCGACCCGCGCCTCAACCGACGGACCGCCTCCTCGAGGAGGCGGAGGTAGGTATCCATCCCCACAGCGTGCGCGAATCCGGACTGATTCGCTCCCAGGAGGTTCCCGGCGCCCCGAAGCTCGAGATCGTGGAGCGCGACTTGATACCCGCTGCCCAGCTCCGTGTGTCGTTCCAGGACTCGGATCCGCTGTCGTGCTTCCGGGGTGATCGAGTCGGGCACGACGAGATAGCAGTATGCACGCCGGTTCGAACGACCGACCCGTCCACGGATCTGGTAGAGCTGAGAGAGACCGAAGCGGTCCGCTCTGTCCACGACCAGGGTGTTTGCGTTCGGGACGTCGAGGCCGTTCTCGATGATCGACGAGCACACGATCACGTCGATCTCGCCCTGGATGAACCGCGTCATCACCTCCTCCAACGAACCAGCTCTCATCTGGCCATGCGCAACGCCTACCGTGGCTTCCGGCACCAGCCGTCGGACCCGCTCGGCGATCGTGTGGATGGTGTCGACGCGGTTGTGAAGGAAGTACACCTGACCGCCACGGTCCAACTCCTGGAGCAGGATCTCGGCGAGGAGTGCGTCACTCCAGGGGATGGTCTGGGTGTTCACCGCGAGTCGGTCGCGCGGGGGAGTCCGGATGAGGGAGAGACTTCGCATGCCCGCGAGAGAGAGCTGGAGCGTGCGGGGAATCGGGGTGGCCGTGAGGGTGAGCACATCGACGGTGGTCCGCAGCTGCTTCAGTTTCTCCTTGTGCTTCACCCCGAATCGCTGCTCCTCGTCGACGATCAGCAGCCCGAGGGACCGGAACTTCACGTCGCCCGAGATCAGCCGATGGGTTCCCACCACCAGATCCACCTCGCCTCGTTCCAGACCCAGAAGGATGGTCTCCTGCTCGGACGCGGTGCGAAACCGCGAAAGCGACGCCACCCGGACCGGAAAATCGGCCAGGCGGGCTTCGAAGGTGCGTCGATGCTGTTCCACGAGGATCGTGGTCGGAGCGAGCACCGCGACCTGCTTGCCGTGTTGCACGGCTTTGAACGCGGCTCGGATCGCCACCTCGGTCTTGCCGAAGCCCACGTCGCCGCAGATGAGGCGGTCCATCGGCCGGGGCGACTCCATGTCCTTCTTGACCTCCAGCGTGGCCCGTCGCTGATCCGGGGTGTCGTCGTATAGGAACGACGCCTCCATTTCCTTCTGCCACTTCGTGTCCGGGGGGTACTCGATGCCTTCCGCGACCTCTCGTTCCGCGTAGAGCTCCAGGAGCTCCTGGGTCATTTTCTCGATCGCGGCTTCGGTCTTGCGCTTCAGCGACTTCCAGCGTCGTCCTCCGATGCGGTGGACCGAGGGGGGCTCGGTCTCGTCCGTCTCGCCCACCCATCGCTCCACGAGGTCGAGGCGGTACACGGGCACGCGGAGCACTTCACCCCCTGCGTACTCTATGGCCAGGACCTCGAGGCTCTCCCCACTGATCTCGATCTGCTCGAGCCCACGAAACTGGCCGATCCCGTGATCCATGTGCACCACATAGTCCCCCGGCGTGAGCTGTGCCAGACTCTCGAGAGCCATCGCGCCACGAAACCTGCGTCCCGATCGGACCCGCCGGGAGCGCGCGAAGATCTCGTGGTCGGTCAGGATGTTGAGCGGAGGGGTGGAGGGGAGGAGGAAGCCCGCCTCGACCGTTCCCACGGCGACCTGAACCCCCCGGATGGGTCCGCCCGAATCGAAGAGGAGCTCTTCCAGTCGCTCCACCTGACCCTCGTTGTCGCAGAGGATGAGGGTCCTGGCGTCCTGCGCGGCCTCATTCTTCAGGAAGGCGTGCAATCGGTCGAGCTTGCGTTCGATCTCCGGCGGAGGGGACATGTCGAGGGAAGGGCTCGTCGATGGGTCCTCGGACAGCTCGATCGTCGGTAGGCGCCGGACCCCGGCGGTCGCCTCGCCGGGCGGCAGCAGGAGGTGGTCCGGCTCGGAGAGGGATTCACCTCCCTCCTCGCGATCCGTCCGGATCTTCCGTGCGTGTTCCCAGTCCTTTCGGAACGCGTCTTGCCAATCCGTTCCACCCGTGCGC
>JBBDIV010000068.1:0-17414 GCA_040880225.1 Gemmatimonadota bacterium
ACTCGTCCAGAAGGGTTCGAAGGCCCGCTTGAGCGCCTCCTCGGTGAACCCTGGGCCCCGGTCGCGGATTTGTACCTCGACTTCTTCGCCCCCTTGTTCGACCACGACCTCGATGGTCCCGCCACCCCCGAACCGCTCGGCGTTTGCGAGAAGCAGGAATAGCGCGTCCTTGAACGGCTCAGCTGCGAGTGAGACCGGGATGGGTGTATCCGGACCGGAGAACTTCACCGGGGTTCCGGTATCCAGCGCGAACTCACGGGTGACCGATTGGAGGACGGACTGGAGATTCTCTCTGCGCCGCGGGCCGGTGGCCACTCCTTCGGCATAGAATCCCAGATCCTGCAGCGCGTCCACGGCATTCCGGACCTCGAGGCTCGAAAGGTCCCGGCTCAGCGCCTCCTCCAACGGTCGGAGCACGGCAGAGTCCAGATACCGGAACAGGCCGTGAAGCGCCTTCTCCTGGGGATCCTCCGGGTCGACCTCGGCGTCACCCGATCCGGCCGGTCCGGAGTCGACGCGTCGTCCGGTGGGGATCGCGGCGCGGAGTCGAGACACCTCCGGCGGATCCCCCGGCTGCGCTTCCTGGACGGTCCCCGACCGATCCAACTCGGAAGCCAGACGAGCCACCGCCTCCGGGTACGGGTTCGGCTTCGAGCGGAACGTGAGAAACGCCACCACCAAAGCCAGGGCACCGGCCACGAGCCATCCGAAAACCTCCATCAGCTTCTCCCCCCCAGGACCGACGCGACTTCCGCGGCATGTCCCTTGGGCTTTACGCGACGCCAGACCCGCTCGACCGTGCCTTCCTCATCCAGGAGGAACGTGCTCCGTTCGATGCCCCAGTACTTACGTCCGTACATCGACTTCTCCTTCCAGACCCCATAGGCCTCGGCCACCGCGTGGTCCTCGTCGGCGAGGAGGGGAAAATTGAGATCGTACTTCCGCTTGAACTTCACGTGAGACTCCACGGGATCGGGGGAGACGCCGAGGACGACTGCGCCGGAATCGTCGATCCGGGGAAGGGTATCTCTGAACTCGCAAGCCTCCGTAGTGCAGCCAGAGGTATCGTCCTTCGGATAGAAGTAGAGCACGACCTTCCGGCCTCGGAGATCGCGAAGTCGGACGCGCGATCCATCGTCGGCCGGCATCTCGAAATCCGGCGCGGGCTCTCCTTCGCTCACCATGTGATATCCCTGGGTCTCTGAGGATTCGTGTTTGCGTGACGGCAAGCGTCCACGGCATTCCGGACCGTCGATAGTCTGGCCTACCCGAGACCCCCTCGGGAGGTTACCGGCCAGGATTCACAGTCGTGGCTGATCGGTCTCACAGCCCCTCCGCCACGCCCCAGCGGCAGTGGTCGTCCCCGCGAGAGCGGCAGGCAAGGTGGACTACGGTGCTCCCCGGCTCGCCATACGCTTCGAGGATCGCCTGCGACAGCCCGGTCACCAGTGCACAGGGGTCGCCTCCGGACTGCACGTCGACCAGAAGATCGGGGAGGACCTCGAGGTGGAAAGGGCTCCGGCTGGTCCTTGCGAACCTCCGCCCGAAGAGGGCGTGCAGGCGGCGGCGGACCCTCCGGGCGGCCATCGCCCGAGAGAAGGATCCAGGCAGGACCTTCCTCCACCGGGGTGCGGCGGCGGCGGCGGTCAAGGACCGCCCGACCTGCCGGAACACCAAGGCCGCATCCGGGCGTCTCGTCACCAGCCGGATGAGATCTCGCACCTCGGAGGCAGGGACCCGCCGTCCGCGCCGGGCCTCCTCGGTGTATCTCCGGATCTGCGAATCAACGACTCCAGACAGACCCAGTCGCCGCGGCAGGGTCATGCTGACGTTCTCGTCGTCCAGAACCTCGCTGGGACGGTCCTGGTCCCGGAGCGCCTCCAGCAACGCCAACGCGACCAGCGCCTGCACGCGGCGTTGGGGCTGGACGGAGCCGTTCATGGCTTCGGGAGAGCCATTCGCGGCATCGGGGACGGGCGGGGACTCGAACGTCATGACTCCATCAGGTAGCGGATGCGGGGCCCCGATAAGCTGATACGGATTCGTTCCCACGGCAACGATCCATTTGCTCGGTCGCGACTCCGAGGCGTCCGATCGGGCCGCGCGCCGGACTGATCTTGCACATGTTTCGTCGGCCCCGCCCGGTGAAACGCTACCGGTAGCGGCAAGCCCCGGCGGAACCCGGAACGATCCCCTGGGCCGGAGGTCGGCCCCGGATTCACCTGTTGTCCCGAAAACGCGCGTCAAATGGCGACTTGCGGATCACCGGGACCTTGAAAAAAGCGGTCGGTTGTCGCATATTGATCAGAGTTCGCACAAAGCTTGCACAATTCCCCTTTCCCGGGGCCGACGACGATTCGAGGGCCCGTGTCCATTCGGTACGGTGCCCTCGTTTTTTCCCGCCCCTCCGCGTTCGGATTCACTCGAATCAAGGAATTGCAGGGACATGTCCGAGCACGCCAACGAGGACAGCAGGACCGCGCCGGCCCACCCGGATGTTCTGAGCCGGAGTCTCGAGGAGTTGAGTGACGAGGAGCTGGTGACGGCACACCTCGCAGGCCGCGAGGGAGCCTTCCAGGAACTCTTCGATCGATACAAGGATCGCCTGGTCCACTTCATCACCCGGAAGACGGGCGACTCGGATCGCGCGCAGGATCTGGTCCAGGAAGCCTTCATTCGCGTCACCCGCCATCTACATCGGTTCGACACGAGCAAGAAGTTTTCGACCTGGGTCTACACAATCGCGAGCAACCTCTCCAAGAACGAGCTTCGCAACCGGTCGCGTAGCCCGCTCGTCCTGTTCCAGAAGCTGACCAGCAACTGGGATGACGATCACCGACCGCTCCAGTTCGAGGACCTGAGCCTGCGCCCGGACGATCTCTACCGGAAACGGTTCCTCCAGCGGATCGTCGAGGATACGGTCAAGGAGCTTCCCGAGCACCACCGCCTGGTCTTCCGACTGCGCGAGTTGGAGGGCAAGAGCTACGAGGAGATCGCCGAGATCACCGGCGTGAATCTGGGAACAGTGAAGAGCCGGCTGCACCGCGCGCGGAACTCATTCGCGCAGCGGATCGAGCACTTCCTGAACTGAAGCGAGGTGGGGGCGGGGCGGAAGAATTCTCACCTTTTCTGCGACCCCCCTGGAGCGAGCGGCGGGCCTCCGGGTCCGCCGCTCTTTTTCGTGTCCTCCGCCGAACCCGAACCCTGCACCCGACAGCCCGTCCATGTTCGACTCACTTCGCGATGCGTTCCGGCAGGCCGTGGAGAACTTCCGGAACGAGCTGCATCGGGACCGGATTCCCGAAGCCGCGGACCGTCTCATCCGTGCAATGAAGCAGGAGTTGTTGGATCTCGAGGCCGGAACCCGTGATCTGGAGAGGGAGATGGAGGCGACCCGAGAGGAATCCGAGCGCGAGAGGGCATCCGTGCGAACCTGCCTCAGGCGCGAAGAAATGGCTCTGGCGATCGAGGATGAGGAAACGGCCACCGTAGCGCGTGCGTTCGCACGCAGGCACCTGCGCCGACAGGAGCTCCTGGAGCAGAAGGCCGAGGTTCTCGCACGCCAGGTGAAGCTGAACCGAAGCGAGATCGACGAGCTCACGGCACGGTTCAAAGAAACCCGCGCCCGCAGGGAGTCCATGTCGGCGACCGCCGGACGGGTAAGCGCCGGCAACCGGATCCGCGAAGCCGACGACCTCTTTGCGGAGTTGGATCGGATGGCCGACCGGATCGACGGTTTCGATCGTCGGGGACGCGCCGCCGAAGACGTCGACGAGGTCCTTCGCGATGCCGGGACCGCCGAAGCTCATGATGACCTCGAGATCGAAGACCGCCTGGAGGCGCTGAAGCGCCGAATGGACGACGAATGAACCGAGCTTGCCGGGCCAGCGCTCTTTGACCCGGGGCGAGCCGGGCCCCGGGGTGGCCGGTCGGGACGGACGTAAATACATTTCGCCGCTGAGACGGTGACATCTTCGACGCGCAGCTCCGGGCCGGATCCGGAAGGCTGCTCGGAAGCCGAAGGACGAACCTGCCGTTGGAGCGAGAGCCTCGGGCGACCCTCACACGGCCCTGCTGGGTGAATCATGGAAAACTGGATCGGTGTCGGCATCTGGATCGTACTGGGCGCGGCGGTCGGCCTCCTGATGAAGGCCCTCGTGCGACTGCCCGAGGAACCTGCTTCCGGACATACTCTCCTGCTCGCTATCTTCGGCGCATTCGGAGCGGTGATCGGGGGGATGCTCGGAGTCGGAGTTTTCTCCTTCTACGAGCCGTCGGCACTCAGCCTGGGCGGGATGCTGGGAGCACTTTTCCTCAGCCTCCTGCTCACCTGGACGTACCGCTGGGGCACGAAGGCGGTCACTTGAGGAGTCTGTCCTAGATGCAGGACCCGCGACGGCTCCGCGAGGAGCTGTTCGATTTCCTCCGCATCCCCTCCATCAGCGCTCGATCCGAGTATGCGGCCCATACCCGTGACGCGGGCGAGTGGGTCGTAGCTGCACTCGAACGAGCGGGACTCGAGGCGAGCCTGCTCGAGACCAAGGGGCATCCGGTGGCGCTCGGGGAGTGGCGCGGCGCGGGACCCGACGCTCCAACCCTGCTGATCTACGGTCACTACGACGTCCAGCCTCCCGAACCCATCGAACTCTGGAGTTCCCCCCCCTTCGAACCCGAAATCCGAGATGGCCGCATCTATGCTCGGGGCTCGGCCGACGACAAGGGCCAGATCTTTCTCCACATGAAGGCCCTGGAGCTTGCACTCGATTCCCGCGGGTCGCTCCCCGTGAACGTGGTCTTCCTGGCCGAAGGAGAGGAGGAGATCGCTTCGCCGAACCTGCTCGCGTTCCTCGAATCCGAGCGCGAGCGACTTCGGGCGGACGGCCTGTTGATCTCGGACTCGGCGATGTTCGCCCCCGACACGCCTTCGCTCCTGTATTCGCTCAGGGGGCTGGCATACACCGAGGTGCACGTGCGCGGGGCGGGAACCGATCTCCACTCGGGCAGTTACGGCGGAACGATTCCGAACGCCGCGACCATCCTCGGTCGGATCCTCGGAACGCTCCACGACCGCAACGAACGGGTCGCGATCCCCGGGTTCTACGACCGCGTCGCAGAGGTCACGGAGGAAGTACGGCGGGGGATGCGCGAGCTTCCCTTCAGTGAGGCGGCCCTTCTCGAAGAGACTGGAGCCCGGGGGTTTCTCGGGGAGAAGGGGTTCGAGGTCCTCGAGCGGCTATGGCTCCGGCCGACCTGTGAGGTAAACGGAATCCTCACTGGGTACACCGGCGAGGGCGCCAAGACCGTGATCCCGGACACGGCGATGGCGAAGGTCAGCTTCCGTCTCGTGCCCAACCAGGAACCGGGGGAGGTCGTGGACCTATTCCGGGCGCACGTTCAGAGCGTCGCGCCGGCGGAGGTCGGGGTGGAGGTGGTCGAGTTGCACGGCGGTCGGCCGTGGCGGGTCGACGCGGAGGGCCCCTTCTTCGAAGCTGCCCGGCGGGCGCTCCACTCGGCATTCGGCCGTGAGCCCGTTCTGACGGGAGATGGGGCGTCGATCCCCATCGTTACCGACCTCGAGCGACTACTGGGCGCCCGCGGAGTCCTGATGGGCTTTTCGCTCCCCGGCGCGAACATGCACGCACCCGACGAGTGGTTCCCCGACGCACACGTGGAGAAAGGCATCGAAACCCTGCTCGCGTTCTACGACGAGTTGGAGGGACTTCTCTGACCGAGCACACACTGCGGTCGGACACGACGCCCGCGGGAGCGGGGCGACCGGGACGACCGCGCCCGGGAGGGCCGAGGGCTCAGGAGTCGTTGTGGCGACCGGGCTCCGGGTCCCCGTCCGGATCTCCCACCATGACACTCGCTCGCAACAGCGCGCGGGCCTTGTTCAGTGTCTCCTCGTACTCGGCCGCCGGGTCCGAATCGGCCACGATACCCGCGCCGGCCTGCACGAAGGCCCGACCGTCGTGCGCGACGACGGTCCGGATCGCGATCGCGGTGTCCATGGACACGCCTCCGTACCCGATGTATCCGACGGCCCCCGCATAGGGCCCACGGCGAACCGGCTCGAGCTCCTCGATGATCTCCATCGCGCGGATCTTCGGTGCCCCGGAGACCGTGCCGGCGGGGAAGCAGGCTCGCAGCACGTCCATCGCGCTGAGTCCTTCGTTCAGGTCCCCCTCGACCTGAGAGCACAGGTGCATGACGTGGGAGTAGCGCTCGATGACCATCAGCTCGGGAACATGGACGGATCCGTAGCGGGCCACCCGACCGACGTCGTTTCGGCCCAGGTCCACGAGCATGCGATGTTCAGCGAGCTCCTTCTCGTCGGAGAGGAGATCTTCGGCAAGGGCGCGGTCCGCCTCCTCGGTTCGCCCACGCGGACGGGTGCCGGCGATCGGCCGAACGGTGACCACGCCATCCTCCACCCGGGTGAGGACTTCGGGCGAAGAACCCACCAGGGTCACGCCATCCAGATCGACGAAGTAGAGGTAGGGGGACGGGTTGAGGGATCGCAGGGCCCGATAGAGATCGAAGGGAGATCCCTGGAGCTCCATGCTCAACCGTTGGCTGAGCACGACCTGGAACGCGTCGCCCGCCAGAATGTACTCGCGGATACGCTCGACCGCGCGCTCGTATTCCACCCGGGCCATGGTGCTCTGGAAGGGCGGGTCGGCGGGCGGCTCGGCCCTCAGCGTAAGCGGGTCCGGACCCTCCTCCGTATTCAGGCGTTCGACCAGGTCTCGGATGGTCTTCCGGGCCGCCTCATATCGATCTCGAAGCTCCTTCTCGGAGAGTCCTTCCTCGACTTCGACGGCCCGGATGGCCATGGCCCTGCCAAGAAGATTGTCGATCGCGAGGACCACGTCCGTGAAGACGACCGTGGCGTCGGGGATCTCCAGGTCGGCCTCGGCAAGCTCGGGCAGAGTCTCGATCCGCCGGACCACGTCGTACCCGAAGTATCCCACGCCCCCCCCCCAGAAACGGGGGAGTCCGTCCACTTTCGCCGGAAGGCGCTCGCGCAGCCTGCGGTCCAGGTCCGTGAGGGGGTCCTCCGTCTCCACGTCCTCCCAACCACTCCCCCGGGTCCACCACGAAACCTGCTCGCCCTCGAGCCTCCAGGCCGCTGCGGGCTCGGTTCCGAGAAAGGTGTACCGAGCCCACTTCTCGCCTCCCACGACCGACTCGAGCAGGAACCCGAAGGGGGGTCTGGCCAACTTGTGATAGGCGGTCACCGCGGTCTCTGTGTCGAACAGGAACTCGGCCCGCACAGGCACGACCCGCGACTCACGGGCGAGCTCTACGAAAGTTTCGAACCTGGGATACAATTCCATGGCACGTAGCCGGTACGGGAAGCCCGAAAAGGATCCAACCCCGGAGGAAAGCCGGAGGGCGGGAATGTCCCCGGCAGGGGACGGAAAGTCAACGGCGGTGCTTGCCGTCGACACCGGGGGCACCTTCACGGACCTGATCCTGCTCCACGACGGTGCCCTCACATCCCTCAAGGTGCCTTCGACCCCCGAGGATCCGTCGGCCGCAGTCCTGGCTGGAATCACGGAGATCCTCGGTGACCCCCCGGAACCGTATCGACTCATCCACGGCTCGACCGTGGCCACGAACGCACTCCTCGAACGAAAGGGCGCGCGTGTCCTTCTCGTCACGAACGCGGGCTTCGAGGACGTGATCGAGATCGGTCGGCAGGACCGGCCGCAGCTGTACGCGCTGACGGGCCATCGTCCGCCTCCGCTCGTGGCTCGCATGGACCGGGTGGGCGTTCGCGGCCGACTCGACCCCGACGGCGGCGAGATCGAGCCCGTCGATCCCGACGAGCTCGCCGAACTCCCACGGAGCTTGGCGGAGGCCGAAGCCGTCGCCGTCGTGCTGCTCCACAGCTATGCCAACCCCGCACACGAGGAGGCGGTTGCGAGCGCCCTGGTGTCCCTCGGCGTTCCGGTCTCGCTGTCCAGCCGTATCCTTCCCGAGTTCCGGGAGTTCGAGCGCACCGCGACCACCGTGGTCAACGCCTACGTGGCTCCGCGCGTCGAAAGCTATCTCTCCCGCCTCGGAAGGGAATCGGGTGCCACACAGATCCGGATCATGGGCTCGAATGGCGGGGCCCTCCCCGTCCAGAGGGCGATCGCCGAACCGGTTCACACGATTCTGTCGGGACCGGCTGGAGGTGTGGTGGGCGCCATGGAATGGGGCCGACGTTCGGGGATCCATCGTCTGCTCTCGTTCGACATGGGGGGAACGTCGACGGACGTCAGCCTGGTCGCGGGCGAGCCACTCCACACGCGGGAAGGACGGGTGGGTGGCGTCCCCGTGGCGATTCCGCTCCTCGACATCCACACGGTCGGCGCCGGCGGAGGATCCATCGCTTCGATCGATGCCGGGGGGGCCCTACGGGTCGGGCCAGGCAGTGCGGGAGCCCATCCAGGGCCGGTGGCCTATGGGAGAGGCGGCGAGGAGATCACCGTGACCGATGCCCACGTCTGGTTGGGCAGACTCCCTGCGAGTGTATTCCTCGGAGGCCGGCGCCGCTTGGACCGCGAGGCCATCGCGGATCCCCTTCAGCGGCTCGCATCCCGGGCGGGAACCGATCCCGATGCGCTCGCGGAGGGCGTGGTCGCTGTGGTCGACGCGGCGATGGAGAGGGCCCTACGCGTGATCTCGGTGGAGCGAGGTGTGGATCCGTCGGACTTCCAC
The DNA here is from genome assembly GCA_040880225.1 of Gemmatimonadota bacterium. GTDB lineage: Bacteria > Gemmatimonadota > Gemmatimonadetes > Longimicrobiales > Gaopeijiaceae > JBBDIV01. Next base: position 8,713 of record JBBDIV010000068.1, read on the forward strand.
CTGGTGGCGTTCGGAGGGGCCGCCGGCCTGCATGCGGCGGAACTGACCGAGCGGCTGGGATTGCAGGGAGCCCTGATCCCACCGGACCCCGGGCTTCTCTCGGCCTTTGGAATGCTGGTCGCGCCGATCGTGCGCGACCGCTCCCGCACCGTCCTCGTCTCCTCGGGTGAGGCCGGCGCGACCAAACGTGTCCGATCCGTCCTCAACGGGCTGGAGGAGGAGGGCCGACGCGAGATGGTCGAGGAGGGAGCCGACCCGTCCGCGCTCTCGGTCGACCGATGGGTGGATGCGCGCTACGGAGGACAGAGCTACGAACTGCGGGTTGTGGCCGACGACTGGGTCGCCGCCTTTCACGACGCGCACGCCCGGAGGTATGGATATCGCAGGAAGGGAGCGGTCGAGGCCGTGACCGTTCGAGTCCGAATCCAGGCTCCGGGAGCGGAGATCCGAACCCAGCCCCTCGAGCTCGAGCGTCCGACCCCCTCATCCACCTCCGCCGCGGAAGCACCGGTCGTCGGAGGATCGACCGGCCAGGACGAGATCCCCGGACACGAAACGGACGTGGTCGTGGCGGGAGCGCGGGTCGTGGCCCGCATCGTCGATCGCGCTCGACTCGCACCGGGATCTCGGCTCCTCGGTCCCGCGATCGTTTCGGAGTACAGCGCCACGACCTGGTGTCCACCCGCGTGGGAAATGGAAGTGGACCCACGGGGATCACTTCATCTCAGACCCATGTCGGAGCCTCGAAGCGACAGCGAAGGGACCCCCAGGGCCTGACGGCGAAAGCCGAGTCGACCCGACGCGTCGCGTTCCAGCTCGACCACCTCGCGGAACACCTCCGGAAGGCGCTCGATCAGGGTGGGGGGCGCCACGACGATCACCGGGACCCCCGGCTCGCTCATCTCGACGGCCAGCTCGAGGGCGGGCAATGCGAGTTCTTCGGTCCCCGCCCGGTGGAACTCCCAGAGGAGGAGCCCCCCCGGGGCATGACCCCGAGCGCGAATGTGATTCCGCACGGCGAGGTGCAGGGCAAACGCCAGCGCCGCCCTCTCGCCTCCGACGGCGGGACGCAGCCCGCCCCCCTTCTCGACGACGGCCCAGCCGTTCGTGTCCTGGCCGACGGCTTCCAACCGCCCCTGCGTGACCCGTGCGATCCAGTTGCTCGCCTCTCTCAGGATCCCCCTCGACCAGGCCTCCGAACCCCACCTCGATCCCAACTCGCTGGTCGGTGCTTCCCTCGGTGGCCCTGCCGTTGCTGGATCCGACGGACCGGCCGCGTGCGATCGCTGCCGCTCGTCGCCCTGGACGGGGGCTCCGTCCCGCGCCCGCTGCAAGCGCTCCGCGGCGGCCTCGACCTGGGCATGGAGCCGAAGGGCACGAGCTTCGAGCGACTGGAGATCCGCCGGCTTCTCTTCGAGCTGCTCCCGTCGACTCCGCCACCAGCTTCCGTCCTGGACCACCCCCTCCAGCTCGCCCCCCAGAGTGAGAAGCAGGTCCTCCAGACCCGCGCCCAGCGCCTGGCCGCAGGTCGGGCACTCCGCGTGAGCGCCGTCACGCTCCAACTGGCGGATCCGTTCCTGCAGCTCCCGCGCCTTTGCCCTATAGGCCTGAAGGTTCGACTCGGCGTCCTGCCGCTCCCGTGCCCACTCCAGAGTGCGCGCCTCGAGATCGCCCGAGGCTTCGATCGAATCGCCGCGCAGCTCACGTAGTTCGACCTCGAGCACCCCGAGAGTCCCGCGGCGTCCTTCTCTGTCCGCATGCGCCTCCCGAGCGGGGCCGCGAGTCCTCACCTCCTCGCCGGGTCGGCCCACGTCTCCGTGGTTCCGGTCGCCGAGCTCCGACTGCAGGATCAACTCGATCAGGCGCCCGGGGTCCCGCTCGCCGGCCCAGAGCGCTCGCAGGACCGCCGAATCCGGCAGCTCCGGGCGAATCCGGAATGCCGGCAGTCGCCCCGAATCGGAGGTGCCATCTCCGATCGGGGCACCCAGCCGGACCGCGAGCCACTGACGAAGGGCCTCGGATTCCGCGGTCACCAATGTGATCCCTCCGCCGTCGATCCGGAGCGACTCGCCGGGACCCCCACGGCCCGAACCATTGTCCGAACCCAGCTCCAACTCCTGCGGGAACCACGGGGGCGCGTGGTCCCGACCCGTGCGTCCGCCGTCCGGTACGACCGGGCCTCGATCCGACCCCCGGAGCTCGATCTCCAGGTGGGCGGCACGGACCCGGACCGCCTCGAGCAACCCCGGTGCAACCGCGTCCCCCGGAGCGACGATGTCGCCTCGCAACGAGATCCGGAGCAGCTTTCCACGGATACCACCCGGCACCCCCTGGAGGAGCTCGCGAAGTCGGCGGGTGCCGGCCTCGCGATCGTCCGAGGCGACACGGACCGGTGCAAGGTCGACGACGGCACGCCCGGGAACCGGATGGAACTCGGCGTTCCCGCGGTCCAGGTCGAAGATCGTGAACCCTCGCTCGTCGAGGGTCTTGGACCAGGGATCCCAGCCGGGACGCTCGAGCGCACCGGTGGCCCGCACATGTTCTGCCCAGCTCTTCTGCACATGCGGCCCGCCCACCGCAACGTAGTCCCAATCGTCGGGATCCACCGGGATCCAATCGCCTTCGGTGGGGATCCCCCTGATCATCAGCACATTCCACTTCGCGTCCGGGTCGGGCCGGATCTCGGGAAATGGCGGCGAAACCGTGGCGCGGTAGGGGACGAGAAGCACGTGCAGCCCGTTGGCTCGAAACCGGACGGCGCGGGGCGCCCCCGCAGCCGCATCAACGCCCGGAAGAGCGTCGAGAACGGCCACGGGGCCAGGGTCCGCGGGATTCCGTGGTGAATCCCGCCCGCCCGCGATCACGAGCACAGGGACCCCCGGAAGCTGACCTCGCAGGCCGGCAAGCCCTCGCGTCGCGGTCAATAGTGCCGTGCTGGGCGGATCCGGTCGGTCGAACACGTCACCCGCAATCAGGACGAGTCCCGGATCCAGGCGCGCCACTTCCTGAAGAGCCCAGCGATAGGCCGCCGCGAGATCCCGCTCGCGGAGGTTCCAACCGCGCTCGGTCTCCTCGTAGGCACGAAACCCGAGATGCAGATCCGAAAGGTGCGCGATCCTCACTCCAGGGTCCCGAACGTGCCGAACTCACCTCGGAAGAACACGAGCGGCCGCCCATCCGATTCCCCCCCACAGCCCATCACTTCTCCGATGAGCACAGCGTGATCTCCCGCCTCGATGATCCGCCGGACCCTACAGTCCATCCAGGCCAGTGCGCTTTCGAGCAGCGGGAGACCCGAGGGCGCTCGGCCGAGCGCGAGTTCGACGAATCGCTCGTGTCGGATCTCCTGCGAAAACCGGAGGGCGACGTCGCGATCCTCCGCGCGCAACACGGAGACGGCGAAGCGCCCGGAGTCGCGGAGTACGGGGAGGGATTCGGAAGCGAGGTCCGCACACACGAGGACCAGTGGAGGATCGAGTGACACGGAGGTGAACGCATTCGCCGTGAACCCCACCGGCGAGCCTGCCTCCGTCCTTCCGGTTACGATGGTCACACCCGTCGCGAAGTTCGACAGAACCCGTCGGAACCGGTCGTGCGCACCCGTCCTCCCCTCCATCCCATCTCCCTTCGGCTGGATTTCGCGAGGGCGGGCTTTGCGCTCGTCCCGCCGCTCGGATAGCTTTGTGAGCCTGGGACACTCGCCTCCCACCGGTCCCGCAGCGGAGGCTGGAGGCCCCCGCATTCACCCGCGAAATCCCATGCGCGCCAAGCAATTCTCGCATCTTGCCGTCCTCGTGATCTTAATCGTGATTTCGGCGTGCGACAACGTGAGCTTCGAGGGAGTCCAACTCGAGATCCGGCCCCCCGCCGCTCCCCCGGGGGCCCCCTCGCCCGACACGGCCACCGAGGTCGTGGAGGAGGCACCGCTGCTGCCCGTCGAGCTCGGCCCACTCGTCTATCTCGTCGAACAGACGGATGGCTCCGCTGCGACGATCCTGCCCGTCGCGGAGCTCTGGGAGGAGGGATACCGACCCATTCCCGATTCGGAAGAGATCCCCGACCTGGTCGAGCGCTTTGCGCTCGGCCGATGGGAGGAAGGGATGGAGTTCTCGCTCCTGGGCGATGGGGGTCGGGTCGGCACCTTCATCGCATCCGGGTCGACCGAATCCGACGACTCGACCTGTAGGATGCGCCCTCGAGGCTCCGGGATCGTCGAGGTGAGCCCCGGCGCCGCTGGGACACGCCAGTTCCTCGCGCTGCCCGAAGGAAACGGGAGGACCAGCGCGGACTCCCCGGAAAGGGTTCGAGCTCTCGCCCCTCGAAGCCACGGGACCAACGCCGAGATCGCCGCCGCCGCACTCAACGTCGCGCAGCGACTCATTCCAGCACTCGACATTCCATGGCCTGCATCCATCCCGGGATTTCGCGAAGACCTTCAGGCGTTTGGCTTCACCGCCGAGTCGGGGATCCGGAGCGCAATCGCCGCATCACACGTGTTTGGGGGCAGGCTCGGCACCGGAACCCCGTCCCCGAACGGGTATTCGTTCTTCTTCCTGGCCGTGGAGGGCGAAGATCGATACGAGCCGGTGGTGAGCTGGTATCAGCGCGCGGAATCCGGCAAGGCGGCCGCCCGTTTGCTCGGCACCCACGCCCTGCGGGGCACCGCCCCCCCCGACGCGCTGCTCGAGGTCTTCGGGGTTTCGGAGCGCTGGCTCGCGATCCTCGGTCCGGACGAGGACGGGGAATGGACGACGCAGTATCAGGACGCCTGCGGCGAGGATCCCGCCCGAGGGGCGATCCAGTCCTACCCTTGATTCCCGACCGCACGGAAGAGCAGCGTCGGGGCGCCGGTGAGGTTTCATGCGACTCGCCGCAGCGCGGATTCACTCGGACGTCGGCGGACGAACGGGCTCGAACGAACACGCGGAGGGCCCCGAGGGGCCTGTTCCACTATCGAGCCGGTCGTCGCGTGGCGTTGCTCCTGTCCGTTCTCGCGACCGTCGCGACCGGATGCTCGGAGCGTCCGGACGGGGATGCGGGGAACGATGCGGAGGGAGGAGGTGACCGCGTCTCCATCCCGGTGCGAGTGGAGGACGACGCCGGCCGCGTCTCCAGCTTCGCCGATTCCCCCGGTCGCATCGTGTCGCTGGTTCCTTCCGCCACGGGCGTCCTCCTCGCTCTCGGGCAGATGGAGCGGATCGTGGGACGAACGGACTTCGACCGCGCCCCGGAGTTGCAGGATCTGCCGTCGGTCGGCGGCGGGCTGAACCCGTCGATCGAGCAGCTCGTTTCCCTCGAGCCGGACCTCGTCGTCCGGTTCCGGGCCGAGTCCGATCCCGATACGCCCCGGCAACTCGATGCCGCCGGGATCTCCCATGTCGCGATCCGGCCCGACCGGATTGCGGACATCCACCGGATCATCGGGATGCTCGGGACGATCGTCGGGCAGCCTGAGCGGGCCGACTCCATCCGTCAGTCGATCGACCGGGGGCTACGGGAAGTCTCCGAAGCGGTCGCGGGCGCCCCACGTCCCAGCGTCGTGTTCCTGGGTGGGAACCCTCCGAGCGTCGCCGGGGCCGGAACCTTCCTCCACGAGCTCATCGGGATCGCGGGAGGGGAGAATGCTTTCGCGGACGGCGAGAACCTCTATGCTCTCGTGAGCCTGGAGGAAATCCTGGACCGCGACGTCGAGTTCATCCTGACCACGGAGCCGGTCGGCCTGCCCGAGGCCCTCGAAGGAATCCCGACCGCTCGCGTCCCGCTGGAGATGCTCAACCCGGGATTGGAGGTGGTGGAGTCGGCCCGGACACTCGCGGAGATCTTCCATCCGGATCGATTCCCGTGAGCCGAACCTGGTCGCGTCCCGTGGTCGCATTGCTCGGGCTGAGCCTCGCCGCAGTGCTGGTCGTTCTGGCGAGCATCCGGTTCGGGGCCGTGTCGCTCACGACTTCGGAAGTGTTCTCGATCCTTCGGGGTGGAGGGGGAGCTACCGACCGATTCATCGTCCTGAGCCTCCGACTCCCCAGAGCGGCGCTGGCGATCCTGGTGGGTGGTGGACTCGCCCTGTCCGGAGCGGTCTTCCAGGCCCTGCTCCGAAACCCGCTGGCGGAACCATACATCCTCGGGATCTCCGGGGGGGCCGCGTTCGGAGCCGTGGTCGTTCTGGCCACGGGGTGGATGTCGGTCAGCTCGGTCGCGCTTCCGATCGCGGCAATCATGGGCGCGGCGATCGCGATACTCCTCGTTTTCGGGGTGGCGTTTTCCGCCGACCGGCGCATGGATGTCCGTGTGCTTCTTCTGGCGGGGGTGGTCGTGGGGGCATTCTTTTCCGCCTGCATCGCGCTGATCCTTTCGCTCGCCGACGCCCCGACCGTTCGCTCGGCCGTGCTCTGGATGATGGGCAGCCTGTCGGGAGCCTCGTGGCGTGGCGTGGCTGTGGTGGCAACCTACACGATTCCTGTGGCGCTCCTGCTCCTGACTCTGGCTCGGCCTCTGAACCTCCTCGCGATCGGTGAAGAGACCGCAGCGTATCTGGGCACCGATGTGGAACGGGCGAAGAGGCTGGCCTACGGCGCGGCCTCCGTCATCGCCGCGGCCGGCGTCGCCTTCGCAGGGGTGATCGGGTTCGTCGGTCTGATCATTCCACACGGGATCCGGCTGATCCTCGGGGCCGACCATCGTTTCCTGCTTCCACTCTCGTTCATCGCGGGTGCAGGATTTCTCGCCCTGGCGGACCTCCTGGCGAGAACGGTGGTGGCTCCGGCCGAGATCCCGGTCGGTGTGATCACCGCCTTCGTCGGCGTCCCCTTCTTTCTCCTCCTCCTTCGCCGAAGTCTCGGGTCGTGATCTTCGAGAGCGAAAGCCTCGTCGTACGGTTCGCGCGCGGCCGCCCGCCCGCCTTGGACGGTGTGAGCATGCGGGTGCCTTCGGGATCTCTCTACGGCGTGCTCGGTCCCAACGGATCCGGGAAATCCACCTTGATGCGGGCGCTCCTGGGCTCGGTCGAGGTCGAAAGCGGACGCGCCGATGTCGACGGCACCCCCGCTCGAGACTGGAATCGCCGCGAGCTGGCCCGCGCCGTGGGCGTCGTGACACAATCGGAAGGCATCGCCTTCCCGATCCGGGTGCGGGACCTCGTGGGGATGGGCCGGTACCCGCACCTCGGGGCCTTCGAACCGGAAGGAGCCGAGGACCGTCGGGCGATCGAGGCCGCGCTCCGTGAGTGCGACGTGGAGATGCTCGCGGACCGGGAGGTGAGCACCCTGTCGGGTGGAGAGTTCCAGCGAGTCCGGATCGCGCGGGCCATGGCTCAGCGCCCGCGCGCCCTCGTCCTGGACGAACCCACCGCCAGTCTGGATATCCGCCACGAAATGGCCATCCTGAAGCTCCTCCGCCGATCCGCGGATGCGGGACTCACCGTCCTTCTCATCACGCACAACATCAATCTGGCCGCCCGGTTCTCGGACCGACTCCTTCTTCTGCGGGAAGGCAGGGTCGCCGCGGAGGGGACCGCGGGGGAGGTGTTGCGGGAAGAGATCCTGGAAGCGGTCTATCGATGGCCACTGGCGGTCCAGCCGGATCCGGTCACCGGCGAGCCCACGGTAACGCCGCTCGGCGATTGAATGCGTCGACCGGTACCCCGGTCCATCCTCCGACCCGATTCTTCCGGGAAGCCTACCCGCTCACCTCTTCGAGGAGCACGCGGTAGTTTTCATAACGCCTGGGATCGATCTCACCCCGTTCGAGCGCAGCCAGCACACCGCACTCCGGTTCGTGCGAGTGGGTACAGACGCGGAATCGGCACTCCTCCGAAGGGTCTTCGAACTCGGGGAACGCCCGGGCGAGTGCCGACGGCTCCACGTTCCACAGCCCGATCTCGGAAAATCCCGGCGTATCGGCCATCCATCCATCCGCGGAGAACCGGATCAGGCGGGCACCCACGGTGGTGTGGCGACCGCGCCCACCCCGGCGCGTAACGGGAGCGGTGCGGAGCTCGATCCCCGGCAACAATTCGTTCAGCAAAGACGACTTGCCTACACCCGAGGGCCCGACCATCGCCGAGATCCCCCTTGCGAAGGTCTCCCTGAGAGCTTCGAGGCCTCGGGACGTTTCGGCAGAGGTCGCCAGTACCGGATAGCCGAGAGGCTGATAGAGATCCCGAACGCTCGCGACCACCTCGTCGTGCCCGGGTAGATCGACCTTGTTCAGCACGAGCACCGGTGAGATACCGCACACTTCCGCCAGAACCAGGAACCGATCGGCTACCGTCTCGCGGAACGGGGGCTCGTCGACCGCCAGAACCACCGCGATCCGGTCGAGATTCGCCACGACGACCTTCGCCTTTCGACCGGCCGGTCCCCCACGAACCAACTCGTTTTCGCGGGGAAGCACGACCTCGATCGTGTGCCCTCCATCGTGGGCCTCGTCGATCCCGACCCGGTCGCCCGGCACGACCCGGTCACCAGTCCGCGGCTCCTGTTTCACGCGGCCGCGGAGGGAGGCATCGACCTCGCCCCCCTCGTCGAGAGCGACCCTGTAGACGCCCCCGACCGACTCCAGAACGGTGCCGCGGTGGACCGCGAGGGCGCCCGCGGGCCCGCTGGATCCCGGGGGGGTTCCTTTGGACGGTCCGCTCATGTCAGCGTCCTCAACGCGTCACCCCCCCCCACCCGCCCCCACTCGGGGTGCCCCGGCGAACGGGG
>JBBDIV010000069.1:0-17148 GCA_040880225.1 Gemmatimonadota bacterium
CGTCCCTCTCCCAGCTCCGGGAAGATGGGAAGAGAGAGCACCTCCTCGCACGCACCCTCGGTGTGGGGAAGCTGGCCGGGCTCACCCCCGAGCTCCGCGAAGCACTCCTGCAGATGCAGGGGAACGGGGTAATACACGCCCGACCCGATCTCCCGTTCCTTCAGATGGGTCCGGAGGGCGTCTCGCTCCTGCGCGCGAACGGTGTACTGGTTGAACACGTGGACGTTCCCTTCAAGGGTTTCGGGAAGCCGGACCTCCTCCACATCGGCCAGGGCACCATGATAGCGGCATGCGTTCTGCCGTCTCGCTGCGGTCCATTTTTCGAGGTGGGGGAGCTTGACCCTGAGCACCGCCGCCTGGAGGGCATCGAGACGGGAATTCGTGCCGACCATCTCGTGCTGGTACATCTGGCGGCCCCCATGCACCCGCAGCTTCAAGACGCGCTCCGCGAGCTCCGGATCGTAGGTTGAAACGAGGCCACCATCCCCGAAACCGCCCAGGTTCTTGGTCGGAAAGAAGGAGAAAGCCCCTGCATCGCCCGCGGCTCCCGCCATCACCCATTCCTCCTGCCTCTCCTCGCCGGCCGCGTCGGTACCCGTGCACCCTCTTGTTCTCTGTCGGGCCCCGATCGCCTGCGCGGCATCCTCCAACACGAAGGCGCCCCGACGGCGCGCCAGGGACGATAGGTCGGACATCGGTGCCATCTGGCCGAAGAGATGGACCGGGATCAGAGCGCGCGTCCGCTCTGACCAGACGGCCTCGACGGTCTCGGTCGTGACGTTGAACGTAGCCGGATCGATGTCGCAGAACACAGGGCGGAGCCCCGCGTTCCAGACCGCCCCGGCCGTCGCGAAGAAGGTGAAGGACGGCAGGATCACCTCGTCGCCCGGCTCCGGTCCGAGCGCCTTCAAGGAAAGCAGGAGCGCGTCCGTACCGGATGCGCATCCCACGGCATGCTCGACCCCGATGAGGTCGGCGATCTCGGCCTCGAGCGCCTCGACCTCGGGCCCCAGCACAAAGTGCTGGGAGGCCACGACGTCCGCGACGGCTCGATCGACCTCGTCACGGATGGAGTGATACTGCGCTTTCAGATCCAGAAGGGGGACGGTCATGGAACGTGGTGGAAGGGTGGAGGAAGCAGAGATCTCGTTACCTTCGGGGCGTACTCCGGGACCCGGCACCCAGCCCGGTGCGAAGTCCACTCCACAGCACGGGATCGACTCAACAGGGACCATCACCGCGGCCGAAGCGGATCTGATCGACCCGAGCCCGGGCCCGTTCGAGGAGGAGCCCACCGGGGAAGTCCTCCTCCTGCACCTGTTCGAACGCGTTCAGGGCGGCCTGACACTCGCCGCGTGACCTGAGAATCTCGCCGACCTCGAACCAGGTCGCGGCGAGACGGTTGCGTGGCTCGCCGATCTCGATCGTGGTCCGATAGAGCCGGAGTGCCTCTTCGAAGTCATCGTCGGCCCGGGCCTCCGCTGCAAGATCCGCGGAGCAGCTCCCGATGTTCCAGTCCACCTCCGAGCGCTGGGCGGGAGTCGCAGACCCTCGGACCTGCTCGAAGAAGACCAGCGCCCTCCGGCAGTCGCCGAGCTCCTGGTGAGCGATCGCCATTTCGAAGATCACAGTGGCGTTGGACGGGGACTCGCGAACGGCCTTCTGGAAGAACGGCAGGGCCCGAGCATACTGACCACTGCGGACGAAGTGTCTTGCTAGGGGAAGGGAGATGCCCGCTAGGCTCACTCCCGGCTCGATCTGGGTCGCCGCATCGACCGCCGCCGCAGCCGCGGTCCCGTCGTTCGACTCGATCGCCCGACTCGCGACGCGAAGCAGGTCGGAGGCGGCAAGGTCCGCGAGCGTGGGGTCCAGGGCGACTGCCTGCCGATAGTGTTCCCCGGCCTCCGCGACCCGTCCGGTCCGAGCATAGGTGTGGGCCGCTCGGGCCAGGACCTGGGGGGCGTCCCCACCCTGAACGAGCGCGAATCGGTACTCCGCCAGGGCCTCGGTGAGGTCGCCGCGCGCGTATGCCTGGTCGCCGCGCCGGAGCGCTTCGTTGTCCGACCCGGCCGCGGTGCAGCCCACCACGAATGCAGCGGCCAACACTCCGGACAGGACAATCGCTCTTCCGCGCATCATTCCGGCTCGGGTGTTGTCCGTCCACCGGAGTCAGCGACCACCACCTCTTCGATGGTCACTCCGACGGAAGCCAGGAAGGCACGGGTCAAACGGTTGTCCGGCTCCATCTCGAGGCACCGACGCCACTCGGAGATGGCCTCCTCCGTCAACCCCATCCGGCGGAAGGCGGTTCCGAGCCGGATTCGCGCGCCCAGGAACGACGGGTGCTCGTCGAGTACGCGCCCGAGCTCGGAGGCCGCGGCTTCGACGTCCCCGGTGGCGAGGTGGGCCTTCGCGAGCCGGACCCGGATGTCCACGAAGGTGGGTCTCACCTCGAGGGCCCGGGTATACTCCGCGACCGCTCGATCCGGCTGATCCGCCTCCATGTAGACATCCGCGAGGTCCGCGTGGCGTCCCGCCAATCGATTTCCCATTTCCGCAGGATAGGGGTCCTCTTCTCGGTACTCGAGCTCTGCCGCACGCATGTAGGCCTGCCGCGCTTCATCGAAGTGGCCCAAATCGTTCAGGATCAGTGCACGATTCAGATGCGCCTCGCCATAGTCCGGATTTACACGCACGGCGTGGTTGAACTCCTCCAGCGCACCGTCGGCGTCCCCCAACATGGCCCGGCAAAGGCCGGCTCGATTGCGAACGTCGGGGAAGTCGGGATGACGCGAAAGGACTTCTCGAAGATCGACGAGCGCCGCAGCATATTCGTTTCGCTCCCACGCCGCGTTCGCGCGCGCCACGAGCTGCCGTACCTGGGACTGGCCCGAGCTTCTCCCAGTACGAGAACCGCTCCCACCCGTCGAATCCCCTGTCATCGGCGGCCTCTCTCCGACTGAACACACCATTGCGCGACTGCCCCACCGCGACCGGCCCAGCAAGCGCCGAACGCGATCCGTCGCATGGTCCTTCTGGAACACCTCGCGGCGGGGATGGATCCGAGCTGAAAAGACGCGTCGAGCAGTCTCAAGTCAGCGGACGAGCTTTCGCGTCGGCCCGCTCGACCCGGTCACGCAAATAGGGGAGAGTCCGTTGCAGTCCCTCCTGTAGCCCTATCTCGGGGGTCCAATCGAAAAGCCGTTGGGCGAGGGAAATGTCGGGCCTCCGGACCTTGGGGTCGTCCTGGGGAAGAGGGCGTTCTTCGATTCCCGAACGACTTTCGACCAGAGACAGCACCGTGCGCGCGAGGTCCAGGACCGTGTATTCCCGGGGATTCCCGAGATTCACGGGCCCGACGAAGTCGCAGTCGTACAGGCGGACGAGGCCCTCGACCAGGTCGTCCACGTAGCAGAAGGAGCGCGTCTGGCTTCCGTCCCCATAGACCGTGAGCGGCTCACCGCGAAGAGCCTGGACCACGAAGTTCGAGACCACCCTCCCGTCGCCCGGCCGCATCCGTGGCCCGTAGGTATTGAAGATCCTTGCAATCCGGACCGGAATCTCGTGGACCCGATGGTATGCCATCGCCATCGCCTCGGCGAACCTCTTGGCTTCGTCATAGACACCGCGAGGGCCGATGGGATTCACGTTTCCCCAGTACCCCTCGACCTGTGGATGCACCTCGGGGTCGCCGTAGACCTCGGAGGTCGAAGCGAGGAGGAACTTCGCACGCTTGGCGCGCGCCAGCCCGAGCATGTTGTGGGTCCCGAGGCTCCCGACCTTGAGAGTCTGAATGGGAAGCTCCAGATAGTCCACCGGACTCGCGGCCGACGCGAAGTGGAGCACACCATCCACGGGGCCCTTCACGAAAAGTGGGATCGAGACGTCGTGCAGTCGAAAGGCGAACCCGTCCCACTCCTGCAGCCAGGTGACGTTGTCTCCGGAACCGGTGACGAGGTTGTCGACTCCGAGGACCTCGTGGCCGTCCTCGAGGAACCGATGCGCCAGGTGAGAGCCGAGAAATCCGGCAGCTCCGGTCAGGACAATCCGCATTCTCAGAACCTCATGTCGATCCGAGCAATCGCTCGGCCGCCTTCGTGGCGCGGGTCGGGCGGAGCCGATACGGACGGGACATTCGATGCCCTCATCGGACTCCGTCCTGCTCGACTCCCGTCGAAAGGTACCACTCGGCGAAGCGCTGCATGCCGTCGACAAAGTCGGTGGTGGGGTGGTAGCCCAGTAGCTCGCGGGCCCTCGATACGTCCGCAAACGTCCGGTTCACATCGCCCGGCTGCGGAGGTAGAGATCGGATTTCCGGCGTGACGGAGAAGACCTCCCCCAGTACTCGGATCATCTCCGACAGCATGACCGTGCGGGACTCTCCCAGATTCAGGATCTCGAATCGTCCCTCGTTCCTGCGGGCAAAGGCGAGAGCCGACTCGACTCCGTTCAGGATGTCTTCGATGTAGGTGTAGTCCCGCGCCGAGCCGCCGTCGCCGAACCGTGGTAGCGGTTCACCGGACAGGAGGAGTCGCGAAAACTTCCGGATGGCCAGATCCGGCCTCTGCCGCGGACCATAGACGGTGAAAAAGCGCAGGCAGATGCAGGTCGTGCCCTGAAGGTGCGTCTGTGTGTGGCACAGCAGCTCCCCCGACCTCTTCGTCGCCGCATACGGCGAGATGGGGTGATCCGCCGGGTCACTCTCGGAGAAGGGTACCTTCTCGTTGTTCCCGTAGACGGATGACGACGACGCGAACACGAAAGGTTCGATTTCCCGCTCCCGGGCGAATTCGAGGAGCACGGATGTGCCCATCAGGTTCACGTCCGAGTAGAGCACGGGATTCCGGATCGAAGGACGCACGCCGGCACGCGCGGCCAGATGGAGGACCGCATCGATCGACCCGGGAAGCGCCGCGACGGTCTTCCGATCCCGGATGTCCCCCTCCACCAGGCGGAACGACCGGTGGTCCATCGCCGACCGCAGATTCGCCTCCTTGATCGCCCGGTCGTAGAACCCGTCGAAGCTGTCCAACCCAACGACGTCCTCACCGCGCTCGAGCAGTCGATCGACGAGATGTGAGCCGATGAACCCCGCGGCGCCTGTCACGAGAACAGTCATCAGCCGGCCCTCAGGCCACCTCCACCCCGACCTGCCGCCGGCCCACGGGCGGCCGACCCACACAATAGTATTCAAAACCGAGCTCCCGCATCCGCTGGGGAGAGTAGAGGTTGCGGCCGTCGATCACCACGGGCTCGTTCATCGCCGACCGGATGCGTTCGAAGTCGGGACGGCGATACGGGTGCCACTCCGTGTGGATCAGGAGCGCGGACGCGTCCGGCAGGGTATCGTAGTTGACGCTCCGATACTCGATTCGCTCCCCGAGAATGTGGCGCGCCTCGTCCATCGATGCGGGGTCGTGCGCGACCACCCGCGCCCCCCGCTCAAGGAGCGCCTCGATCGTCACGAGACTCGGGGCCTCCCGCATGTCGTCGGTATTCGGTTTGAATGCCAATCCCCAGACCGCGAACGTCCGCCCCTCGAGGTCCTCGCCGAAGCGGTCGACCACACGCTCCGCGATGAGCCGCTTCTGCCCCTCATTCGTGTCCTCGACGGCCTGCAGGATCGAAGGATCCAGTCCCAGTTCCCGGAACGTGCGGATGAGCGCCTTCACGTCTTTGGGAAAGCACGACCCGCCATAGCCCACCCCTGGGAAGAGAAAGGAGCTTCCGATCCGGGTATCGCTTCCGATTCCGCGCCGCACCATGTTCACATCGGCTCCCGCAGTCTCACAGAGTCCCGCGATCGCGTTGATGAGTGAGATCCGGGTGGCGAGCATGGCGTTCGCGGCGTATTTGGTGATCTCAGCCGACGGTACGTCCATCACGAGAATGTCGTTTCCGGTCCGTACGAAAGGAGCGTAGAGGTCCCGAAGGACGTCGGCGATCCGCTCGTCGTCGACTCCGATGATGACACGATCCGGCTTCATGAAATCGTCCACCGCCGCCCCTTCCTTCAGGAACTCGGGGTTCGAGCAGACATGCACCGGATGGGCCGTGAGCGCCTCGATGGTATCACGGACCCGTCGCGCCGTTCCCACCGGAACCGTACTCTTCGTCACAACGATCTTCTCGCCCCTCATCGAGCGTCCGATCGTGTCGGCGACCGCAAGGACATGCTGGAGATCCGCCGACCCGTCCTCACCCGGCGGCGTGCCGACCGCGATAAACAGGATGTCGGACTTCTGTATCGCCGACGCCACGTCCGTGGTGAAGGTGAGACGTCCCTGGGACAGATTCTCGGATACCAGGGTTTCGAGCCCCGGCTCGAAGATCGGGATCTCGCCCCTCTTCAGCCGCTCGATCTTGTCTTCGAGGATGTCCGCACAGATCACGTCGTTGCCGAAATGCGCCATACCGGCCCCAACGACGAGGCCCACGTAACCGGTTCCGATCACAGTAATGTGCATTTGCAGCCTTTCTGTCCAATGAAGCGTGTAGATCCGCCGGTCCGGTAGGACGACTGCCACATCCGCCCGACGGGAGACGCGGACCGGGACCCGTTCGAAGTCGCCCCACCCAGGGGCACAATCCGCGAATGTCGACTTCGGACCAGGCATGCAATGCTCATGCCGATCCCCCTTCTTCAACAGCCTTCTAGAGCAGCGCCTCCAGCCGGGCCACCACGAGCGCGACGGCCTTCTCCACGTCGATCGCCGAGGTGTCGATCGCAACGTCCGGCTCCTCCGGCCGCTCGTACGGTGCCTCGCTACCCGACAGCTCGATCTCGCCCGCATCTTCCTTACGGTACAGTCCCTTCGGATCGCGGGCGCGCAGCACGTCGAGGGGTGCGTCCACGAAGACCTCCAGGACCTTCCCCTCGGGAAGACGCTCGAACACGGCCTGGCGATCCGCACGGAACGGGGAGACGAAGGTACAGATCACCACACTCCCCTGCTCGAAGAACAGCTCTGCGACCTCGCCCACCCGACGGATGTTCTCGCTCCGATCGGCGTCCGAGAATCCGAGATCGCCGCACAGCCCATGTCGCACCTGATCTCCCTCCAGGAGCATCGTCTGAATCCCCCGCTCGAAGAGCACGCGCTCGACCTTCCTTGCGATCGTGGTCTTTCCCGCACCGGACATACCGGTAAACCAGACCATCGCCGCCCGGTGACGGTTCTTCTCCTCTCGCTCGGCCCGCGAGATGTTCCACTCCTCCCACACCACATCCGGTGAGACCGGCGATCCGACAGCCGTGACTTCCGCCTCTGCTGCAGGTTCTGGAACGCGGCTCACCTCGCCCCGGATCATCCCCGCCGCGATGGTGACGTTCGAGTGCGGATCCACGAGGACAAAGCTTCCGGTGGCCATGTTCACCCGATAGGAGTCGAAGAAGAGCGGGCGCGAGGTCGTGATCTCGACCCTCCCGATCTCATTCAGCTCCAGCAGGTTCGCCTTCTCTCGATGGAGCGTATCCACATCGACCCGGTATTCGATGCGGTCCACGAAGGCCTGTACCTGTTGCGTCGTATGAAAGAGTTGATAGGGACGGTCCACCTCCATCGGCTCCTCGCTCATCCAGCAGAGGTAGGCCTCGAAGCGGTCTCCCACGACCGGCACGTTCTTCGTCCGCACGAGCATGTCGCCACGCGAGATGTCGATCTCGTCCTCCGTGGTGAGCACCACGGAGTCACCGGCGAGCGCCTCTTCGCGGGGACCGTCGAAGGTCTCGACCGACCGAACCGTCGTCGCGAACCTGGAGGGAAGAACCACAATCTCCTCTCCGGGGCTGACGCTCCCGGACGCGACCGTCCCGGCATACCCACGGAAGTCCTGGTTGGGACGCACTACGTACTGCACCGGGAAACGAAAGTCGATGTGGTTGCGGCGTGCCCCCACGTTCACCGTCTCCAGTTTGTGGAGCAGCGAGCCACCCTCGTACCACGGCATCCGGTCGGACCAGCCGACCACATTGTCTCCGTGGAGGGCGCTGATCGGCACGTACGAGATGTCCTGTACCGTGAGCTTGGTCGAGAACTGTCTGAAGTCCGCCCGGATTTCCTCGTAGACGTCCTCCGAGTAGTCCACGAGGTCCATCTTGTTCACTGCTACGATGATGTGGGGAATGCCCAGGAGCGACGTGATGAAGGCGTGGCGCTTCGACTGGGTCAACACTCCCTTGCGGGCGTCCACCAGAATCACTGCGAGCTCTGCGGTGGAGGCCCCCGTGACCATGTTCCGGGTGTACTGCACGTGACCGGGGGTATCCGCGATGATGAACTTTCGCTTCGGCGTGGCGAAGTACCGGTACGCGACGTCGATCGTGATCTTCTGCTCGCGCTCGGCCCTCAGACCGTCGGTGAGCAGCGCGAAGTTGATCCCTTCGTCTCCGAGCTTCCGGCTGGCCCCCTCGATCTGCTCCATCTGGTCTTCGAAGATGGACTTCGTGTCGTGGAGGAGACGGCCGATGAGGGTGCTCTTGCCGTCGTCCACGCTCCCTGCCGTGGTGAAGCGCAGCAGGTCCATCTCCGCATACGTTCCGCCGGGAGACATCAGAAGTACCCCTGACGCTTGCGATCTTCCATCGCCGCCTCGGACCGCTTGTCATCGCTGCGGCCTCCCCTCTCGGTGATCCTCGCCGCGGCCGTCTCCCGGATCACCGCCTCGACCGAGCGGGCATCGGATTCGAAGGCGCCGGTGCAGGTCGCATCCCCGATCGTGCGGAATCGGACGGTTTCGACGCTCACCTCGTCCTCCGGAAGGGCCTGGATGAATTCGGTATGAGCCAGAAGCACCCCGTTGCGTCGCACGACCTCACGTTCGTGGGCGAAGTACAGTTCGGGGATGGGGATCTCTTCAAGGTGGATGTACTGCCAGACGTCCATCTCGGTCCAGTTCGAAAGGGGGAAGATCCTGAAGTGCTCACCGGGATTCTTCCGACCGTTGTAGAGGCTCCAGAGCTCCGGGCGCTGATTCTTCGGGTCCCACTGACCGAATCGGTCTCGGTGGGAGAAGAAGCGCTCCTTCGCCCGGGCCTTTTCCTCATCCCTCCGAGCCCCTCCCATCGCCGCATCCACGTTGAGCTCCTTCAGGGCGTCCAGAAGCGTGACCGTCTGGAGTGCGTTGCGGCTCGCCTCCGGACCAAGCTCCTCCTTCACGCGCCCCTCGTCGATGGAATCCTGCACATACCGGACCAGGAGCTCACAGCCCATCTCGTCGACGAACCGGTCCCGGAACTCGATGGTTTCCGGGAAGTTGTGCCCAGTATCGATGTGGAGGAGCGGGAAGGGTAGCGGGGCCGGATGGAAGGCCTTCCGGGCCGCCCACGCCATCACCACCGAGTCCTTGCCCCCCGAGAAGAGGAGGGCCGGTCTCTCGAATTGAGCGGCCACCTCCCGAAAGACGTGGATCGCCTCGTTCTCCAGAGCCTGGAGATGTCCGTAGAGTTTTTGCCTCATATCACTTCGACGCGTCAGTTCCCGTGTCCGGTTCGATGAACGAGATCTTCCCACGGTCCCTCGGGATCCCCGATGCAGAGGAAGCCCGGGTTGCGAAGGCTGCTCTTGTTGTATCCGAGGGGCGCACCCCAGGTGCCTTCGTCCAGCGACACTACGATCCCTCCGGCGTACTCCACGACGCACTGAGCCGCACCGGTGTCCCATTCCATCGTGGGCCGATCCCGTAGATACAAGTCTGCCCGACCCTCGGCCACGAGACAGAACTTAAGGGAGCTTCCCATGCTGGTGAACTCCACCCCTGGACCCAGAGCCGCCGCGAGAGCCTCGACCATGGGCCCCGCGTGGTCCCGGCTCGCCACCAGGACGGGGGAGTCCGCCTGGAACGACCGGGCGCGGATGGACTCCCACCCACCCTCGGTCGAGGTGACCTGAGCCCCCAGATCCGGCGCGGCCCGGTAGGTCCGACCGGTCGCCGGAACGTGGACGACTCCGATGCGGGGCCGACCTCCCTCGATCAGGGCGACGTTTACGGTAAACTCACCGGTGCCCTTCAGGAACTCCTTCGTACCGTCCAGGGGATCGACGAGCCAGAACCGCTCCCAACTCAAGCGTTCCGCGATCTCGTCCGCGGGCGACTCCTCCGAGAGAACCGGAATTCCGGGGGTCAGATCTGCGAGGCCCGCAAGGAGGTGCTCATGTGCGGCACGGTCCGCCGCCGTGAGCGGACTCCGATCCTCCTTCTCCTCCACGGTGCCATGGTTCCCGTACCATCGCAGGATCTCGTTCCCTGCGGAGCGGGTGAGGTCGACGAGGGGGTCGAGGGGGATGCGCGAAGAGATCATAGGGTCCAGAAGATGGGCACGAGGACTCCGAGGGCGATGAGGACGAGGAGGCTCATGGGCAACCCGAGGCGTAGATAGTCGAGGAACCGGTAGCCACCCGGCCCATACACCATCGTGTTCGTCTGGTAGCCGATGGGAGTCAGAAAGGAGGCGGAAGCGGCGATGGCCACCGTGACCGCAAATGGCCGCGGGTCGAGGCCGGAAGCGACCGCCGTCGAGACGGCGATCGGGAAAACCAGAACGGCCGCCGCGTTGTTCGTGACCAGCTCGGTGAGGATCATGGTCACCACGGCGACCCCGATGAGTGTCCCGACCGGTCCCAGGACCTGGGACCCGGCGACGATTCCCGAGGCGAGGACCTCCGCTAGTCCCGAGCTCCGGATCGCTGCGCCGAGCCCGAATGCGGCCGCTATGAGAATCACGACATCCAGGTCCACAGCCCGCCGCGCATCCGCGGGTGTGAGTGCGCGGCTCAGCACCATCACGACCGCGGCCAGAAGCGCCCCGTTCAACATGGGAACGAGACCGGTCGCCACCGCCACGACCATCGCGAGGGTGACCCCTGCCGTGAAGAGCGCCATACGGGTGCTGGAGGTGGGGGATCCCCCCAGGTGTGAGACCAGCAGGAAGTCCGACCTGTCGCGCCATCGCTCGTCGAATCCTTCGTCCGCGAGGAGGAGAAGCGTGTCACCGTGCCGGATGCGCACGTCTCCGAGCTTCGCGTGAATCCGCTCTCCAGATCGGTGGATCCCGAGGACGACGGCCTGGTAGCGCCCGCGAAACCCGACCTCCTTGAGGGTTCGCCCCGCGATGCCGGATGTAGCGCTGACCACGGCCTCGAAGAAGGTATGGCCGGGCTCCGACAGATCCAGGGCATGCTCGCGCTCGGTCGAACGCAGGCCCCGGATCTTCTGGACGTCCAGGACGTCGTCGACCTGGCCCACGAACATGAGCCGGTCGCCCCCCCTCAGCCTCGTACCGGGCCGGGCCGGAGCCAGAACCTCTCCTCCCCGCTGGATCTCCGCCAGGAAGACCCCGCTCAGGTGCCGAAGTCCACCGTCCTCGACCGTGACCCCATCGAGGGCACCGTCTGAAGCGACCTCCATATGGAAGACGAACTCCCGGGCTTCGACCTCGAACTCACGTCGCGCTCCCCTCCGGTCCGGGAGGAGGATGGGAGCCAGCAGGAGCAGAGCCAGCAGGCCCACGATAGCGAACGGGAGGCCCACCGGGGTGAGTTCGAACATCGTAAGCGGGGCCATCCCCGCCTCTTCGAGAAGGCCGGATACGACGATGTTGGTCGAGGTTCCGACGAGCGTGATCGTACCCCCCAGGATTGCCGCGAACGAGAGCGGCATCAGGTACCACGAGGGGGGTCGCTCCCGCTGATGTGCCCATTCGGAAACCTGTGGCACGAGCATCGCAACGATCGGTGTATTGTTGAGGAACGCGGAGGCACCCGCTGTCGGCACGAGCAGCCGAGCGAGACCCCTCCGATTGCCGTCTCCGCTCCCCAGGGTCTGTCGGATGAGGGGCTGAAGCGCGCCGGTTTTCTCCACGGCTCGCGCCACGATGTATAGCGCCGCCACGGTGATCGGGGCCGGGTTGCTGAACCCGCCGAACGCCTCCGCCGGAGTGATCACACCCACGAGAAGGAGGAAGATCACCGCCGAGAGCAGGGCCGCCGCAGGGGGAAGGAGGTCCCGGACCATGACGACGCCGGTCAACAGGACCACGAAGCCCGTCAGGACCATCGAAAAGCTCAACTCGGATGCCTCGCACTCCGATCGACGACCCCATCGGAACCCTCCGCACCCGTTGCTCCGGTCAGCGTCATACGCCGCCCGCGGGCTCGTAGGTGCTCAGACCTCCCCACCCTTGACGATCCATCCGTGGGAGGGAGTCATGCCGCGTCGCGCTGCGATCTCCGCCGTGGCGTGCCTGGAGTCGACGAGCACCTCCGCCCGATCGAGGATCTGCTCCAGGTCGAATACCTCGTGATCGGTGACGATGACCACGGTGTCCGACTTGCTCAGGACCTCGTCCGTGAGCGGCACGCCGGTCCAGATCCTCCCCTCGTCCTCGAACCGCTCGACGTAGGGGTCGTGGAACAGCACTTCCGCCCCGTCCGCCTCGAGCTCCTTCATGATCTCGAGCGCCGGAGACTCCCGGATGTCGTCGATATTCGGCTTGTAGGCGACGCCGAGCACCAGGATCCGGGAACCGTTGACCGCCTTGCGGTGACCGTTCAGTGCCTTGCGGACCTTCCCGACTACGAAATGCGGCATCTCGGCGTTGATCTCCGAAGCCAGCTCGATGAATCGGGTGCGGTAGTCCAGAGTCCGCATCTTCCACGACAGGTAGTGCGGGTCCACCGGAATGCAGTGGCCTCCCAGACCCGGCCCCGGCGTGAATCTCATGAAGCCGAACGGCTTGGTCGCCGCCGCGTCCACGACTTCCCAGACGTCCACGTCCAGTCGATCCGCGATCTGCGCCGTTTCATTCACCAGCGCGATGTTCACCGCGCGAAAGGTGTTCTCGAGCAGTTTCACCATTTCCGCGGTCTCGGGCGACGAGACGGGCACCATCGTGTCGATGAATCGGTTGTACGCCGCGACCCCCGCTTCCAGACACGCCTCGGTGATCCCCCCGATAACCTTTGGGGTGTTGCGGGTCTGATAGATCGGGTTCCCTGGATCCACGCGCTCGGGCGAGAAGCACAGGAAAAAATCCTTGCCGACCTCGAGGCCGCGCTCCTCGAAGAGGGGCAAGAGCACGTCCCTGGTGGTCCCCGGGTAGGTCGTCGACTCGAGAACGATCAACTGGCCTGGCCTCAGCGCGGCCGCAACTGCCTTTCCAGCGGCGAGGATGTACGAGATGTCCGGGTCACGCGTCTTCGACAGTGGCGTAGGCACGCACACGCATACGGCGTCACACTCCCCTAGGCGCCCCATGTCCGCCGTGGCTTCGAGGAGGTTCGCCGCGCGCAAGGAGGCTACAGCGTCCGAGGGAACGTCCTGGATATGGCTCCGCCCCGCGTTCACCCCTTCGATGACCTTCTCGACGACATCGAATCCGAGGACCTGGCTCCCACATTTTCCGATTTCGACTGCGAGTGGAAGTCCGACGTACCCGAGTCCCACAACACCGAAGGTGATCTCGGCGTCCCGAAAGCGTGCGGGGTTCTCA
This sequence comes from Gemmatimonadota bacterium, assembly GCA_040880225.1. Classification (GTDB taxonomy): domain Bacteria; phylum Gemmatimonadota; class Gemmatimonadetes; order Longimicrobiales; family Gaopeijiaceae; genus JBBDIV01. Next base: position 13,490 of record JBBDIV010000069.1, read on the forward strand.
GAGGCCGACATCACGACGGTGACCCTCCAGATCTGGGAGACGCCCGTGCCCGGGAGTCGGGGCGGGCTCGACACGAGTGCGAACGGCGGGAAATATCGCCGGACACCGGCGCGGAGGCAACGAGACCGGCCGGAGCGTCCCTCGTCTGGGATCAGGGCTCCTCGGCCACGGCTCCGTCCGCATGTTCCGCTCTCCACTCCACGATCGCGGTGACGAGCCCCTCGAAGGAGTGCGGCTGGGCGATCCCATCCACATGGATGCCCGCGGCGGCGAGTCCGGAAGCCGTCGCGGGTCCGATGACGACAACGCCGACACCGACGGGAGTCTCCGGCACCGCCCGTGGCGATTCCTCGTCCGACCCGGAGGTACCGGACCCCGGAGAGGATCTCGTTTCGCCCTGCGACCACGCGTCCAGAAAGACCGCGGCCGCCGATCCGGCCGTGAAGGTGAGCACGTCGATGTTGCCTTTCAGGAGCGCGTCGCGGAGCCGGGCGGCCGCGTCCGGCTCAGGGACCGACCCGTATGCTGTGACCACCTCCACGCGGGTCCCGCGACCCCGGAGCTCTCGTGGAATCACATCGCGCCCCCCTTCGGCGCGTGGGAAGAGGATCCTGGAGTCCTGGGATTCGACCCGATCGCGCATCACATCCACGACGCCCTCCGCCGCGAACCGCTCGGGGACCGTATCGACAGGAAAACCTCCGTCCCTCAGAGCCCCGGCAGTGCGCGGACCCACGGCGCACACGCGAACGCCCCACGCGGGAAGCTGCGAGGGGTCTCGTGCCGCTCGTTCCATGGCCGCCGAGAGGGGTTTCACGGCCCGGGCCGAGGTCACGACGATCCAGTCGTACACTTCGATCTCCTGGACGGCCCGGTCCAGATCTCCGCCTTCGGCCACCGGTACGATCCTCGTGAGTGGGAACGGAGCTGCGAAGCCACCGGCGTCTCGGATCAACCGGGAGAGACGGTCGCCCGGCGACCCCGCCCCAGGCCGCGTCACCGCGACCCGCAGGCCCTCCAGGGGGCCATCCCTCTCGAGTTCCTCGCGGCCGGAGCTCACAACCGGCCCGCTTCCCTTCCCCACACACCCACGCACCCCAACGCAAACGCGCCCCCCGGCGTCAAACGGCCGGAGGGCGCGCGATCTCCCCGATCCCCGCTCGCAGCTAGTTGCGAGTGGGCCTCGGGAGTGCTCCTGGGGACGCGCACATCACGAAGGATCGCCCGCCGGACGGGTCGCCGGGGCCTTGCGGATCTTCCCCGCGGAAATGCAGGAAGTGCACACCCGCACACGGCGCCGTTCACCCTGGTCATCGATGATGCGAGCCGGCTGAAGGTTCGGAAGCCAGCGACGCTTGCTCTTGTTGTTCGCGTGACTCACCCGATTTCCGGTCCGGGGTCCCTTTCCACATACATAGCATACTCTCGCCATCGTCTTCGAATCCCGTCCCTACGGTTGAGCGTCGTCGGCGGTGGACGTGTCGTCCGTCGCGCCATCGGTGGCATCGTCCTCCATCCCTTCAACCTCATCGTCGAGGATCAACTCATCGACCACGAAGTGGTTCCCTCCCGCCGCGATCGCGTCCAACTCAGCCTCGTCCAGGAAGAGCGCATCCTCGACCCACCCCTGGAGCACGGTCTGTCCAATCGGCTCTACCGTTCCCACGATCGTCGCCTGGTCACCGGGAACAACCTGACCGGTCTGGGTGGGAGCCAGCGAAATGACGTACGGGGTGCTGTCCGGAAGCATCGTCATGAACCCGGCGCTCCCGAAGACCCGCTCCACGGGAACGTCTTCGATCCGGATGTTCCTACCCTGGTACATGGGAGGGTCCTGGCCGAAGGCCTCGAAGCTCACCGACTGGACCTCCTCTGTAACATCCTCCTCGGCCACGGCCACCTGTGCCGGCTCCGATGCTATCGAGAGCCAGTAGAGGAATCCCGCGATCGCGAGGAAGGCTACGATCATTGCGACCGTGCTGAAGCCGCCGCTGCTCTTCTGGGCCATAATCCGCTTTCTCCGGCTGATCCTTTGAGGTAGCTGTGTGACGCGGCTAAGCCTCGGACCTCTCCACGAGTTCAATGAGCGCCATCTCGGCGGCGTCGCCTTTCCGGTGCCCGAGCTTCAGGATCCTGGTGTATCCTCCCGGTCGCTCCTGGAACCGCGGCCCGATGTCGTCGAAGAGCTTCCCCAGCACCTCTCGGTCCTGGATCTTCCGCGCCGCCTGTCGACGGGCATGGACATCACCACGCCTGGCCAGGGTGATGAGCCGCTCCGCATAGGGACGCAACTCCTTCGCCTTGGCCGTCGTGGTTTCGATCCTCCCATGCCGGAACAGGTTGGTGGCCATGTTCCGGAGCGTAGCGCGCCTGTGAGGAACGCTCCGCGAGAGCTTTCGACCCTTCTTACGATGCCGCATCGTCTTTGTCCTGTGAGCTACCGATATATCATGGACGGGCGAGCCTGTCTACTCGCCGCCCTGCTCCGCCGTCTGTCCGGCCTCTTCCCCGTCCACGAAGAAAAGCTCTCCGTCATCTCCCGTCATCACCTCGATCCCAAAGCGGAGTCCGTGCTCCGCGAGAAAATCCTGGATCTCCTTCAGGGACTTTTTTCCGAAATTCTCGATCTCGAGCATCTCGTCCTCGGTGCGCTGGATCAACTCGCCCAGAGTACGGATGTTCTCCTTCTGGAGCGAGTTGCGCGACCGGACGCTCAACTCGGCCAGATCTTCGATCGGCCTCTCGAAGAGGTCCTGCAAGGCCTCGGGGACCGCCGTCGCACCCTCCGGAGCGGTTTGCGGGATCCCATCTTCTCCGAAGTACATCAGGTACTCGAGATGCTTCCGGACGAGCGCGCTCGCCGTGGCGAGGGCGTCCTCCGGTGAGAGCGACCCGTCGGTCTCGACGAAGAAGGTGAGCTGATCGAAGTCCGTGCGCTGCCCGACACGCGTCTCGAGAACCTCGAAGTTCGCCCGCCGGACCGGGTTGTAGACCGCATCGATCCGGACCAGGTCCACCGGGGCACCCTTCCCCACGTCGTGCTGGTCGGCCAGCACGAAGCCTCGACCCTTCTTCACCCGGAGCTCCATGCGGAATTCGCGGTCCTCCTGGAGCGTGAGAATCCGGTGCTCGGGGTCGAGGATGCGGACACCGCTCTTCTCGTTCACATCCGCACCCGTAACCGGTCCGGCCCGTTCCGCCACGACCTCGAGGGTGGCCTCGTCCACGCCGTCATCGAGCACGACCACCAGGGCCTTCAGATTCTGGATGACCTGATGCACATCCTCGACCACACCCGAAATCGTCTGATGCTCGTGGACGACCCCGTCGATCCGGAAAGCCCACACGGCCGCCCCCTGAAGGGACGAGAGGAGGACACGTCGAACGGAGTTGCCCAGGGTGTGACCATACCCTCGCTCGAGGGGTTCGACCACGAACTCCCCGATACGTCCGTCCCCGGAGGTATGAACGGTCTCCACCTTCTCAGGCAGAACCAGTCCCGTCAGATCAATCTCCACCATATCCTCCATGCCATGAGCGCGCGGTATTCGGTTCGGGTCGCGAAGCGGTCGGGCAGCAGGCCCGACCCGCGGGTCCCGGACGGTTACTTGGAGTAGAGCTCCACGATGAGCTGCTCCTGGACTTCCATCGGGATGTCG
>JBBDIV010000070.1:0-2672 GCA_040880225.1 Gemmatimonadota bacterium
GAGCACCAGGATCACCATCGAGCTCGCCACGACCGCGCGAGTCGTGTTCCCCCCCACGCCATCGGCACAGCCCCCCGTATTGAACCCGAAGTACCATCCGATGGAAGTCACCACGAACCCGAAGCTCGTCGCCTTGATGAAGGCGTAGGTGACGTCGAACGGTCTGAAGAAGAGCGTGAGCCCGCTGATGAACTCCGGCGTGCTCAGATCGAGGAGTTGGAGCGCAGTCAGCCATCCCGCGACGATCCCGACCGCGATCGCCAGAGCGGTGACGATCGGGAACATGATGATTCCTGCGAGCACCCGGGGAGCGATCAGGTACGCAATGGGCGGGTACGCCATGGTCTCGAGCGCGTCCACCTGCTCCGTCACCCGCATCGTGCCCAGCTCGGCCGCGATGTTGGCGCCGACGCGTCCGGAGAGCGCCAACCCGGTGAGCACGGGCCCCAGCTCCAGCATCATCGTCTTTCCGACGAGCACTCCCACGAAATAGAGCGGCACCGCACCGGTGAAGGTGTACGAGGCCTGCAGGGAGAGGACGATCCCAGTGAAGGCGGCGATGAAGAGCGCGATGGGAACCGAGTCGACCCCGATCCGCGCCATCTGGTGGACGACGAGCCGGCCCCAGACGTCCACGTGCCGGAGGGATTTGACGGTCTGGCCCGTCAACACCCCCCACCGCCCGATGCCCGCGGCGAGCGCGATCCCTCCTCTGCCGATCGCCACGAAGGGTGCTAGCAGTCGATCCGTCATGAACTCCCGGCTCGGGTGACGAGCGATGGATTTCCCCGGAATCGCGGAGGAGATGCGTCCGGATCCGAGCGGATTCGGCAAAGATACTCGAAGGCCCGGAAGCCCCGCTACCTGCCGTATGTGACGGCCGCCCCCGGCGTCTCCCACAGGCCGAGGGCCATCCGGCTTCCAGCGGAAACCCCGATACCGCCCGAAGGGTCAAGGGAGCGGGAGGCCATTCTCCAACGTGAAGGTCAGCTCCTCGGTCCCACCTCCGTCCACGCACGGCACCTCGCAGGTCAGGCTCAACCGCTTGACCCCCGACGGCCCACCGCGGACGGTGAACTCGATGTCGACGCCCTGCTCCAGGCAGGAGATCCGCGTGCGAACCCGGGGACCCGGCTCACGTTCGCGGTGCGTGGCCGGATTGCGAAACAAGGTCATGGTGGACTGACGACCCGTCGCGAGCAGGCGCGTGACCTTTACGTGGCGGAGCCAGTCGGGCTGGTAGCTCAGACGGTACTCGAAGCCTCGCTGGTCCACTCCGGCACCTTCGCGGTTGTGTCGCGCCACTGATCCTCCGCTACGGAATCCGGCCGCGGGGCTCTCGATCGGGCCGACGCACCGACCGTCTTGATCTTCGGCGCGAATGTCCCGCCGCCGGTCCCCGCCTGTCAAGTCGGGCGGATCCTACGATCTAGCCTCAACCTTGACGCCCCCGACCCGGACGGTTAGTGTGTCGCCAAACTCCTCTGATGGTGTTTCCGGTCACCGCGTTCAGCCTCCATTCCCGACGCGTCGTCCTGGAACCGATCCTGCCCAGTTTCCGGCCTCTGGCCTTTGCCCTGAACACGAACCTCGACCCCCGGGCCCGTGGACCGACGTCCTCCGTAGCCCGGCCCCGTCGATTCCTTCCCCGCTGGAGATCCCCGTGGACATCGCCGAACTCAAGAGAAAGAACGTCCAGGAGCTGCACGATCTGGCGGAAGAGCTGAGCATCCAGAACTACTCCGGCCTCCGGAAACAGGATCTCATCTTCCGCGTGGAGCAGAAGCTCCTCGACACCGACGTCGTGCTGCGCGGCGAGGGCGTGCTCGAGGTTCTTCCCGAAGGATACGGCTTCCTCCGCTCACCCGACTGGAACTATCTCTACGGTCCGGACGACATCTACGTTTCGCCGTCGCAGATCAAGCGATTTGATCTCCGCACGGGCGACACGGTCCTGGGTCAGGTTCGACCGCCGAAGGACGGCGAGCGCTACCTCGCACTCTTGAAGGTCGAGCAGGTCAATCTGGGCGATCCCGAGAAGGCGAAGCATCGGATCGCCTTCGACAACCTCCGACCCCGCTATCCCGAAGACAGAATTCGACTCGAGAACGATACGGCCGACATCTCGATGCGGATCATGGATCTCATCGCGCCCATCGGAATGGGTCAACGCGGACTCATCGTCTCGCCCCCGAAGGCCGGTAAGACGGTTCTGCTCCAGAAGGTCGCAAACTCCATCCGCGAGAATCATCCGGACATCTACCTCATCGTGCTACTGATCGATGAGCGGCCCGAAGAGGTGACCGACATGGAGGAGCACGTGGACGCCGAAGTGATCTCCTCCACGTTCGACGAGCCGGCGGAACGGCACACCCAGGTCGCCGAGATGGTGCTCGACAAGGCGAAACGACTCGTCGAGCACGGTCAGGACGTGGTGATCCTCCTCGACTCCATCACCCGACTCGCTCGCGCATACAACGTGACCGTTCCGCACTCGGGGAAGATCCTCTCGGGCGGTGTGGACGCGAACGCTCTCCACAAGCCGAAGCGATTCTTCGGGGCGGCCCGCAACATCGACCAGGGAGGATCGCTCACGATCATCGCCACCGCGCTCGTGGAGACCGGGAGCCGGATGGACGAGGTGATCTTCGAGGAGTTCAAGGGCACCGGAA
>JBBDIV010000071.1:0-16571 GCA_040880225.1 Gemmatimonadota bacterium
CCGGTGCACCCCGCCGACCCTCGGGAAGGACCGCCGTGCAGGCGATGGCGGGTCCTTCGGGATCCACCTGGGCCCGCGGCCTGGAACATGGCCGTCGACGAGGCCCTCGCTCGCGGCCTCACGCCCGACGAGGGCACCCTCCGGATCTACCGCTGGTCCAAACCTTCGCTTTCCTTCGGCCGTAACCAGTCCGCCCGTGAACGCTACGATCCCGCGGCCGTCCGGGCTCTGGGCGCGGAAGTCGTCCGCCGGCCGACCGGGGGACGGGAGGTCCTCCATGATCGCGAGCTGACCTACTCGGTCGCGATGAGTCTCAGCGCACTGGGAGGGCTCCGCGAGAGCTACCGGCGTCTCAACGAAGCTCTCCTGAACGCGCTCCACTCCCTCGCCGTGCCCGCCTCGCCGGCTACCCGTCCGGGGCGAACCCCGCTGCCGGACGCGGGAGCATGCTTCGGGGAGGCGGCGGAAGGGGAGATCGAACTCGGCGGACGAAAGCTGGTAGGGAGCGCCCAGGCCCGGATCGGGGGCAGCCTGCTCCAACACGGCTCGATCCTGCTGGCTCCTCCCTCGCTGGGCCTCGAGTCCTTCATGGCCGGCGGAATGGGTCGAGGGTCGGATCCGGAACAGCGCGAAACACCACACGGCATCTCGCTCCTCGAGGCGCTCCACGAGCCCCTTCCGTTCGACCGCGTGGCCGCGGCGGTGGAGGCCGCGATGGCCGGAGCCCTGGGTGGCCGGTGGGAGAGGGACGGGATGACCGAGGTCGAGCGCGGGCTGGCGGCCGACCTGCTTCCCCACTATGAATCTCCTTCCTGGACCTGGCGAACTTGAGCTTTCCTGCAGTTCCGAGCACAGCCCGTTCGGACGAGCCGACCGACGGGGCTCGACCGGCGGCTTCGCGGTGTGGAGATCGACGCCCGAGGCGAATGGGTTTCGAACAGGGACTGGTGGATATCGGAGGAATCCGGAAGATCGAGAGGTTCCGATGACCCCGGAATCGCTGCGAACGAGGAGGGCACGATGATCTCACGAGGACATGCGCTCACGGCGACGCTGGCGCTGGCGTCGAGTCTCACCGCGTGCGGAGATGCCGGGACGCCCGGGCGAGCGGCGCTGGAGAACCTGCCCGCGTTCTGCCAGGAGGTCCTTCCGCGCGTCGACGCCTTTCTGGCCGACTTCTCGACGCCCTCGGGCGAACGCTACGGTGGGACGGCCGTCGTGGGCAGCATCGGAGAGATGCCGAACGGGATGAACGCGTTCGTAAGCTCGACGGTGACCAACAATCAGCATCAGACTTTCGTGAACCTGATGCCTCTGGTCCGGGTCGACGAGAATCTGCAACCTCAGCCCTGGCTCGCCGAATCCTGGGAGTTCAACGAGGACGGGACGGAGGTCACGTTCCACCTGCGGGACGACGTCTACTGGCACGACGGAACCCCGACGTCCGCCTACGATGTGGAGTTCACCTACAGGCGAGCGATCGATCCCCAGACCGCCTTCCCCAACGCCTCCTTCTGGAACTACTACGACCAGGGCCCGGACGGAGTCCAGGTCCTGGATTCCCTCACCGTTCGCCTCCGGATGGAGCCCCACTCCGAGCCCCTCGATCCATGGCGGTCGACCGCGATCATGCCGAGGCACCTCCTGGAGGACGTGCCTCCCTCCGAGCTGGCACGGCATCCGTACGGAAGCCGGTGCCCGGTGGGGAACGGCCCGTTCGTCTTCGAGTCACACCGGACCGACGAGAGCTGGAGCTTCGTCCGTAATCCCGCATTCCCGGAGGCCCTCGGGGGTCCCCCGTACCTCGAACGGTACGTCTACCGGATCATCCCCGAGCAGACCACGCTCCTCACGGAGCTCCTCACCGAGAACATCGACTTCTACGTGGCCCCCGGCCCCGATCAGGTGCCACAGATCGAGGCCGACCAGCAGGTGGATCTCCATGTCTTCCCCTATCCGGGATACGACATGGTCATCTGGAACACCCGGCGCCCCCAACTCTCCGACGCTCGCGTCCGGCAGGCGATCGCGATCGGCACGAATCGCCAGGAGATCGTGGACGCGATTCGAAGTGGGTTCGGGGAGATCGCGAACTCCGGCGTCCCCCCCTTCCATTGGGCGTACGCACCCGCCCTCGCCGATTCGTTGCAGTACGATCCCGATCGGGCCCGGGAGCTCCTCGACCAGGCGGGCTGGACGGACCGGGACGACGACGGCATCCGCGAGAACGCGGACGGGGATCCCCTGGAGATCGCCATCAAGTACAACCTTGGGAACCAGCAGCGTGAGGACATTGCCCAGATCATGCAGGCCCAGCTCGAGCCCCTCGGGATTCGAGCCAGGCCCCAGGTCGTCGAGTGGGCAACCCTCCTCGATCAGATCAACACCCCGGATGTGCGCGACTTCGATGCCGTCGTGATCGGCTGGCGGGTCGAATTCCGGTTGGACGACCACGAGATGCTCCACTCGTCGAGCGCCGACGACCCCTTCGGTTGGCCGGGGATCCAGGACCCCGATCTGGACACGCTCCTCGACCGGCTTCAGCTCGTGACGGATCGCGAAGAAGCGACCCCGCTCTGGCGGGAGTACCAGTACCGGCTGCTCGAGACCCAGCCCGTCATGTATCTCTACTTCATCGACCGCCTTGCGGGCGTGAATCGGCGGCTCCGGGGCGTTGAGCTCGACATCCGGGGCGAATGGGCCAGCATCCAGGATTGGTGGATCCCGGCCGAGGAGCGGTGAGCCACCTTGGTCCGACCCGCCCCGCTTCCGGACGAATGACGGAGCGACCCACGGGACGGAAGCCGGAACGGGGCCGGAAGCGAGGCCGACCATGACCCGCTTCCTCCTCAGGCGCATCCTGGGGGCGATCCCCCTCGTCCTCGGGATCGCCACCATCGTCTTCTTCGTGCTGAATCTGGCGCCCGGCGACCCCGTCTCGTTCTTCACGAGTCCGGCCGTCACCCCCGAGGTCCTCGAACAGATGCGCCGGAACCTGGGCCTGGATCAGCCGGTTCACGTTCGCTACTGGCGCTGGATGACCTCCATGCTCCAGGGGGACTTCGGCGTGTCATTCGCACGCAACCAACCCGTGCGCGAGATCATTGCCGACATCCTTCCCAACACCCTGATCCTCTCGGTCGCGGCCATGTTCCTGGCCTTCGTGGGGGGCGTGGTCGTGGGCGTGCTACAGGCCATCCGCCAGAACCGCTTCGTGGACAGCGCCCTGAGTGTGATCGCGCTCTTCTTCTACTCGATGCCGTCGTTCTGGCTGGCCCTGATGCTGATCCTGATCTTCAGCCTGGGTGCGCGAAACCTCTGGGGCTGGCCCATATGGTTTCCGGCTTCGGGGATGACCTCCGTGGACTATCCCTTCATGAGCCCGGGAGCGCAGCTCCGCGATCGGGTCATGCACCTCGTGCTGCCTTCGTTTTCGCTGGCGCTCGTGCTCGCCGCCGGAATCGCACGCTACACCCGGGGGAGCATGCTCGAGGTGATCCGGCAGGACTACATCCGCACCGCACGCGCGAAAGGGCTGTCCGAGCGCCGGGTCGTCCTCAAGCACGCGCTTCGGAACGCACTGATCCCGGTCATCACCCTCTTCGGCCTCTCGCTGCCCTTTCTGTTCAGTGGTGCAGTCCTGATCGAAACCGTGTTCGCCTGGCCGGGGATGGGCCGTCTGGTCTACGGCGCGATCACCCAGCGGGACTACCCGGTTGTGATGGCGGGCGCGTTCATGTTCGGCGTCATCGTGATCCTCGGGAATCTGCTGGCCGATATACTCTATTCCTTCGTGGATCCGCGCATCCGCTATGACTGAATCGATGTCGGTAGACCCGCTTCCGGGCGGATCCCCGCCGGCGGGCACACCCCCGCCCCCGTCGATGCCTCCAGGGGTCCGTCCGACTGACAGACCGGTGCTGGCGGTGCTCGTGCCCGGACTACCACAATTGCTCCGCGGCCGGATCGCCTCCGGCGGATTCGCCCTCCTGCTTTGGATCTTCTTCGTCGTCGTCGTAGTCGTGCGTTGGGACCGCGTCTCGGGCGCGATCGCGGCCGGCTTCGACCACCAGGTGGCCCTCGCGACCCTCATCCTGGGGATGGCCCTGGTGTGGGGTTGGTCGCTGCGGGACGCACTCCGAACGGAACCCGAGCCGAGGGTGGGCCGGAGTCAGTGGACCCTGGCGACTCGTGCGTTCCGGAAGAACCGCGTGGCCGTCCTGGGTCTGATGGCGGTGACCCTCTTCTACCTCACGGCGTTGCTGACCCCGTTCCTGGCCCCGTTCGATCCGACGCAGCAGGGGAGCCTCGTGGCCGAGAGGATGCTCCCGCCTTCGGGGGAGCACCTCATGGGCACGGACCAGTTCGCTCGTGACGTCCTCTCCAGGGTTCTCTACGGGGCCCGGGTCTCTCTCTCGATCGGGTTCGTCGCGGCCGGCATCGCCATCACGATCGGAACCCTCCTCGGTGCCATCTCGGGCTTCGTCGGTGGGAAGGTGGACGACATGATCATGCGCTTTGTCGACATGGTCATCTCCTTTCCCCGGCTCGTGCTCCTCATCACCATCATCGCGCTCTTCGAACCCTCGATCTTCCTGATCATCACCGTGCTCGGGCTCACCCAGTGGCCCCAATCCACCCGGATCGTCCGTGGGGAGGTTCTCAGCCTGAGGGAACGGGAGTTCGTGCAGGCGGGGAAGGCGCTGGGCTACTCCGCCCCTCGTATGATCCTCCGGCATGTCATCCCCAACACCCTCGCTCCGGTGATCGTCGCCGCCACTCTGGGAATCGGCGACACGATCGTCCTGGAAGCGGGACTCTCCTTCCTCGGGCTCGGCATCCAGCCGCCTACACCGTCCTGGGGAACGATGGTGGCGGACGGGCGGGCGGATCTTCTTGGCGGATGGTGGATGTCGACCTTCCCCGGGCTGGCGATCGTATTCGTGGTCCTCTCCTTCAACCTGGCCGGCGACGGGCTCCGCGACGCCCTCGACCCCCGGCTCCGGAGCGGGTGATGCCGCTTCTCTCGGTCCGCGATTTGCGCACGTACTTCTCCACCGATGCCGGGCTCGCACGCGCGGTGGACGGTGTGTCGTTCGACATCGATAGGGGCGAGACCCTGGGGATCGTGGGCGAGTCCGGGTGTGGCAAGACGGTCACCTCGCTTTCGGTGATGGGACTGATCCCCGATCCGCCCGGCCGGATCCTGCCGGGGAGTTCGATTCGGTTGCGGGACCGGGAGCTCCTCGCACTTCCCGAGAAGGAGATGCGCCGCGTCCGGGGCGACCAGATCGCCATGATCTTCCAGGAACCGATGACCTCCCTGAATCCCGTCTATACCGTCGGGAACCAGATCCAGGAAGCGCTTCGCCTCCACAGGAATCTGGGGAAGGCGGAGGCCCGCAGGATCGGGATCGGACTCCTGCGCGAGGTGGGGATCCCGGAGCCCGAACGACGGTTCGGAGAGTTCCCGCATCAACTCTCCGGAGGGATGCGGCAGCGCATCATGATCGCCATGGCCCTCTCGTGTGAGCCCGACCTGCTGATCGCCGACGAGCCCACTACCGCTCTGGATGTCACCATCCAGGCACAGATCCTCGAACTGCTGGCCGACATCCGAGGCCACCGGGAGATGGCGGTCCTCCTCATCACGCACGATCTGGGCGTGGTCGCGGAGGTGTGCGACCGGGTCGTGGTCATGTACGCCGGTCAGGTGGTCGAAAGTGGCACCGTCCACGAGATCTTCCACCGGCCCCGACATCCATACACGGAGGGCCTGCTCGCTTCGCTCCCGGACCTCGCCCGCGATCGTGGCCGCATGCACCCGATCGAGGGGACGGTACCGAGCGCCGTGAACTGGCCGTCCGGGTGTCGCTTTCGCGCACGTTGCCCGCACGCCTGGCACCAGTGCGGTGCCCCGCCGCCACTTCTCGACGTCGCCGACCAGCCGGGCCGTGCCTCCCGCTGCTGGCTGGAGGAGGAGCCTTCGCGGCGTCGGCCTGTGGGTGGAGAAGCGACCCACGAAGGGAACGCAGACTCCAGATGAGGGGGCCGCGTGGGACCGACCGGGAGTCGAGGCGCCGCGCCGCGAGCGCTGTCGATCCGTCGGAGCTCCCGGACGGAGCGGCGGGAGCCGGTTCCAAAGGTGCTCCCCTGCTTCGCGTGCGCGGGTTGAAGAAATACTTCCCGGTGAAGCGCGAAGGAATCCTTCCCGGGGCGAAGGAGTGGGTACGAGCCGTCGATGGCGTATCCTTCGATCTCCATCGCGGCGAGACGCTGGGGCTCGTGGGCGAGTCCGGATGCGGGAAGTCGACGACCGGGCGGGCCATCCTGCGTCTGATCGAACCCAGCGAAGGCGAGATCGAGTTCGATGGGGAGGATGTGCGGTCGATGTCGAGCCGAGAGCTGCGCAGGCTTCGGCGGCGAGCTCAGATCGTCTTTCAGGATCCCTTTTCCTCGCTGAATCCCCGCATGACGGTGGGGCAGATGATCGAGGAAGCTCTCCGGGTCCACGGCCTGGGCGAGAACGGACCAGGCAGGCGACGGAGAGTCCGTGAGCTCCTCGACACCGTAGGGCTTCTGGCCGAACACGCGGACCGGTACCCCCACGAGTTCAGTGGCGGCCAGCGGCAGCGAGTCGGCATCGCGCGAGCCCTGTCCGTGGAGCCGGATTTCATCGTCTGCGATGAGCCGGTCTCTGCCCTGGACGTGTCCGTGCAGGCACAGGTGATCAACCTCCTGGAGGACCTCCAGAACGAGCTCGGGCTCACCTACCTGTTCATTGCCCACGACCTCTCCGTCGTGGAGCATGTCAGCGACCGGGTCGCGGTCATGTACCTGGGGCGCATCGTGGAATCGGCGCCCGTTGCCGACCTGTACCGGAATCCCAGGCATCCCTACACGCGCGCCCTTCTCTCCGCCGTGCCCCGGCCCGACCCCGACGGCCGCAGCGAACGGCGCCGGATCGTGCTCGAGGGAGACGTGCCATCGCCCATCTCTCCACCCTCCGGATGTCCCTTCCACCCCCGATGTTGGTATCCTCGCAAGGACGAGGAGTGCGCACGGGTCGTGCCGGGCCTCGACGCGGTCGGGGCCGATCACCGCGCGCGATGCATCAAGCTGGACGAGACGCGGAAATTAGACACTTGACAGCCTCGGGGGGGTGGCTCATTATCCCACTTCCCTATTCCATCAGCGTGTGACGTCCTGACCTGATCTCAGGACGAGTACTCCAGTACAACTACTTTGTCGGGAGGTCCCTTTGGTCGGTACAATGCAGCTCTATAGCGCCCTTCTTCAGATCCCGGGGGTGGACGCTCCCGACCTGACGCTCGGCGAGCAGGTCACGACACTCTGGGAGGACATGGGCTTCATGCGCTGGCCTCTCGCCCTATGCTTGCTCCTGGGCATCATCGTGATCATCTGGAAGTTCTTCGACCTTCTGGCGAAGAGCAGCCGTACGAAGAAGATCCTCACGGAGGTCAACACGCTGCTAGCCGAGCAGCGTGTCGAGGAGGCCGCGGAAGTATGCCGCGAGTCCGACTCTCCCGCCGCGAACATCCTCTTCGCTGGGCTGGAGCGCCGGAACGAGGGGACCGATCGCGTGATGAAGGCGATCGAGAACCAGGGGCTACTCGAGCTCTCGAAGCTCGAGCGGGGACTCGTGATCCTGGCGACGCTCACCAACATCGCTCCGCTTCTGGGCTTCCTCGGAACGGTGATCGGGATGATCATCGCCTTCCAGTCGATCGAGGCGGCCGGTGAGGTGGAGGCGACTCTGGTGGCCGGGGGGATCAAGGTGGCGCTGCTCACGACGGCCGCCGGTCTCACGATCGCGATCCCGGTGAGCATCGCGCACAACTACTTCGTCTCCCGGATCGACTCACTGGTGATCGACATGGAAGAGTCGGCCCAGAAGATGATCGACACCCTGCATGCCATGGAGGGAAGAAAGGCGTAGGTCCGTCGACCAACGTCTCCTCTCGAGGGACCTGGGGCCACCCCGTGATCGGGGTGGCCCCTTTCCTTTGACGCCCGATCTCCGGAAATTGCGAGTCGCCGCGCCGATCCGCCGCTCTCGCGGGCGATCGGTGATCGCGATCCCCCTGCCGATCCAGCCACCATGGTCGAGGTCCCCCCGAAGAAGGCCCCCCGCCTCTTTCTGATCGACGCCTACGCGTTGATCTACCGTTCGTTCTTCGCGTTCATCAACCGCCCACTCATCAACTCACGCGGCGAAAACACCTCTGCGGCCTGGGGCTTCATCAACTTCCTGCTCCGGATCCGCGAGGAATATGAGCCCGACTACCTCGCGATCGTGTTCGACGCAGGAACCAGCCACCGCGAGGAGGAGTTTCCCGAGTACAAGGCCACCCGCGAGAAGATGCCCGACGAGCTGCGCGCATCTCTGCCCCGCATCCGGGATCTCGTGTCCGCCTTTCACGACGAGATCGTCGAGCTCGACGGATACGAGGCGGACGACGTCATCGGCACGCTCGCCAGGAAGGCGCAGGCTGCCGGTCTGGAGGCGGTCGTGGTCTCCGGGGACAAGGACTTCCATCAGCTCGTGGGTCCGGGGATCCACCTTCTGAACCCCGGGCGAGGCGGGCCGACCGGCGTAGCGGCCGAATGGGTGGACGAGTCGAACGCCTCGGAGCGGCTCGGAGTCGGACCCGGACAGGTCACCGACTACCTGGCCCTCGTAGGGGATAGCTCGGACAACATTCCGGGAGCGCCCGGGATCGGATCCGGTTGGGCCCAACGACTCCTGACCGAAATCGGCCCCCTGGACGAGCTTCTGGAGGATCCGGAGCGGGTCCCCTGGAAGGCGAAACGTGAGTCCATTACGGAGCACGCGGAACAGATTCGCCTTTCCAGGCGCCTGGTCACGATCCAGTGCGATCTACCAGTGGGGCTGGATCTCGAACGGCTGGAGGTTCACGACCCCGACATGGATCGGCTCCGCGACATCTGCGTGGAGCTCGAGTTCCGGACACTCATCGAGCGGTTCTCCGCGCCCGACGAGGTCCCGGAGGCGCCCGACGGAGGAGATGTCGACTACCGTGCCCTCACGACCGCCGACGAGGTGCGTGAGGCCGTGTCGGCCGCTCGACTGGCGGGGAAGGTCTCGGTCGACACCGAAACCACGTCCACCCAGCCGATGGAAGCTCACCTCGTGGGGATCTCGATGTCGTGGGAAGAGGGCTCGGGCGTCTATCTACCCTTCGGACACCGCCCGGCCCAGGGCTCGCTCCTCGACGACCCCGACGAGGATCCGGAGAACCTGCCGCCCCTCGACGATCCGTCCATGGCTCCTCTGATCGAGCTCCTGGAGGATCCCGAGCTTCCGAAGATCGGGCAGAACCTGAAGTACGACGTCCTGGTGCTCCGCCGGGCCGGGGTTGCACTCGCCGGCGTGGACTTCGACACCATGATCGCGTCGTACGTGCTCGACCCGGGCCGCCGCCAGCACTCCCTCGATGTGCTTTCCACCGACTTTCTCGGCTACACGCCGACCTCATACAAGGACGTCACGGGGTCCGGAAGGAGCCAGATTCCCTTCTCCGAGGTCCCCCTTAAGAAAGCGACGGATTACGCCTGCGAGGACGCCGACCTCACGTTTCGGCTCTGGGGCCGCTTCCGACCCCAACTCGAAGAGCAGGCCCTCGAGGACCTGTTCCGGAATCTCGAAATGCCCTTGCTGCCCGTGCTCGCGGACATGGAGTGGGTCGGCATCCGGATCGACACCGACTTCTTCGCGGAGATGAGCCGGAGGTTGGACCGGGAGCTCGAGCTCGTCCGTGAGGAAATCTTCAAGGAGGCGGGTGAGGAGTTCAACGTGAACTCCAACCCACAGCTCAGAGAGATCCTCTTCGAGAAGCTCGAGCTTCCCGTGATCCGGAGGACAAAGACGGGGGCGTCCACCGACGCTGCGGTCCTCGAGGAACTCGCGTCCCGAGGATATTCGCTCCCGAGCCACCTTCTCGAATACCGTCAGCTCGAGAAGCTGCGGTCCACCTATGTGGATGCGCTACCGAAGCTGGTCAACCGCGGAACGGGCCGGATCCACACCTCCTTCAACCAGACGGTCGCAGCCACGGGGCGGCTCTCCTCCTCCGACCCGAACCTACAGAACATCCCGATCCGATCGGCCCTGGGGCGAGAGATCCGCAAGGGGTTCGTGCCCGAGGAGGGACATGTCTTCCTGGCCGCAGACTATTCCCAGATCGAGCTCCGCATCCTGGCCCACCTCTCCGGGGATCCGGCTTTCGTGACCGCGTTTCGGGACGACCTCGACATTCACCGACAGACCGCCTCCGTAATCTTCGACGTGCCGATCGACGATGTCTCGGACGACCAGCGATCCCGGGCCAAGACGATCAACTTCGGGACCCTCTACGGACAGGGCGACTTTTCCCTGGGTCGCCAGCTCGGGATCCCCCGAGACGAAGCGGCCGCCTTCATCGAGGAGTATTTCGAACGCTTCGCAGGCGTTCGGGCCTTCCTGGACCAGCAAGTGGAAGTGGCGAAGGAGAAGGGATACGTGCAGACACTGAGTGGCCGGCGACGCTACGTTCCCGAGTTGGAATCAAAAAACTGGAACGTCCGGCAGTTCGGCGAGAGGATCGCCCAGAACACACCGATCCAGGGGACGGCCGCGGACCTCATCAAGCTCGCCATGACCCGAATACATCGAGGTATCCGCGACCGGGCGTTCGAGGGTCGCATCCTTCTGCAGGTCCACGACGAGCTCGTCTTCGAGGTTCCCGAGGAAGAGCTGGAGGAGCTCCGGATCTTCGCGGTGAGCGAGATGGAAGGAGCCATGGCGCTCGACGTACCTCTGAAGGTCGACGTCGGCGTCGGGTATTCGTGGTACGACTGCAAGGGATGACGACGCGACACCCTCCATCACACGCCACCGATCACATGCCACCGGGGACCTCCCCGATTGCTGCTTCGGCCATTTCCCCAACCGATTTCGCTCCGGCTTCCGGCCGACCGTCTCCCGATGCGGTCGGTTCCGGGCCCGCTGAGACCCGGGAGGCTATCCGAGTCCCGCTCCTTTGTGGTCCGCGTCCACCATGGGAGCGCCCGTTCCTTCGCCCCAGGTTGTTCCTCCAAGCCACACGTCCCCCGGGCGGTAGCCGGTGGACGTCGAGTCGAATTCCGACCGAGGAGGAAAGCGAGATGAGTCGTTCGGTGAACAAGATCATCCTGGTGGGCCACGTCGGCCGCGATCCGGAGCTCCGAGAGACGCAGAGCGGCACGAAGGTCGCCAACCTGTCCCTGGCGACGAATCACCGCATGAGCGTGAATGGGGAGGGCGATCGGGAGCGGACGGACTGGCATCGACTCACGATGTGGAACCGGCTCGCCCTCTTCGCCGAGGAATACGTCAAGAAGGGGGACCGGGTGTACGTCGAGGGACGCCTCGAGTACGACTCCTACGAGAGGGACGGAGTGACCATCCCGACTTCTGAGGTCAACGTCCGGGAGCTGGTGCTTCTGTCTCCGCCGCGCACGGCGGAGTTGGAGGAGCCCGCGGCGGTGTAGCCCGGACTACCTCCGGTTGGGGGCGGGGAGGGGCGTCAGTTCGGGGCCCAGAATCCGGAGAGGGACTCTCCGTGGGGGCTTTCCCGGAGTTTCTCAAAGGCGCGGTTCCGGATCTGACGAATCCGTTCCCGGGTCACTCCGAGCAGGGAGCCGATCTCTTCCAACGTTCGCTCCTCCCCGTCGTCCAGCCCGTAGTAGAGATAGAGGATCTTCCGTTCGCGCTCGGTAAGATAGTTCTCGAACATCGTCTCGAGGAAGTCCCGGCGCGCCGTGGCCTCGACGTCCTCCTCGATGTCCTCCGAGTCCGTCCCGGCGAACCGCTCTCCGAAGGATGCGCTGTCCCGGTCGCTCCGATCGATCGGAGCATCGAGGGAAAGCTCACTGGCCGCGACCCGGCGGAGAGCGCGGATGGTATCCACCGGTTCCTCCATCTCGTCAGCGATCTCCTGGACCGTGGGGGGCCGCCCGAGTTGCTGGGTGAGGGCGGTATTGACCCGGGAAAGGCGGGCCAGGTTGGAGTTCTGATTCAGGGGGATCCGGACGGAACGGGTCTGCTCGGCGAGCGCCTGAAGCACGGTCTGACGGATCCACCAGACCGCGTAGGAGATGAATTTCACCCCTTTCTCCGGATCGAACTTCTTGACGGCCTTCAGAAGTCCCTCGTTCCCGATGCAAACCAACTCCGCGAGGCCCAGACCCCGCCCCTGGTACTTCTTCACGTACGAGATGACGAACCGGAGATTCGCGGTCACCAGGCGTTCGGCCGCTTCCTTGTCGCCGGCACGAGCCCGTCTGGCCAGTGCCCGCTCTTCCTCCGGGTCCTGGATCAGTGGGTACTTCTCGACATCCTGAAGATATTGATCGAACGAGTCCAGACCACGAGAGGAGGAAAACATCCGTTCCGTGAAGCCTCTCTGAAAGAGTTTCGAGAAGGAACCGCGGTACGGTTCAGATCAGTCTAAGAGCCTGTGACCCGGGGCATTGGGCACTAGACCGTGAGATGAGGAAACCCCCATCGGATTCGTTCGACAAGGCCCAAGAAGTTATAAACAGACGATTTTCGAGTCAAAGGTCTGCCGCTGAGCCCACGTCCGAAACGACCGTCGATCCGCAGCGCTCTGGTCGGCTCGAAGGGCGATCCGCCACCGACCGTTCAGCCGGCCGGTCTGGTCGCGTTGGGACGGTCTTCCCCTCGGGAGAGCACCAGACTCGCGTTGATTCCACCAAAGCCGAAGGAGTTGTTCAACACATTCCGCAGTCTTCCGTTCCTCCCATTCCCAACGACGTAGTCCAGGTCGCACCCGTCTCCAGGATGTTCGAGGTTCAGGGTCGGCGGAATCCACCCGCGCTGTAGGGTGAGGGCACAGATCACGGTCTCGATCGCTCCGGATGCTCCGAGAGCGTGGCCGTAATAGGGCTTCGTTCCGCTCACCGGTACGCGATCCGCGCTCTCCCCCAGAACGGTCCGGATCGCTCTGGACTCCGTGGCGTCGTTCAGTGGAGTGGACGAGGCGTGAGCGTTGACATAGTCGATCTCCGAGGCCGGGACCTGTGCGCTACCCAGTGCCAGCTCCATCGCGCGCACGGCCTGCGTACCGTCCGGGCGGGGCGCCGTCATGTGATGAGCGTCGTTCGTCGTGCCGTATCCGCAGACCCGAGCGTACACCCGAGCGCCCCGACGCCGAGCGTGCTCCTCCTCCTCGAGGACGAGCACGGCTCCACCCTCGCCCATCAGGAAGCCGTCCCGGTCGCGATCGAAGGGGCGACAGGCCCGGGCCGGATCGTGGTTTCGCGTGGTCATGGCGCGAATGAG
The DNA here is from genome assembly GCA_040880225.1 of Gemmatimonadota bacterium. Lineage (GTDB taxonomy): Bacteria > Gemmatimonadota > Gemmatimonadetes > Longimicrobiales > Gaopeijiaceae > JBBDIV01. The sequence continues at coordinate 13,367 of JBBDIV010000071.1, forward strand.
GGAAAACGCCCCATAGGTCAGTGGAGCGAGCGGGCACTCCACGCCGCCGGCCACAGCGGCGTCGACCGAGCCTTCCCGAATGAGGCGGAAGGCTTCTCCCACAGCGATCGTTCCCGACGCGCAACTCATGGCATTGGTGGAGTTCGGCCCCTGAAAGCCGAACTCGATCGCAATGTTGCAACTCGTCGCGCCGCAGAACACGGTCAGCGCGAGGCGGGGATCGACAGAGCGCACGCCGCCGTCCATGAACCCATGCATCTGCTTCTCGGCATGCGCGATCCCGCCGAGGGCCGAACCCATCTGCACCGCGACCCGTTCGCTCGGGATCGAGTCCGGAGCCAGGCCGGCATCGTCGACGGCCTGGCGGGCGAGTGCGATTGTCATCTGTCCGAACCGGTCGAGACGGCGAGCCCGCGACCGTTCCATGTAGTCCTCGGCCTCGAAATCCTCCACCTGGATCGCAATCCGGCTCCGAAATGGAGTAGCATCGAATCGCGTCACTTCGGTCGCGGGCGATGTGCGTTGGCGGAGGTTGGTCCAGAACTGCTCGATTCCGATTCCTGTCGCAGTGATGATCCCCATCCCCGTGATCACGACGTTGCGGGGCGGGGACCCGGCCGGCCCTCCTCCGGTGCGGCCCTCCGTCATCGACCTGCCTCCCTGGCTTCGGCGGCATCCACGACCCCTTCGAGGGTGCGGCCCGCAATCTGCGAGATGAAGTGTGGGCCGATGATCCACTCGGCGGCAGCCCCCCCGACCAGGGGCCACCCCGGCCCATGCCACTCGTGCACGATCCGGAGACGGGTCGAGCCATCGTCGGAAGAATCGACCTCCCAGACGACCTGCATGCCTTCGGTAATGCCGTCGATGTGACGGTAGTATACCCGTCTCGCCTCGACGTCGAGGGTCATCGTGGAGACCCACCAGGTAGGCCAGCGAAAGCCGGGGAAATTCCTCCACGCGGCCATCTCCACGGTCCCACGGCCGAACCCCTCCTTCTCGTGGAAGCGCACCCATCGGTAGTGCGGGAGCACCTCCGGCCACCGCTCCACGTCTGCCGCGACCTGGAAACAGGTCGCGGGCGTCGCGCGGGAAGTTGCTTCGTCTACAGTCCGCATCTCTCGCTCCAGAAGTGCAGGGGAATCCGGCTCACTGTGCGACGGTCGCGTCGCCGATCAATCGCACGAGAGCGGTGGCCGCCCTCGGAGACCTCTCGAGCAGTGCGAAAACCGGCTCGCGAATACGCGAGCGTGACACGACGCCCTCGATGACACGCTGCATGAGGCGACCGGGACGGAAGGCGCGCGAATGCTCCCGGTCGTACCGCAGGAGCGCCCGGCGATCGAAGGACCGAGCCCGCGGGTTGGAGCCGGCACCCACGCCGTCGCCATCCCACTGCGAGGGGGTGAGGGCCTCGTCGATCGCATGCGCTGCAAGCTCGGCACCTCTGAGGGCCCGGAACATGCCCTGGCCGGTCAGTGGATCGTAGTACCCCGCCGCATCCCCGACCAGAACGGTTCGACCGACAACCGCACCCTTCGCCGGCCAGGAAAAGGGCCCGCTGGCCCACGGACCGTCGACGAGCTCGAAACCCCCGATCCAACCCGGCCCGAGCGCGTCCATTCCGCGATCGAGGAATACCTCCCCGTCCTTCCGAAGTACCGCACGATCTCGCGCGGACGCGACCACGACCGTCGCATTCCACAGGTCGGGGCCGTCGGGAGGAAGCCGGGGGTTCGGCACGGGCGCGAGACCGACGGTGAGCCCATCTCCCAGGTAGAGGCGCCCCCGGTCCGGTTCCGGTCCCCGACCGGCCACCCTCCAGGTGAGAGAGGCCTTGCGAGGTCCCGCCGGCGATTCGACGGCGCCGGTCCCACGGGCCACGGCGGACCGTAGGCCGTCCGCGCCAACGAGGATCGAACCCGTGACCGTGAACGGAGTGCCGTCGGTCGAGATGCCTCGCACCCGAGCTCGGTTCCGGGGCCCCCCCGGATCCACCTCGACGACCCGATAGCCCCCCATGAACCGCACACCACGTTCAATCGCGCAACGCAGCAGGGTCGCATCCAGACTTCGGCGGTCGACGCCGAGCGCCCGTACGCCGGCAGGAAAGCGGGCGAAGACTCTTCGACCCCCTGACGTCGCCAACGTCCAGCCGATCAGCGATCGCACCTGCGTCTCGAGCACCGGTGCCAACAAGCCCAGTCTCTCGAGTGCCGCCGCAGCGCCGGGATTCAAACACTCCCCACAGGCCTTGGCTCGGGGAAAACTCGCCCGGTCCAGAAGGAGAACATCGCGTCCACGGCACGCGAGCTCCGCGGCGACCGCGCTCCCTGCCGGGCCTGCACCCACGACGACCACCTCCGCGCCCGCTCCGGGCTTCACGGTCGGCCCTCGAGGAGCAACCGGAAAGGGAAGTGCCGCTTTACCACCGCCGACCGGAACGGTGCACGCGCCGCCAGTTCCTCGAGCTCGGGCCGCGTGAACGAACGACGCACCGAGAGAGGAGCGTCGTAGCGGGTCAGCGGGTCCCGTCGCCAGACCGTCGCCGACAGCAACCGGGCACCGAGATAGTGGAGCCGGCTACGTTCCAGATCGCTGACCAGCACGGCGATCCGGCTGACCCGGGCCATCTCGGCCAGGACCGCCTCGCAGGCCGGATCGGACAGATGGTGTAGAGTGAGGGTTGCAGCCGCAACATCGAAGCTGTCGTCGGAGAAGGGTAGATCCTCCGCATCGGCCCGGATGAGCGACGGAGTTCGGACGTCGGGCTCGAGGGGTATGTCGCGAGCTCCGGTGAGCCCACCCCCCGACCCTCGAGGCGCGCCGGTCAACTCCCTTCGGGCGACGGCCAGGACATCCGCGTGGTGGTCGATCCCCGTCCACCGCACGTCGACCCCGTCCCGGCCCAACTCCCGAGCCACCCGGGAGCTCAGCCGGCCGTTCCCGACCCCGACGTCGAGCATTTGGAGCTCGTTCAGCCCGCGGACCAGAGGGCGCAGATGCCGAAGCAGAGACCGGAGACCACCCAACATGAAGTTGGCCCGGGCCACCTGTTCCAGAGCGGCGGCCAGAACGTCGCGATCCAGGGCCGTGGCGTCCATGCGCTCACGCTCCAGACTCCGGCTCGACAGGTCCGTGGAGCGCCGAGTACTCACTCTGCCGGCTCGACGTGGACCACGACGTCACGAGCCCCGAAACGCTC
>JBBDIV010000072.1:0-16423 GCA_040880225.1 Gemmatimonadota bacterium
AACTTCGAGAACCCGAACTCGGCCTCGTCGAATCCCTGTTTGAGGGCGAGCATCCGCCTCTTCACATCCGAATCACGCACGGAATCGGCGTCTTGATCCTCCAGCAGCTCCGAGATCGCCTTTCTGAGGAGCGCGTAGGCCGAGGACAGGGACTCGTTGGACGCGCCCGATGTCGCGGAGGAGGAAGGGGACGAGGGGCTGGCAGCCGGTTCGGTGCGGTTTCGTTCGCGCCCGCCTCGACCGCGGTCTCCCTTCCGCCCATCGCGGGATCGCCCGCCGTTCTTCTGCTCCTCCGGCTTCTTGCTTCCTCGTGAAAGGATCTCGTACTGACCGTTCTCCATCCGGCGGATGTCGATGAGACCTTTCTGGGACGCCTCCGAAACGAACCGGGAGAACTTGTTGAATCCGAAGCTCTTTTCGTCGAACCCCGGGTCGATCTCGAGCATCACCTGCTTCAAGCGGTCGGAGCGCATCACGTCGCCCCTGCGACCCATCTGCTCGGTCGCCTTCTCGACCAGCACCCACGGATCCGTGGGGCTCGGCCCGGAATCGTCCGTCTTCCTCAACCCGGAGAGTGAAGTGTAGGAATAGTACTCGTCGCAATTCTGGACCAGGATGTCGGACGAGGACTCCTGGATCCCGACGCCAATGACGTACTTCCCGTACTCCTTGAGCTTGAGCACGAGCGAGGAGAAATCCGAGTCCCCGGTGAGCAGGATATACGTCCCGATCTCGGGGCGGGTGAAGACGAGCTCGATCCCGTCGATCGCCATCCGGATGTCGGTCGCGTTCTTCTTGCTACTCCCGTAGGCGGGGGCGAAGATCAGGTCGATCGACGCCTCCGAGAGGGGAACGATGTACTGTGGGTAGCGTCGCCAATCCGCGTACGCCCGCTGAACCGTCACCTTGCCTCGGATCACATCCGAGGAGAGCAGGGTCTTCAGCTCCTTCGAGAGATCGCTGCGCATCCCCATCGTGACATTGTCGAAGTCGACGAGGAGCGCGGCATTGGGGGCGTGGGAGGGGTGTGCACCGGCGTGAGCTCCCTCGATATGGGGAGCACTGGAGAATGACATACTCATGTGTTGATGTTAGATATCCGCAGCATGGGAGAGTGTGTGCCGCGAAACCTCCCCACCTGTCCGCAGCAGAACGCACCCGGGCTTGAGTCGGGGCGAGATCCGGTGCGGACGGGTCGGGGAAGCCTCCCGGTGATTCAATTCGATGGACCTTCCTCTCCTGCCTCAAGGAGGCGGGCGAGTTCGGCCCGTCGGACCTTCCCGGTTCCGGTCATCGGGAGTTCGTCGAGGAACTGTACGCTATCGGGGATCTTGTAGTCCGCCAGCGTTCGGCGACACCACTCCGTCAACTCCTCACCCGTCACGATCGCCCCCTCTATGGGAACGACCGCGGCGCATACCGCCTCACCCAGGATCGGATCCTGGACTCCCACCACGGCGGCATCCTGCACCGCAGGGTGGGCGTGAAGCCGATCCTCGATTTCCCGTGGATAGACATTGGAACCGCCTCGAATGATAACCTCTTTGCGGCGACCCACCAAATGGAGGTAGCCCTCGTCGTCGACGATTCCCAGATCCCCGGTCCTGAAGTAGCCCTCGGAGTCGAAGCAGCCCGACGTCTCCTTCGGCTGCCGATAGTAGCCGCGCATGACACCGGGGCCGTGGACCGCGATCTCGCCGAGACTCTCGACCGGCAGCTCGGTCCCGTCCTGCTCGAGGACACGCACTCGCATCCCGTCCACGGGTCGACCTACGGTGAAACGACGCTTTTCGACAGGATCGTCGAGTCGCGTCATCGCCACGGTGGACGCCGCCTCGGTGAGCGAGTACGCTGCCAGCAGGTTCGGACAGAGCTGCTCCTCGATCCGCTGATGGAGCTCCTCCCCCAAGGGGGCGCCGGCAACCAGGCCACAACGCAGGCTCGACAGATCACGTGACCGGGTGCGGTGCTCGCGGAGCTCTGCGGCGAAGACCGTAGGTACACCATAGTGGACCGTAGCACGGTGATGCTCGATCAGATCGAGGCTCTCCGCCGGTTCGAACTCGCTCTGCAGGATCAAGGCCGAACCGGCCAGCACGGAACCCAGCACCCCCGGTCCCAGACCGAAGACGTGGAAGAGGGCGGTGACGCCGATGACCCGGTCCTCGCCGCCCAGATCGATCGACCGTACGGTCTCCGCGGCAGCGTGTACGACGTTCTCATGGGTCAGTTCGACGCCCTTGGGCTTTCCCGTCGTCCCGGATGTATAGACGATCGCGAACAGCTCCGACGTCGAAGCCGCCTCCGGCGCGTCGAAGTCCCGTCCGGCTCCCGCGGAAATCAGATCCTCGAACTGGAAGATCCTGTCGTCGTACCAGAGGTCCTCCTCTCCAACCGTCACGAGATACTGCAGTTCTGGAAGCAGAGGAAACAGTTCCTCGAAGACCTGAAGGAAGTCGACGCCGTGGAAGCTCTCGACGGTCACCGCACACACCGCCTCGGAATGTCGGAGCCGATACTGCAACTCCGATTCCGTCAAGCGAGGGCTCAACGGAACCAGAACGGCCCCCAGCTTCGCGAGCGCGAACACCGAGACGACGAATTCCGGGCAGCACGGCAGAACCACCGCGACTCGATCTCCAGACTCGATCCCGAGGTTCGAGAGGGCCGCGGCCAGCGACTCGGCCAGGCTCTCCACTTCCCCGAACGTCACCTCCTCGTCGTGGGTGAGGAGGAACGGGGCTCCGGAGTCGGTTGTGGCGCGATGCGACAGGACGTGCGAAACACGGAGTCCGCGGGAGCGCTCGATGAGCGCCATGTCACCTCCAGCGGGGTCTGGGGAGTTGGGCGCCGAGAAAGCCCTTGAGAAGGCCCCGCGAGCGGAAGAACGAACGACGTTCGCGATCGCGCGAATGGATCGATCGGTCCCCCCCGAGCGACGCCGAAGGACGCAAGGGTCGCGGGTAGCCAGAATCGGCGAAAGAAGAATAGACGGACCTCACAGGCGAGTCAAACCCACTCCGAACAGCGATGAACAACGCTCGTCACAGCCCCTCCCAGCCCATTCACCCAATCCGCTCGAGGAATCGACGCACGTTCGCGGGGTCGAGCGCGTGACTCCAGCCCTTGCCCGGATCCACGGTCCCCAGCTTGGATAGGAGCACGTATTTCGCACGTCCCCCACGGGCCTTCTTGTCTCTGGAAACCAGATCCAGTAGATCGTCCGGGTCGACCGTCTCGGACAGCACGGCGGGAAGCTCCACTCGCTGCAGCGCCGTCACGAGAGAAGAGGCCACGCCTTCCCGGGTGACCCCGACCTGCTCTCCAAGCTTCGCCTCGAGTACCATGCCCAGGGCGACCGCACTCCCGTGCGGCAGGCTGTACCCCGAGGCGGCCTCGAGGGCATGGCCCAGGGTGTGGCCGAAGTTGAGGATCTGCCGCAGGTCCGCCTCTTTCTCGTCCTCGCCCACCACCGCGGCCTTCAACTGGACCGAGCGTGCGACGAGGAGGCCCGTCGGCCCGGGTTCGCCCGCAAGGAGCTCGCCGGCGTGGCGTGCGATCCAGTCGAAGTATTCCGAATCCAGAATCGCGCCATGCTTGACTGCCTCGGCAAGCCCCTGGCTGCGCTCGGACCTGGGAAGGGTCGCCGCCAGTTCCGTATCCGCCAGCACGAGTCGAGGGGGATGGAAAGCTCCCACCAGGTTCTTCCCGGATGGGACGTCGACCCCCGTCTTCCCGCCCACCGACGAGTCCACCATGGCAACGAGAGATGTCGGAATCTGCACTACGGGCACACCCCGCATGTAGGTCGCGGCGACGAATCCCGCGAGGTCTCCGGCGACCCCCCCGCCCAGGGCCACGACGCACCCATCGCGTCCGAGGCCATCCGCGAGGAGAGCATCGGTAAGACGCGACCACTCCGTCCGGTTCTTCCGGGCCTCCCCCGACGGAAAGGTATACGCGAACACGGGACGTCCGATCGCCTCCAGTGCCGCAACGACGCGTTCACCGTGGAGCTGGAAGACGGTGTCGTCTGCAATGAGGCCGTAGGCGTACGCCGGGGCAAGGCGCGAGACCATGGAGGGGAGCTCGTCCAGGATTCCGGCACCGACACGCACCGGATATCCTCCGCCGACCAGGCTGTTCACCGGAATCTCCCAACCCCCTGAAGGATGCGACGGAGGCCCGCTCGACTCCACCCGGAAGGCTCGATTCGTCGGGATCACGGAAGCCCCCTCGCCCCCGATTCGAGTCTCAGCGGCACGACCTCGGTGAGATCGGAGGGGAGCGGGGCGGCGGTCGCGAGATCGGCGAGAGGTCGGCCCGATTCGGGATCGATCATCACACCCGCCACATCCGGTACGAGGCGCGCCACGAAGGATCGGTCCCTCCAGCGGGGATGGGGAATCCGGAGCGTCGGCGAATGCACCCGGGAATCTCCAAAGAAGACGATGTCGATGTCCAGCGTGCGCGGGCCCTGGGGGGTCGCACGAGTTCGGCCTTCTGCGGCCTCCACCTGGCGGATGAGTTCCAGGAGTTGTCCGGGATTCAGGCGGGTGCGTGCCCGCACGACGAGGTTGAGGAAATCGGGTTGGTCGGCGACCGGTCCCCAGGGCGCGGATTCCACCAATCTGGAGGTCGCCTCCAGCAACACCTGCGGTTCGAGACCTCGAAGTCCGCGCCGGAGGTGGGCGCGGCGGTCTCCGAGATTCGACCCGAGAGCGAGAATGACCGAGGTGACGGCCGGAGTTTCCGCACCGGCCGCCGGGCGGGACGGCCCGCCCGATTCACCCACCGTTCGCCTCTTCGGGACCGACGCGCCCGTATCGATCCCGGATCCGCACCACGTCGTCCAACTCCGTCGTGGACGCCTCGAGGATCGTTGCGTCGGTCACGGCTTCGATCCGGTGGAGCGTTCCCGGACGAATCCTGAGGTTCGCCCCCTCCTCGAACCGGACCGGCTCAAGGGAATTCACGCCGGCGCCCAGATCCATCAGTACTTCACCTTCCAGCAGAAACAGTGTCTCGTCCTTCTCCTCGTGGAACTGAAGGGAGAGGGATTCACCCGCATTTACGTGAAGGAGCTTTCCGACGTACAGGTCGGTCTCGGCCCATACGAGCTCGTAGCCCCAGGGTTTGTCGACCCGGCGGGGACGACCGGGAGTGTCGGGTGTCCGCTCACTCGCCGGGCCCGTGGCTACCTCTGGTGTTCCGCGTTGGTTCTTGCCCTTCATGTCCCGTGTCTCCTGATGGTCCGAGGGGCCTGCACACACAACCAATTGGTCAAGCTTACCCGGCCTTCGGGTCGCGTTCCCTATAAGGCTCGCCGGGGAAACGAGTCACCGCCAGGCCCCAGGTGCCTGGCCCGCGGGGCACGCCTGATCCGACGCGAGATTCGGGTTGTTGTCCAGCTCTCTCCCCTCGATCGGGAAAGCGATGTCGTCGCCTCCGCCCACCTGCACTTTGACGGGAAAGATGTCGATGTCGACCGCCGGGTCCAGGCGCAGCCGCCGTCCCGTGACATGCCGGTCGCCGGTCAACCACAACTCGCGGGCTCGCTCGGCTACGACGGCCCCGAGGTCGAGCGTGATGTCGCCGGTCAGCTCGATCTGGGCCAACTCGTTCTCGGGATCAGGGGGGGTGATTCCCCACTCGAGGGCCGCCCAGCCGGAATAGTCCGAGCGCAGATCGTTCAGGATGGCCTGGGCGACCGAGGTCTCCATGTCCCGGACCGCGACCTCCGCGAGGATCAGAGCCGCCTCCGTCCACGAGGCTACGAGGATGTCCGATTGCGGTTGATGATAGAGATTCTGCCGAGCGACCGGAATCGCACCCACGAATGCGCTGAACCCCGGAGGTCGGTAGGTGATCAGGTTGAGTCCGATGAATTCCCCGAGGTACGGCCACTGCTCGCTGCCCCGCTGGGGAATGGAGCCGTCCCCGACCGTCCAGCGGATCAGCTCGGTATCGCCCCACGTGAAGGCGTAGACCTCGTTGTACTGGTCCGGGTTGTTCGCCGAGTACTCTGCCCGATACCGCCAACCGCGCGGGACCGCCGCGGCGAGCTCGGCGGCCCGTTCGAAGTTTCCGAGCCAGAGATTCGCCCGGGCCTGCCCCACGACCGCGGCCAGCCGAATGTCCACCAGTCCAATCGCCTCGGCCTCGGCCTCGGCGGCTTCGAGGAACTCCAGAGCCTCCGCGATTCGTTGGTCGGGAAGGACCGGCGCTGTTTCAGGGAACATCCCGGTGAGGATGCTCCAGCAGTAGAGCTCACCGAGCCATAGACGGGTAAAGCCACCGTAGAGCCGCGCCATCGCGATCCCCCGCCGCAGCTCGGGGATCGCATCGGAAAACTCCGGATCCTCCAGCTTCTGCTCGAACTGATGGGCGGTGGTGTCCGCCTGGAACCGAGCCTGGTGGAGGGGAATGTACACTTCCTCCCCCAGCTGGTTGTTCGTCGGCAGGATCCGACGGTTGTCCACCTGTGTCCGCGATGGAAAGGTCCCGGCAAGGATCATCTCGTCCGCCAGCAGTCCGGAGTACCGCACGATCCCGTCCACGGCTTCGTGATAGGCGCCCACGACCCCGTTCGTCAGGGTGGGAATCGCGGACGGTCCGGCGGCGTCCAGGTCCGAGGGCACGATGATCGCGGAGTCGTCTACATCGAGAAGTCCCACATCGCAGCCGGCAACCCCGACCATTCCCGCGACCGCGAGCAAGGCCGGCCGAACCCTGCTCCACTTCCTTCGTTTGGTGTCCATGACTGCGTCTTGCCCCTGATGCATGGTACGCCCTTCCCCCCGGCCGCTCAGAACGTGATCGAGACCCGACCCGTCACACGCCGCGACGGCGGGAGGGTCAGATACTCGGCGCGGGCGCTGCGGTCGCCGCCCGCGAAGTTGACCTCCGGATCGAGTCCCGAATAGCTCGTGAAGAGCGCGAAGTTTTCCCCGGCGAAGGTCACGCTCGCGCGGCGGGCTCCCAGAGTCCCGGCCCATTCGGGCGGCAGCTCGAAGCGGATCCCGAGCGTCCGCAGTCGCGCGAAGTCGGCATCCTCGATCCACGGGCCATATTCGCCGTCCGCAGCCGCCACGGCTTTGATCCGGGCCTCCTCGGTCGGCTCCCCTTCCGGGCCCTTCTCGAAGATGGCGGGACAGATCCCGCCGTTCGGACCCCCGCCGAGGAACTTGCAGCGGAACTCCTCGGTGCTATTGAGCTGCTGGTGTCCCCCCGCGAAACCCAGGTTGGCATAGAGCGTCACACGCTCGAAGAGGGTGAGGGTCGAGGAGAGCGAGCCCTCCCATTCCGGCGTCGGATGTCCGAGCTGCACCCGCTCCGGTGTGGCCTGCACCGTCCCGTCGTCCCCGACCGAGTAGGATCGGCTGAAGTAGGAGGCGAACGGATGATTCTCCTGATGCCGCTGGGTGTCACCGTAGAGGCCGAACACGATCGGGTCCCCGAGTCGGCTGACCTCTCCCCGGTTCGTGGCTCCGACGAGTTGCCACACCCAGCGAAGGTCACTCCGATGCACAGCGACGCCCGTGACCCCCAGCTCGAACCCTGAATTCCGGATCTCGCCGACGTTGTCGAACACCCGGTCCGGGTACCCGGTCGAGGGTGCGAGCCGGCGCGCCACGATCGCGTCACGAGTCACCTGGTCGTACCAGGTGAAGTCGACGGCGAGGCGACCAGCGAACAGATCTGTCTCGAACCCGAGCTCCAGCTCGCTCCCCCGCTCGGGCTTCAGGTCGGGGTTTCCGAGCTGGCCGAGGGTGACACCCGCGAGATCCTCGTCGGCGAAGGTGACCCGTGCTCCCTCCAGGAGCTGGAGAGCCGCGAAGCTGGAAGGCTGCTTGCCCGACTCCCCCCATGCCCCTCTCAGCCGGAACGATTGGAAAACGGACCCGGGAAACCACGACTCGTCGCTGATCACCCACGAGGCCATCATGCGCGGGTAGGCTTCGCGTCCCAGGTTCTCGCCGAAGGCGCTGTTCTCGTCGAACCGCAGGGCGGGCGTGAGGAAGACCCGGTCACCGATCGCGAACTGCTGCTCGACGAACACTCCGAGCGTCCGGGTCTCGGTGACGTCCTCGAACCCTTCGGTCCGCACCGCGTTGGAGACGTTGGTCACCCCCGGGGGCAGGTCGCGCCCGATCGCACTGGCCGACTCCAACTTCTCGCGAAAGAACTGTCCGCCCAGTGTCGTGGTCGATCGGATGCCGGAGGCGAGATCGAAGGTAGCCGAGGCGTTCCCCTCGACCGTGAGGTTGCGGCTCACGAAGTGCTGGATCTCACGGTATCCACGTGAGAGGTCCCCGAATGGAAGATCGGAGTCGACCGGCACGAACGAGCCCGTCTGGTCCGAGAACTGATCGTAGCCCACCGTCCCCCGCAACTCCAGAAACGCGGCTGGTCGATAGTCGATTGCGGTGCTTCCCGTGAATCGTTCGATCTGCTGCTCGTTCGAGACGGTGGCGACGTCCTCGAACGTGCGGCCGGAGAAAAAGGCGTTCTCGCCACAGACGTCGCCCAGGGTTGAGATGGGTCTCTGGAAGGCGATCGCCGCCTCGAACGCCAGCGGACACGTCCGGACCCCCTCCTCCCCGGTCACCGGATCGGTGCGGACGAGCGGCAACTCCCAGGGTGAGCCGTTGAGCGCGACCCCTAGATAGCCGAGGGCCGAGTTGTCACTGTGGGGCAGACGAATATCACTGCTCCCAAACCCCGCGGAGATGGAGACGTCCACGTTCTCGGACGGCGCGAGGTTCAGATTCGCGCGCATGCTCCGGTTCATGGACTCGTTCGTCGGGAGGCTACCCTCTCGATCTCCCCAACCTCCCGACAGGAAGTACGTCGCGTTCTCGACACCTCCGCGCAGGGAGATCCCGTGACTCTGCTCGAACCCGGTCCGCCACGGGTCCTGGTCGGTGCCGATCCCCTCCAGGAGATTCGTCGTATAGATCGTGTCTCGGGCGATCGGGCCGATTCCCAGCGCGGGCACACGCAGGTTCACGGCGCTCGCCGGCCAGTCGGTGGCATCCCAGTTCGCCCCGAAGGACGATCGGTACGTCCATTCGGTCACTCCGGGGAGTCCGCGCCTGGTAGTGATACGGATGACCCCCGCGGCGGCTTCGGTCCCGTAGAGGGTCGCGGCCGAGGGCCCCTTCACGATCTCGATGGACTCGATGTCGTTCGGGTCCAGGTCGTTGAGACGGCTCGTGTTCTGTCCCCCCACGTTCGGGCCCGAAGTGATGTCGTTCGAGATTCGCGAACCGTCGATGTAGATCAGCGGTGTGTTGTCCAGGCTCACCGAGCTGTTCCCCCGGATCTTGATCGTCGAAGCAGTCCCCACGGAACCGGAGGACTGGAGGACCTGAACCCCCGATGCCCTGCCCTGCAGAAGGTCGGTGACGGTGGTCGGCGCCGTCGCTTCCAGTTCGTCCTGGACCCGCAACGAGGCGGTGGCATTTCCCAGCTCTCGCCGTCGCTGGTCCCCGGTCGCCGTCACTATGAGGGCATCCAGCGCCACCGCCGAGACCTGAAGCGCGAAATCGACCGTGATCACGCTTCCCTCCAGCACCTGGATCGTGCGCACCTCGGGAGCGTAACCGAGCCGATCCACGCGGAGCTCCACCGTGCCCTCGGGCACGGCGCCGATGGTATACGATCCATCCGCCTCGGTGAGAGATCCGAGTTGCGTTCCAACGACGGAGACCCCCACCGCGGCGAGTGGCTGGAGTCCCCCCAGGTCCGTAACCACCCCCGTCACCGATCCCGTCCCCTGCGCGGACAGGAGCGACGGGAGACACACCACGAGCGCTAAGGCCCGGCGTGCTGCGTGTGGAACTGCGGCGCGCGTGTGCACGCGCGTCATCGAATCCCGATTCGGACCCATCGAACTCTCCTGGACGATCTGCTTGAACGCCCCAATTCTAAGCAACGTGTGTACCACGCGCGGAACACCGGCGGAGTACCCGACCGCCCGCGCTGGGAGGCTGAATCCGAACCGTATCGAGACCAGGAAGGGATCCCAACGGGAGGAGGGGTGTCGACGACGGAACGGCTCGGCCCGCGAACTCAAGGCTCGCGTCGCTCAAAGGAACCGGTATCATCGCAGAATCGTCAACGGGGCCGCCGCATTCCGGGAACACGTGCGAGCCAGGACTTGGAAAGGCATGATGGTGAGGGATAGGTCGCACGGGCCGGTGTGTCAAACCCCCGGGTTGCCCCCGGTCCGCACCCCGGGCAGGCGTGGACCCGATTTCCTCACCTGTCCGGACACTCGACGGGTAGGCCCTTGACGGAGACGGCATCGTACGGGAGTCTCACCGAGGGGTGGGGTTCCTCACAGCGGACCCGGTCCGCATCCGACGGTGTACCGGATCCGTTCCCCAGGAAGTCGATTGTCCATGAGGATCGAGCGTGAACGAGCGAATCGAAAGAGTGTTCGACCGGATCGGATCCGGCCTGACCACCGGCGGAAGGGTGGTCCGCAAGACGTGGGTGTGGGTGCCCATGGTCCTGCTGGGTTCGGTGGGGTTGGGCTTCGGAGCCGGGGCCTGGCAGAACCTCTGCACGGACTGTCCATCGATCGCCCAGATCCGAACCTGGGAGCCGCAGCAGACTTCCAAGGTCTACAGTCACGACGGTCGGCTCCTCGGGGAGCTGGGCATCGAGCGGCGCACGCCGGTCTCCATCCACGCCCTGCCTGCGCATGTACCCCAGGCCTTCGTAGCCATCGAGGACCGTCGATTCTACCGGCACCACGGCTTCGACCCCTGGGGAATAACCCGCGCCGTCGTGGCACGCGTGATTCCGGAACCGATCCTTCGCGTAATCACGGGGCAGTCACTCAGGCAGGGAGGCGCGAGCACGATCACCCAGCAACTCGCTCGCAACATGTTCGATGCCATTGGATTCGAGGTCCGTGTCGAGCGCAAGCTGAAGGAGTTGCAGGTCGCCCTCGAACTGGAGCGCGCCTATTCGAAGGACGAGATCCTCGAAGCCTACATGAACGAGATCTATCTCGGACCGGGTTGGTACGGCATCCAGACGGCGTCGCGAAACTATTTCGGAAAGAATGCGGTCGAACTGAACCCCGCCGAAGGCGCACTGCTCGCTGCTGTCGCGAACAACGCAGGATACTACAGCCCCTTCCGATACCCCGACCGGTCGCTCGATCGGAGAAACCGCGTCCTGGATCGGATGGCCCTGGAGGGATTCCTGTCCGAAGAAGAGGCACAGGAGTGGCAGACCCATTCACTTCCCATCGCACGAGCACGAGAGTCCGAGGGACTCGCACCCTACTTCGTGGAATGGGTGCGCCAGATCCTCCAGGACCGATTCGGAAGCCAGCTCTACTCGGGTGGATTCCAGGTCTATACGAGCCTCGATGTGGACATGCAGATCGCGGCTGAGGCGGCGATGGAGCGCGGCTTCGAGCGGATCGAGTCCCGGCCGGGGTTTTCGCATCCGACCTACGATGAGTTCGTGGAGGCGGCCGACGGGGAACGGCTCGAGGATGTCGAGACCCCCTACCTGCAGGGGGTCCTGATCGCCCTCGATCCGGAGTCAGGGGGCGTTCGGGCGCTGGTCGGAGGTCGGGATTTCACGCACTCCAAGTTCAACCGCGCCACGCAGGCGACCCGACAGCCGGGATCGTCCTTCAAGACGTTCGTGTTCGCTTCGGCGTTCGCGAGTGGGATCCCAGCCTCTCACGTCCTCACCGACGGCCCGGTCGTGCAGATGCAGGTAAGTGGCGAGGAGTGGGCCCCCGAAAACTTCTCGAGTGAGTTCGAAGGCCCGATGACCCTGCGCGAAGCGTATCGGCGCTCGATCAACATGATCGCGATCAAGCTCGCGGATGAGGGCGAGGGCGGAGTGGGGCTGGAGACCGTCGCACAGACCGCGCGAAGGATGGGCATCCGGACCCCGATTCCCCGGGTTCCCTCGATTGCGATCGGTTCTCCCGATGTGATCCCCATACAGCTCGCGGAGGCCTACGCCTCTCTCGCAACGCTCGGGCTGAGGTCCCAGACGTCCCCGATTCTCTGGGTCCAGAACGCGGAAGGGGAAGTGATCTGGGAGCCCGAGCCGGATCGGACGCGCGTTCTCGACACGCAGACGGCCCGCCTCACGGTGACACTCATGGAGGACGCTCTGAACAACGGAACGGGAGCGAACGTGCGCAACCTCGCGGGACTGCCGCGCGAGGTTCCGGCGGGGGGCAAGACCGGCACGACGAACAACTCGACCGACGTGTGGTTCAACGGCATCACACCCACACTCCAGGCTACCGTCTGGTTCGGAATGGACCAGCCGGGACAGATCTACCCAGGAGCGACCGGTGGGGGCGACGCCTCCCCCGTCTGGGGTGAGTTCATGCGGGAGGTCTATGTCGGGGATCTCTTCGGCGCCGGCGGGACGCTGGGCGAGGGCGAGGAAGCCGTCGTCGCGGTGGCATCCGACGAGGGCGACCCCACGACCGGATTGCCCGCCGATCCGGTCCTGCCCATACCGGATCCGTGGCCGTTCGAGGATCTGATCACGCTCGAGGTGGACAGCGAGACCGGCCTTCTGGCTTCGCAGTGGTGCCCGGCCGAACGCCGGTACATGGAGTACTACATCCCAGGAACCGAGCCCTCGGAGCCCTGCGACGATTCGTCCCTGCGCCAGGGGTCCACGCCCCGCTGGCCGTGGTGAAGCCGGTGCCCGACGTCGACCACGACCAACATGTGCACTTCACCTTCGACGCCTCGCACCATGCATTCTGGGCGGAGGATCTCGCGGTGGAGAACTCCATCCCGGCCGAACTGGTGCCGGCACCTTCACGATCCGAGGCCAGGTGCGGACTCGCCCTCCGGGCTCCCGTACCACGCGCGGCCGAACTCGAGTCACTCTTCGATACGGAGGGAATCGGCTTCACGCGTTGGGACGAATCTTCGAGCTGAGACCTCAATCGATCCGGGGGAGATCAGGAGAAGCGGCCGCGGGCTCCCTGTAGAGCGTCGTCGACACGATCGCGCACCTCGTCTGCCAACTCGTCCCAGCGATCAGAAGCCGTTTCCTTGAGGTCCCCGGCAGCGCGATGGATCCGCTTGCGCGTCTTGCGCCCGGAATCCGGGGCGAGCACGAGGGCGATCCCGGCACCGATAGCGGCACCACAGACTAGACCCGCAACGAAGTTGAATGCGCGTGCGTCGTCGTCGTATTCCATGAACTCGTTCTCCGGTGTTGAGGTCGAAGCAACCGTATTGCGTGACTCAGGCCACGGTGCATCCGAACTTGGCTTTCCCAGCTCTCGTGCGTCCGTTCCCACCCGCGGATACCATCTCGACGCCCGGAAGGTCCCAGGAGGTCGGCGTCACTCTTGTGGCGCCCATCGGTATGCGGTTCGGCACCGACAGCGTATATTTTCCTCGTCAGTGTAGTCGTGCCCAAGGGAGGCCTGATGCGGACCACAGACGCGAACGGTACGGAGTTGCGAGTTCCTGTCGCGCTGCTTCACAACCTTCGTCGGATTCTCCGGGAACAGAGCGGCGAGCTGGCTGCGATCCATCTCCTCCACGACATCGGCTTCGCTACGGGCGAGTCCGTGCACGAGCAGTTCCTGAACTCGCTGGACGCGAACCCTACCACCCTCACCCCCGACGCGTTCTGGGACGCCCTCGATCAGTTCTCGAGTCAGCGCGGTTGGGGCCGCATTCGGCATGAACGGGGCCATCCGGGACTGGGGATCATCCGTAGCTCGGACTGGATCGAGAGCGACCCGCAATCGGAAGCCCAGCGACCCAGTTGCGCATTCAGCGCCGGCGTCCTGGCGCATCTCCTGGGCCGCGTCGCACAGGGATCGATCGCAGTCCTGGAGGTGGGGTGTCGCAGCCGCGGGGACGACGAGTGCGCGTTCCTCTTCGGAGCCGAGGAAGCCGTCCACCGCGCCTACGGCCTCATGCAGGACGGAGAGCGGCTGGGAAGGGCGCTTTCCTGCCTGTGAACGGGCACACGACGGTCCGCGACTCATGAAGGCGTTGGGAGTAGACTTCGGTGAGGTCCGGATCGGCCTCGCGGTGACGGACGAGACCGGAACGCTCGCGACGCCCCTGACCACTCTGCGTCGCCGGCGTGGCAAGCGCCCGCCGATCAGAGCGATGGAGGCCGTGGGCCGGGAACAGGGGGTGTCTGCGGTCGTATTCGGCCTTCCCCTCGAGCTTTCGGGCGAAGAGTCGGATTGGACTCGGGAGGTCAAGATGGTGGCAGAGAAACTCGGGGAGCGGCTGAACGTCCCAGTGTACATGGTCGACGAACGCATGAGTTCGGTGAGCGCCGAGCGGGCGGTCCGATCCAGCGGGCTTCCCCGGAGGAAGCGGGAGTCGAAGGAGCGGATCGACGCTGCGGCTGCTGCAATCATTCTAGAGCGTTGGCTCGACCGCAGGAGTGCGCCCGAGTGAGCGAGCGTTCGCGGTCCCGGACGTTACCGGATCATCGCACCGCCCTCACGGGATGCGGCGGAATGCGGTCTCTCGCGACGTTGGTGGGTCTGATCCTCTTCGTCGCCTCATGCTCCGACGCCCGGCCGGATGCCCGCCCTGTCGAGTTCACGATCCCGGACGGGGCTGCTTTCTCCGAGGTCACGGACACCCTTGCCGCCCGGGACCTGGTCGCTTTCCCGACCGGATTCAGGCTCCTGGCCCGCGTGCGCGGCAACGACCGCGGGGTGCGCGCTGGGAGGTATCGGGTCGCTTCGGACATCGGTTGGCTCCCCCTCCTCGACGAGTTGGTCGCCGGTCGGGTGGTTACTCTTCCGATGACGATTCCCGAGGGATACACGCTGCGGCAGATCGCCCCCAGGATCTCGGAGATCTCGGACCTCTCTCTGGAGGAGGTCGAGGCTCTCCTGAAGGATCCCGACGCCGCTGAGACGTGGGGGGTGCCGGGGCCCACGCTCGAGGGCTACCTCTTCCCGGATACCTATCGGTTCACGCCTGGTGCCGCACCGGACGACGTCATCGCAGGGATGGTGGAGCGATACCTGCAGTTCTGGACCGACGAACGTAGGCGGCAGGCAAGCGAGCTCGGGCTCTCCGAGCGGGAGGTGGCTACGCTCGCCTCGATCGTACAGGCGGAAGCCCGACGCACGGAAGAAATGCCGACGATCGCCGGCGTATTCCACAACAGGTTGGCAATCGGGTACCTCCTCCAGGCCGACCCCACCGTTCAGTATGCCCTGGAGGAGCGGCAGCAACGCCTGCTCTACTCGCACATCGATTCGGTTTCCAACCACCCGTACAACACCTACACTCAGCCCGGCCTGCCTCCGGGTCCCATCGGATCGCCCGGGGAGGCGGCGCTACAGGCGGCTCTGGAGCCGGCCGACGTGGAATACCTGTACTTCGTGGCTCGACCGGATGGCTCGCATATTTTCACGAGCAGCCTCCAGGAGCACAACCGGGCCAGAGTGGAAGCACGTAGGGAGTGGGTAGACTGGGAGCGAGAAGACACCATGGGCGGGGACTGATTCCGCTACGAAGCGGCGATCCGCGCACGGACAGTCCATATAGAGCCTATTCCCGCCCCGGCACCGAACCGGGTGCCGGCCCGGTTGGCTCGCACCGCATCGATGTTCGAAAGGGGAGGCGGACCCGCCTTCGAGGCCGTCGATGACCGTTCTCCTACCCCGTCACCTGCGTCTGATCGTCATCACCGACGCGACGCTCGCACGACCTCGTTCCGTAGAGTTCATGGTGGAGGCGGCGCTTGCCGCGGGTGCACCAGCCATCCAACTTCGGGACAAATCCGGCGACGTTCGGCAAGCTCTGCCCCTGGCCCGGATGCTACGGATGGCCACGCGGCGGGCGAACGCCCTCCTCTTCGTGAATGACCGTCTGGATCTCGCGCTGGCCGTCGGAGCGGACGGTGTCCATCTGGGTCCTGGGGACCTCCCGGTGTCTGCCGTACGCGCTGTCGCGCCAGCAGGGTTTCTGATCGGTTGCTCCACCGACGAACCGCAGATGGCTCGCCGCCTGGAAGAGGCAGGAGCGGACTACATCGGCTGTGGCGCGGTGTGGCGGACAGGCTCGAAGGAGGATGCGGACGACGAGATCGGTCTCGAGGGCCTGTCGCGAGTGGTCGAGGCCGTGTCGATCCCTGTCGTCGGAATCGGCGGAGTGTCCGTCGAACGGATCGACCGGATTCCCACGACGGGAGCCGCAGGAGCGGCCGTAATCAGCGCGGTCATGGCCGCTGAAGACCCCGGCCGCGTGGTCCGCCGGCTCCTGGCGCCCTGGCGTGGCTCGGACAGGCCCTTCCCCCTGAGTCCCTGACGGGAGAGGTCTCGCGGACCGGGACAACGCCAGCCGAGCGACGGCCCCGAGGCGGACGCACGACGGCCCCGGGCGAGGGCATGGCGCACTCGACCGGGGCCGTG
>JBBDIV010000073.1:0-16011 GCA_040880225.1 Gemmatimonadota bacterium
CTCGACAATCCGATCCGGGTCCACGGGCTTGGTGAGGTAGTCGTGGCTCCGCTCGCGCAGAGCTCGCACGGCCGAGTCCACAGTCGCCAGGCCGGTCAGGACGACCACCTCGGTCAGCCCGGAGATCTCGCGCAGCTCCGCCAGCAGGCCGATCCCGTCGGCGTCCGGTAGACGAATGTCGACGATCGCCACGGCGGGCGGTCCCGCGCTGCGGGCCGACTCCAGTGCCTCCGCCCCGGTGCGCGCCACCCGGGTGTCGAAACCGCGGAGCTCGAGGAGCTCGCGCAGGACGTCGCGCATGTTCTCGTCGTCTTCGACCACCAGCACGGACGGCAGCTCGTCAGACATCGGACGGCTCCTCTAGAAGGCGGTCGGAAGTGCCTGCGGGGAATGAATCGGGGCGCCATCCGCCAAGGCCGGGGCCACGGTCGAGATCGGTCTCGCGGTCTCTCCTCGGATCGAGGAGCTCCGGTCCTCGAGCCTAATCCTCGTCGTCCCGTTCCAGGATCTCGCGGACCCGACCTGCCAGCTCCTGAGGCGTGAACGGCTTCTGCAGGAAGTGGGTCTCGGGATCCAGCAGACCCTGGCGCACGAGGTCCTGATCCGCGTATCCGGACATGAAGAAGATCCGGATTCCGGGGCGAATCTGGGAGAGCTCCTCGGCCACCATGAGGCCATTCATGCCCGGCATCATGATATCGGTCAGAAGGAGATCGGTCTCTTCCGGGTGATCCTGAGCGAACCGGATAGCCTCGGGTCCGCCCTCCGCGCTGAGCACCGAATAGCCCCAGCGCCGAAGGGATCGCTCCGCCACCGCTCGCACGGCCGGGTCGTCCTCGACGAGCAGGATCGTCGCTGCGCGCTGGGCCTTTGCGGCGGGCTCGGTCACGGGCTTTCGCTCGTCTGGGAGGGGGGATGAGCCCACGTTCCCTTCCCGGGAACGGAAATCATCCAATCGGGAACCGGCAGCGGCTGGCGTTCCGGTTCCGTCAGTATAGTATAAGCGCGACCGACCTCCAGTCCATGCCGGAGCGGATCGAGACCGGGATCACCCGCGTCCGACCACATGCCCCGCCAACAACGTTCGCCGATGCCGGAACACACGACCGATTTGACCGTGCGCAGCTACGAGCTCGACCCGTTCGATCATGTCAATCATGCGGTCTACCTGAACTACCTCGAGCAGGCCCGCTGGGAATCCCTCGCCGCCGGGGGCTTCCCCGCATCCGTCCTGAAGGCCCAGGACTGGGCGATCCACGTGGTGCGACTGGAAGTGGAGTACCGCAAGCCCTGCTTCCAGGACCAGCGGCTCCGCATCCGGACCCGGACCGACCACTTCCGGAAGACCACCGTGACCCTCGCTCAGTCGATCTTCCGGATCGACGACGGCCCCGACGCGGATCCCGCGGTTCGAGCCCTCGTGACGACCGTCTTCATGGGAGCCGACGGCAGACCCATGCGGATCCCGGAGCAGGCCCGGCGTGCGCTCGGGATCTGAGAACGCTCCTCAAAACCCCGGACGGTAGTGCAGATAGAACGACGCCCCGAAGCGTTGGAAGTAGGCCCCTCCGATCTCGGTTTCGGCCCGCGTCCAGCCCCCGCGGATCGTCGCATCCAGGTTTCGCGCGACGGAGCGGGTGAGCGAAACATACGCCTGTGATGCGCTGTTCGCCTCCTCACCGGGCAGGAGGCGGGCGAACTCGGTCGAATGGAGGTACTGCTTCGCGGTCAGCGCCCCGTAGACATTCAGAGCGACCTGCCTGGGCAGCGAGGCCGACAGCACGGCTCGAAAGGTCAGGGCGTCGTACTCCGGACGATCCGAGTTGGAGCGGTTGGCCCGCCCGTCCAGCTCGATCTGCACGATGTAATCGGCCTGGTAGGTCCAGGACGCCCCCCCGAGGAAGGTCATGTCCTCCCGTACGGGGTCGTCCGGGTCGAAGGTCTCCTGCCTCGGATACCGGCTGCGTTCCAGTCCCCCGTAGATCCTCAGGTTGGCGCTGCCTCCGGTAAGGGTCGCCCCCGCCTCGATTCCGTGCGCATTGCGATCCAGCAACCGGATCTGTGGCGCGAAGTCCGGAGCCAGGAATTCGCTGCGTTCGCCGAACGCCTCCAGATCATAGAAGACCTGCCGGGGCCCCTCCACGTCGAATCGCAGGGCGGCCGTGGCGCTGCGGTACCCCGGCTGGAGGTAGAGCGGCATGGGAGGCCGGTCGTCGATCTGCCGTCCGCGCAGCCGTGTGCGCACCGTCACCCCCGCACCCGCTCCGAGTGGCCGCGCATAGCTGAGGTCCAGCGTCCCCGCCCACTCCCGCGGGGAGTAGTCGCGAAGCTCGAAGCCGCGGGCCGAGAACTGACGCAACCCCCCGTCGAAGGCGAGAGCGATCCGGCCGTGCTCGGGAATGGCGTACGTCAGGTCCGAGCGGACGGCCACCTCTCCGATCGCGGCGGAGGCGAACTCGGTGGAGTCCTGCACCGGGACCCCCACGGAGGGGAGGTTGCCCTGGTACCCCTCGCCGGAGGCGCCCGCCGTGACCACGAAGTCCTGGATCGCGAGTTGGGCCCGTGCGGCGGCCGGCAGGACCAGGCCACCCGAGACGGCGGCCAGAACGCAGGCCAGGGCGCAGACCCCGCCCGCCGATCGGCGGTGCGCCCGGGGGATCGCCCCGCTCGTCACGGTCTGAACTGCTCCGCTCGTTCGCGGAAGACGTTGGCCATCGCGAGGGCCTCCTCCCGGTACTGGACCGCGAGCTCGCGAGTCCCTCTCAAGAGCTGGATCTGATCCGCCAGCGGAAGTGCCGCCAGCGCCTGGGCGGCCCCGTCCCCTCCCGACTCGGGATCGGCGCCGTCTCCGGTCCGGGACGGGTCGGGAACGGACGGCGATCCCGTGCGGGCCCCCGGCAGGAGGTCCTGTCCGAACCGGCCCAGGTCCCGCTGGAGGTCCTGCAGCCCCCGCAACCTGCGCTCGCGGTCCTCCAGCGTCTGGATCTCCCGGTCCAGGTCGCCGATGATCGAATCGTAGGAGAGCGCGTGGTCCTGCATGAAGCTGGCCTTCTCCCGAAGCTCCACCGGCCCGTCCGTGGGCTCGACCCGGAGTTCGGGTACCGGGCGCAGCGCGAGGGTCTCGTCGAGGTCGGAGGCCGGCTCCAGCCGCAGCATCTCACGCCGCACCCGCTGCCATTCGCCTTCGAGCACCGCCTGCCTTGCCGGGGGGAGGTCCTCCCGTGCAAGAGCATTCAGAAGCTCGTCCTCGCGGTCCTGTAGGGCCTGCAGGTACCCGGCTCGGCTTGCGCTCACCCTCTCGAGCGCACGACGGGTCTCCAGCTCCAGCGCCATGTGGCGCACGGCCACCGTCTGGAAGGCCGCGAACGCCGCCTCGCGGCCCGTCCCGTCCGCATCTCGAGCCCGATCGACGGCCTCGAGCGCGCGTTCGAACTGGTTGAAGCTGCGGTCGAGGTCCGCCCGGAGCGCCTCGTACTCGGCCTCGGCCTCGTGGTAGGCGACCTCGGCTTCGCCCCCCAGCACCTGACCCTCGGCCGTCACGGCGAACAGGAGACCGGCCGCGAGCACGACCATCAGCATGAGGCCCTCCCGGCCCCGGCGCCGGGCCTGCCGCCATGCCTGCACAGACCGCACCGGTCCGCCGGCGGCGAGCAGCGGATCGGAGCTGGGGCGCGGGGTAGGCAGGGCGAACATGATCAGATCTCGATGCCGTACTTCTCGAGCTTGTAATACAACGCGCTGGGCTTGAGCCCGAGGAGGCGGGCGGCCTCGGCCTTGACACCTTCCGCCTGATCCAGAGCCTGGCGCAGGAGACGTTCCTCCATCCCCTCCACGATCCGGTTCAGATCCATGCCGTCGGAGGAGAGGGTCGGCCCGACCTGCGAGGGGGCCTCCTGGCCGACCCCACCCAGCTCCGGAAGGTCGGCCAGATCCAGCTCCTCGCCCTCGGCCAGCACCAGCGCACGCTCGATGACGTTCTCCAGCTCGCGCACGTTCCCGGGCCACGCATGCTCGCACAGCCGATCCAGGGCCCGCTGGGTGATCGCCCTCACATCCGTCGAGGTGCGCTCGCGCAGCTTCGTGATGAAGTGCCGCGCCAGCAGGGGAACGTCCTCGCGCCGCTCGCGAAGAGGCGGGAGGGTCAGCGGGATGACGTGCAGGCGGTAGAAGAGGTCCTCCCGGAACCCGCCTCCGTGGATCAACTCCTCCGGCGGCTGATTCGTGGCAGCGATGATCCGGACGTCGACCGAGATCGTCTCTTCGCCGCCGACCCGCTCCAGCTCACGCTCCTGGAGCACCCGGAGGAGCCGGATCTGGGTCTGCGGCGCCACCGTCGCCACCTCGTCGAGGAAGAGCGTGCCCCCGTCCGCCAGCTCGAACCGTCCCCGCCGACGCCTCTCCGCGCCCGTGAACGCACCCTTCTCGTGACCGAAGAGCTCCGAGTCCAGAAGGCTGTCGGAGAGCGCACCGCAGTTCACGCGCACGAACGGTCCCTGCCCACGGTCCGAGCCCGCATGGATGGCTCTCGCCACGAGCTCCTTTCCGGTGCCGGACTCCCCGTAGATCATCACCGTGGAGTCACTTCGAGCCACGCGGTCGATCCAGCGGAAGACCTTGTCCATGGCGGGAGAGTCGCCCACCATCGCCCCGTACCGGGGCTCGGAACCCTCCTCCAGACCCTCCTTCAAATAGGTGTTCTCCACCTTCAGGGAGCGGTTCTCCCGGCGGAGGGCCTCCTTCTCCTCCCTGGAGTGGACGAGCCGATCCACCTTCACCCCGAACTCCTCGGAGGAGAACGGCTTCGTGAGAAAGTCGGACGCCCCCAGCTTCATGGCCTCGACCGCCTTCTCGATCGTCCCGTAGGCGGTGATCACCAGGACCTCGGTCTCGGGATCGCGCTCGCGCACCGCCTTGAGCACTTCGATCCCATCCATCTTGGCCATCTTCAGATCGGTGATCACGAGATCGACCGCGTTCTCCGACAGGATCTCCATCCCGGCGGCCCCGTTCTCGGCCGAGAACGTCCGGTGCCCGCGACGGCGAAGGAGGAGCTCGAGCCCCTCCCGCATCGAGTCGTGGTCGTCGATGATCAGTATCTGCGCCATGGATCCAACCCTCCTGCGGGTTGCTGCACCCACCCGCACGCCGTAGCGCCCGGGCAGGTCGATTCTGTCAGGATTCCGTGGGGTCGCCCTCGGAATCTCCGGTGTCGAGCTCGGACGCCGGAAGGTCCTCCGACCCCGGGAAGTACACGCGAAACTCCGCGCCTTCGGTCCAACGGCCCACCGGATCGTCCGGCTCCGGATCCTCCCCCGGATCCACGAGCACGACTCGTGCCCCGTTCGTCTCGAGGACCCGTTTTACGATCGCCAGGCCCAGCCCCGCGCCCTGCTCCTTGTCCGTCACGAACGGCTCGAAGATCCGCTCTCTCAACTCTCTTGATACCCCGGGACCGTCGTCTCGGACCGATACCACGGCCTCCCCGTTCCGCCACCAGGCCTTCAGCCAGACGCGCGGCCCGGCCTGAGCCGCATTCTGCAGGAGGTTCAGGGCGGCCCGTTTCACATGGTCCGGATCGGCCCGGGCCATGAGGGGCGTCGAAGGAAGATCCACGCTGAGCTCACGGCCCTCCCCGGCCACCTGCATCTCCATCAACTCGATCGCTTCCCGCACCGGCTGACGGATGTCGTGGACCAGGACGTTCGGGTGCAGCGGCCGGGCGAACGTGAGGAAGTCGTTGATGATGTCGTTGAGGGCCTCCACCTCCCGGCGCACGCGGTCCAGCAGCCGGATCCGCTCCTCCGATTCGTCCGTCTCGAGCGCAGCGGTCGCGAAAAGCTCCAGTCCGCCCAGGGGGTTCCGGATCTCGTGGGCGACCTGAGCGAGCATCAGCCTGAGCTGCTCGTCCCGCTGGACGACCCCCACCCGCATTCTCTCCATGGCCCGGGAGAGGCGGCCCAGCTCGTCACCCCTCTCCACGGTCACCGGCTCGTCCCAGCGGCCCCGCTGGATCTTGAGCGCCGCCCTGGACAGACGCTCCAGCGGCCGTACGATGTTCGTTGCCAGCATGGCGGCCAGGATAGCGGCCAGGAGAGCGGTCCCCACGGAGCCCAGCACCAGGGTTCTGCGAAGCTGGGTCAACGGCTGCAGGTAGTCGGTCTGCATCAGCACCGCGAGCATGGCGTCGGTCTGCTCGAGGCGCTTGAACCCGTACTTGTAGAACCGACCATCCTCGCCCTCGAAAAGGGGCGAGACCGACTCTCCGACCGTCCAGGCCTCCTCTAGCTCGGGCTGGTAGGCGTCGAGCCAGCGCAGGGGGGTTCCGATCGGCTGCGCTTCGGGCGGGCTGGTGGATGCGAGCAGCGTGTTGTCGCGACGGAAGACGTACGCGGCGTCTACAT
Organism: Gemmatimonadota bacterium; assembly: GCA_040880225.1. Lineage (GTDB taxonomy): Bacteria > Gemmatimonadota > Gemmatimonadetes > Longimicrobiales > Gaopeijiaceae > JBBDIV01. The sequence goes on from JBBDIV010000073.1 coordinate 6,402, forward strand.
AGCGAAGCAGCCGGAGGAGTCGTTCCTGGCGAGGGCGATACAGGGGGGAATCCTCGTCGCCGGGCCGCAGCGCCAGGAAGTCGTTTACGCGCAAACCGACTTCCGCCGCGGCCCCCGCCACCCAGACCAGCTTCTCGTCCAGCTCGCGCTCGAGAGCCCCGCTGGCCAGACCCCACGCGAGAAGCCCGCCTCCCACGGTCAACGCCAGACAGAACCCCACGAAGATGAGAACGTACTTCCGGCGCAGGCTCACGGGACCCTCCCGGAATCATCCGTCACAGGGAATCCGCTGGATCGCCGGGGGGGTGAACTCGACCGGCAGATGCAACCTCGCCCGTGGCACGACCACGATCTGGTAGGGGTGGCTGTGCAAGGCGGCAGGCGAACAGAAGTCGCCGGGGACGCGCTCCTCGAGCTGGACCCGGGTCCCCGCTTCGGGCCCCAGTCCTTCCACGCGTTTCACCCGCACCAGGTCTCCCGCCTCACTGCGCTCGCCCACCGCGGCCAGGAGAACCAGCTCGGAGCTCCAGTTCACCGGCGGCAGGGGCGCTCCGGGTCCCGCGTGGTCCCTCCAGAAGGCCACGAAGGCGTTCGGCGGCTGGTCGGTGTTCGATACGAAGGCCTCGGGGCCCTGGGGTCGGGCCGGCGAATCCTGCCCCTGCGAGATCGCGGCGAAGGGGAGCGTTCCCTTGTAGGTCGAGGGCGCATCGTCGTCCAGCGTGAAGAAGCGGGTGAGCTGCGCCGCCGTGACGACACGCTCGGCACCGGTGCCCAGAGGTGCGGCCTCCGAGGGCACGATGGTGTTGCCGGCTCCCAGGAGGGTGCCCTCGGCACAGCGGACCCAGCGCGCGGTCTCGTTTCGTTGGGTGTCCCGGATCGTGATCACGACCCGGGTGTCGGGGAGGTCGTCTCCCGGCCGGCTGGGGTTCTCCAGGTCTTCTTCCGCAGCGCACTCGGGATCCAGGTCGCGCGGTACCTCTTCACCAAAGAGGGCCAGACCCCGTGTCTGGTTGAGCTGGCGAATGAGAGACGCATATTCCCGGGCGAGATCCCCGGGATTCAGCTGGCTCGAACGGAGGTTCTCGGCTCCCCCGTTTCCTCTGTAGCTGACGCGCTCCGTGAGGAGCCAGGGTCCATTCGAGAGCCAGATCAGGATCTCGTTCAGCTCACCGCGATCTCCCAGGAGCGACCGGACCTCCACCCGGATCTCGCCGATCTGCCCGAAGGCGAGCTCGACGGGTTGCACCGCATCGTCCTCGCAACCGACGAGAAGGAGCGGCATGAGGAACGCGCCGACGACGAGCGTGGCGAATCGCCGCACGCCCTTCGTCTTGACGGGCTCGCCCCGTCGATCCACTTCTTCGTTATGGATCATCGCCTCCGACTCCGCTCTCTGCTCGTCGAGCGCTCGCTGACCATTGGGGACTTTACCCTCGCCGGCGGCGCCCGTTCGTCCTACTACATCGACGCTCGCCGGACCACGATGTCCGCCGAGGGCCAGTTTCTGGTCGGGAGCGTCGCATACCGAGCCCTCCGGGACCACGAGCTCGAGTTCTCCTGGGTCGGCGGGCTTACCCTCGGCGCCGACCCGATCTCCTACGCAATCGCCCATCGGAGCTGGATGGAAGGCGACCCCATCGAAGCCTTCACGGTGCGGAAGCGGGCGAAGTTGCACGGCCTCGGACAGCGCATCGAGGGAGGCCTTCCTTCCGCGACCCCGGTCGTGGTGGTCGAAGACTCCATGACCTCGGGAAGCAGCGCGCTCGAGGCCGTCCGGGTGGTCGAAGAGCACGGGGCCAGCGTCGCCGCGGTCCTCACCCTGGTGGACCGGCAGGCCGGAGGCGGTGAGGCCATCCGGGAAGCGGGCTACCCACTGGTGGCGATCTACACCGCGGACGAGCTCCTCGCAGCGGAAGGCCCAGCCCAAGTCCAGACCGGCGGCGATTGACGGGACCTCCCAACGCCCCCCCGGGCATCCGCGGTCCCCTGTGGCTCGGCCGGCCGCCGGCTCCGGGTCCTTTCGCGATCCGACCCCGTGGTTCCAGCGTCCGACTTCAGGCGTGCCGTGGTCCGACCCGCGAACCCATCCGGCTTTGGTCCACCGGTGGGACTCAATCCACGAGCCGCAGCGGCATTACCAGGCAGAGGTAATCCATCGCTGCCCCGTCCTCCACCGCGACCGGCTCGACCGTGGCAGCCCTCTCCGGCGCCTTGAAGCTCATCTTCACCTCCTCGGTTCCGACATAGCGGAGAACTTCGAGGAGGTAGTTCGCGTTGAATCCGATGGTCAACGCCTCGCCTTCGAAGCCGACGTCCATCTCGTCGTGCGCCTCGCCCAGATCCGGCGTAAGAACGTTCAAACGGACATGTCCCGGCTCGAAAATGAGCCGGATCCGATGGGTCTGGTCGGAGGCGACCGCGGCGACCCGTCGTACCGCGGACTCGAAGGGCTTTCGCTGCACCATCGCAATGCGATCGTTGTCCTTCGGGATCACCTGTTCGTAGTTGGGATACGAGCCCTCGATCAGGCGCGTGTAGACTTCGGTCCCACCGGAAGAGAACCCCAGATGGTTCCCGTTTCGACCTACCTGTACCGGGTTCTCCTCGTCGAAAAGCCGCTGCACGTGCTGGAGCGCCGCGGGCGGAACGATCAGCTGTGCCGTGGTTTCCAGGGAGGGCCCGGCCGGGATCGTCATCTTCGCCAGACGATGTCCATTGGTGGCCACCATCCGCATCTCCCTGTCCCGCAGCTCCCAGAGCACTCCGTTCAGGACGGGGCGACTCTCTTCCGTCGATACGGCGAAAGCGGTGTGCCGGATAAGTGAAAGAAGATCCCGTCCCTCCGCGGTCCAGCCCCCTTCGAAGGAAACCTCGGGAAGAGTCGGGAAGTCCGCCGCGGGAAGCCCGTTCAGCTTGAAGTGGGAACGTCCGCACCTCAGCTCGATCTGATCCGCACGCGTATTCACCATGACGGGCTCATCCGCCAGCTCGCGAGCGATCTCCTGGAGTTTCTTTCCCGGAGCGGTCAGGCTGCCGCCCTCCTCGACGTCGGCCGGCACCGTGATCCGAACCCCTACATCGAGGTCGGTACCGCTCATGCGGATCCCCTCATCGCCCGCTTCGAAGAGGATATTGGAAAGCACGGGCAGGGTCGTCTTCGAAGGAATACTCGCCGACACGGCGTTCAGGGCCTGATGCAGGTTCTGGCGGGTGATCGTGAATTTCATCCGAGCCTCTCGTCGGGGATTGGGATGTCGGGGTCCACGGGGAAAGGTAGTTCTACCTCTCTAAAGATACTTTGAACAGCAGCAGTAGTAGGGATCGTGGAGATGTGGAATACCCTCCTGGGAGGATATCGGAAAGCTCTGTCCCACACCACCATTCTGGTGCCCCAAGAAGTGTGGACGGCCCGTGGAGAACCCATCGGGAACATCCAGCGCGTCCACGGTCCGAGGAATCTTCCCCATCGGTCGAAAGTTTTCCCCGGGTTGTCCACACCCATGTGCACAGGCATCAGCCCAGCAACGAACGGCGAAGGCTCTCGACCCGTGCAGCGAACTCCTCGTCCTCGTGCATGTGCGCCTGGACCCGCCGGATCGAATGGATGACGGTGGAGTGGTCCCGACCGCCGAACAGTCGACCGATCTGGACCAGGGACTCGTCGAGGAGTTCCTTGATCAGGTACATCGCCACCTGGCGGGGAACCGTCACGTCCTTCGTGCGTCGCTTCGAACGGAGTTGGTCCACCGTCACACTCCAGTCGCGCGCCACTTCTTCGCGAATGTGGTCTGCGCTGACGGTTGGAGGGGGAAGCTGCGATTCGGGCCGGATCACGCTCTGAAGGGCCGTGCGGGCAAGGTCGAGGGTGATCTCTTCGTTGCGGAGCGAGGAGTACGCCAGCAGCTTGATCACGGCCCCTTCCAGCTCGCGCACGGACGAGGTGCAGGACCGGGCCACGAAGTCGATGATCTGGGGATCGATCACGAGATCGTCGTCGTGCGCCTTCTTCTGGAGGATCGCGACCCGGGTTTCGTAGTCGGGAGGCTTGATGTCGGCTACGAGGCCCCACTCGAACCGCGACACCAGGCGGTCCTCGACCCCGGGAAGCTCCTTTGGGGGTCGATCGCTCGTGAGCACGATCTGCTTTCCGGCATCGTGCAGAGCGTTGAAGGTATGGAAGAACTCCTCCTGGGTACTCTCCTTCTGCTCGAGGAAGTGGACGTCGTCGACGAGAAGGAGGTCGATGTGGCGGAAGCGCCGGCGGAAGTCGGGCGTCGTTCCGCGCTGGATCGCGTTCACCAGCTCGTTCATGAAGCGTTCGCTGGTCACATACGCCACGCGTGCCTCGGGGCGCCTCTCCAGGATCGCATGCCCGATCGCATGCATGAGGTGGGTCTTGCCGAGCCCCACTCCGCCGTAGATGAACAGTGGGTTGTAGATGCGGCCCGGGCGTTCGGCCACCGCATGTCCCGCGGCGGAAGCGAGCTGGTTATTGGGTCCGACTACGAACCGCTCGAAGGTGTAGCGCTCGTTGAGGGCGGAAGAGGTGCGGCGGGCGTCCGATCGCCTCTCCCGCATTCCGGACTCGCCGCCGGTCGCGTCGGGATCGTCGAGGGGGGACCGGGTCGAGCCCTGGGTCGAGACCTCCACGGAGGGGAGGTCCGGTTCGAAGGTCTCCACCGCGGGCGTCTCGGAGCATCGCAGGGATAGCGAGAGGTCCCGTCCGAGCGTCCGCTCGACGATGTCGTGGATCAGGGGGCCGTACTTGTCCTCGATCCACTCGACGTGGAAGGTGCTCGGGGCTTCGACGATGATCTCGTCGTTCGACAGTGCGACGGCGCGGCTGCCGGCGAGCCAGGTCCGGTAGCTCTGTTCCGGGATCGTGGCTTTCGCCGACGACAGGACTCTGGACCAGAGCTCGGACGCAGTGAACTCCATACGGCGACTTTTTCGCGGTGCGGAAGAGACGGACCTCGGACCCTCTGTGGCAACCCGGGGGGAGAGATCCTAGAGGCGGATTGTGGAAAAGTCAATCGAGTGGTTTTCACCTTGACTCCGCAGAGCGAACGCGGGTACCTTTCCGTGCTACACATCGTCCAGAAGTATGTCGTCAAGATAGAGGTAGAACGGTATGAAACCGACCTACAGACCGCGGAATCGCAAGCGCAAGAACAAGCACGGCTTTCGGGCGCGGATGAAGACCCGCGGAGGTCGCAAGGCTCTCTCTCGCCGTCGCAGGCGGGGACGGAAGCAGCTCTCGGTGAAGGTCGGCTCGAAGTAGGGTCGCTATGGGCCGGGCCCGTGCCGATGGTCAGGGCCTGCCCCGCTCCCATCGGATCCGGCGGGGAAGCGACATCCGAGCGCTCCTGCGCGAAGGAACGCGCAGCCGCTCCCGTGTCCTCGACGTCTATTCGGCCCCCGCCCCGGGCGAGTTCTCTCGCTTCGGCACGATCGTTCCCCGACACGGGCGGAAGGTCGTGGACCGCAATCTCCTGCGGCGCCGTCTGCGCGAGCTGGGCCGCACCGAGGTCCTTCCTACGCTCCGGGAGCGAGGGTGCACCCTCGACGTGCTGGTCCGGACCCGACCCAACGCCTACGGCCTTCCCTTCTCTGAGTTGCGTGCCGAACTCCTTCGACTGACGGAGCGACTGTGTTCCGACGCCTCCTCCTCGGGCTGATCGATCTCTACCGGAAGGGCATCTCCCCTTTCACTCCCCCGTCGTGCCGATTCACGCCGACGTGCTCCGCCTACGCGCAGGAAGCACTCGAGCGTCACGGCATGGTGCGGGGAAGCCTGCTCTTCCTGAAGCGGTTCGTGCGCTGCAATCCTTTCGGCGGACACGGATACGATCCCGTGCCGCCCATCGCCTCCACCTCCTCGTCTTCTTCTTCCACTGGTCCCCCGGCCCGTGAAGTGGATCTGCATACCCGATGAGCGCTCAGAACCGGTTCGTTCTCGCCGTGGTCCTCATGTTGGCCGTACTCGTGGGCGGCAACCTCCTCTTCCCACCTGCTCCCGCGCCGGAGGGCGAGCCCCCGGTGGCGGACACGACCGTGGAGGATCCGGAGGTGGTGGTACCCCAGGACACCGAAGCGGTGGCCGAAGCGCCGGGTGGGCCCGGCGTGGGCGGTCCCTCCGCAGGGATTTCCGACGAACCGACCGACCCCGATCTGCCCGGTCTCACGCCCGAGGCGGAAGCGCCCGAGGTCGTCCAGGAGGACGTCTCCACGAGTCAGTTGGTCACGGTGGAGAGTCCGCTCTACCGCTTCACGTTCAGCGACGTGGGAGCCAGGGTCCGCTCCATCGAGCTTCCGGGATTCGACTCCTTCACACGTTCGGGTCCGGTCGAGCTCGTGGGCGAAGAGTCCCAGGGGATCCTGGGACACAGGCTCCTGCCGGAGGCTGCGGCGGACACCGTCGAACTGCGTTCGGTCCGCTTCCAGGTCACCCCCGCCGAGGGCATCGTGCTGGAGGAGGGGGGCGAACCGCAGACGCTGACCTTCCGCTACGAGCACCCCACGGAGCCCTTCGCGTTCGAGGTGGCCTACACCTTCCACCCGGACCAGTACATCGTACATGCGCGGGGCCGATCCGAGGGGTTGAATCGGGGACTGGTCATTACCGATCTGGGCATTGGGCCGGCATTCAACGAAGCGGACGAGGCCCGCGAGCGGACGGATCTGGGGTACGTCGTGAATCACCTCCAGCAGGGGATTCAGTCGACCTCCATGTCCGACGTGGAGGGGCGCACGGTCGTCGAGGGGCCTCTGCTCTGGGCGGCCACGAAGAGCAGCTACTTCACGCTCGGCCTCTTCCCCCGGGAGCAGGCCGGCGATGCGGCGTACCTGGGTGGAGCGCTGGTCCAACCGGCACCGGAGATGGAGGACCGGGCGGCCGTGTCCGCGACGCAGTCGCTCGAGAGCGGAGGGGTGTTCGAGTACCGCTTCTACGGAGGCCCGCAGGACTACCAGAGGCTGAGTGCCCTCGGAAGTGAGTTCCAGGAAGTGAACCCCCCCGGCTGGCGCTGGATGCGCCCGGTGCTCCGGCCGATCGTGGCCGGGATCATGTGGGTGCTCACCTTCTTTCATACGACCCTGGCGATCGGGTACGGCTGGGTGCTGATCCTGGTGGGAATCCTGATGCGCGTGGTCCTCTTCCCGCTGAACCACAAGGCCCAGCGGGCGCAGCTCCGGAACATGGCGGTCCAGCCGCTGCTGAAGGAGATCCAGACGAAGTACAAGGACCAACCCGAGAAGCTGCAGAAGGAGCTGATGAAGCTCTACAAGGAGCACGGCTTCAATCCGCTGGCCGGGTGTTGGCCCATGCTTCTGCCCTGGCCCATCCTGATCGCGCTCTTTTTCGTGTTCGAGAACACGATCGAGCTGCGCGGGGTGCCGTTCGCCTGGCTTCCGGACCTCTCCGCCAAAGACCCGGTCTACGTACTTCCCGTGCTCCTCGCCGTCTCGATGTTCCTCATGCAGTGGATCTCGATCCGGACGATCGACGACGTGAATCCCCAGATGAAGATGATGATGTACATCATGCCCATCATGATGCTGGTCATCTTCGCGAATCTCCCGTCCGGGCTGAACCTCTACTACCTGACCGCGAACCTCGCGATGTTGCCGCAGTCCTGGTGGATCGCCCGCGAGCGGCAGAAAATGCGAGCGGATGGCCCCCCCACGACCGCCAAGGCCTGAGGCGGGCCGGGAGTCGGGACCGGACGGCATCCAGGCGGAGCACGGGAGGCGGAATGGACGGGACGGATGGGGTTCTCGAGGCGGATACCATCGTGGCGCTCGCGACCGCACCCGGACGCGGCGCACTGGCGGTGATCCGCATGTCCGGTCCCGCCTCGATCCGGATCCTGCGTGCGGTCGCACCGGGCTGGGAGGGGGAAGAGGCGCCCCGCCGCGCCCGACCCACCCGGATCGAGGGCCCCGACGGAGGCGAGCTGCTGGATCGCGCGGTCGTGACGGTCTTCCCGGGTCCCGGTTCGTACACCGGGGAGGACCTGGTGGAGATCTCGACGCATGGCGGCGCCCTGGTTCCTACCCTCGTCCAGGAAGCGCTGGAGCGTGCGGGGGCCCGGCCGGCCCGACCGGGCGAGTTCACGCAGCGCGCCTATCTCCACGGGAAGCTGGATCTGCTGCAGGCGGAGGCGATCCGGGACCTGGTCGAGGCGAAGAGCCGGGCGCTGCATCGGGCGGCCATCCACCAGGTGGAAGGCGGTCTATCGAACCGTATCGCGCTAATTCGCGAGCGGCTGATCGGGCTGGAGGCGCTCCTCGTCCATCACCTGGACTTTCCCGACGAGGACGATCCCCCGGTGCCGATGGAGGAGATCGTCCGGGCGGGGGCGGAGGTCCGCGACGCCCTCGAGGTGCTTCTCTCCACGGCTCCCGAGGGCGAGCTGTTGCGGCAGGGAGCCTTGACCGTGCTGGCGGGTCGTCCGAACTCCGGCAAGTCTTCGCTCTTCAACGCGCTACTCGGGTCCGAGCGCGCGATCGTGACCGAGCGGCCCGGTACGACGCGCGATGCGCTCGAGGCCGAGGTGTCGTTCGACGGCTACCCGTTCCGGCTGGTGGACACGGCGGGCCTCAGGGACCCGGGAGACGAGATCGAGAGCCTCGGGATCGAGTTCGCGAGGCGATACCTGCGGGGGGCGGACGTGGTGCTCCTGTGCGTCTCCTCCGAATGGGGGTGGGGAGCCGAGGAGAATGGCTTCATTGGGGACCTGCGGGAGGATCAGCCCGTGATCCTCGTCCAGACCAAGTCCGACCTGGGTGAACAGGGGGAGGCGGCGGCGGGGGAAGGGGGGGATCGGGTGCGGCGGCGGGTCGAGGTTTCCGCACTGGATGGGACGGGACTCGAGCCGTTGAGACGGGTGCTCACGGACCTCCTCTTCGAGGGTCTGATCGAGGCGGGAGGAGGACAACCTCTCCTCACCCGTCGCAGACAGGTGGAAGGGGTACGAGCCGCCCGCACCGAGGTGGCCGCGTTCGTAGCGGCGCTGGAGGAGGGGGTTCCCGCGGAGATGGCTTCCACACATTTGAAGCCCGCCAAGACCGCGCTCGAAGAGCTTCTGGGCGTCATCTCCCCGGAGGAGATCCTGGATCGGGTCTTCGCGGAGTTCTGTATCGGGAAGTGAACACGAACGGAGCGCAGGGTGAGTGATATCGATTGCAACTTCAGGGTAGAGGGAAGGGTGCAGGGCGTCGGGTTCCGCATGTGGACCCGCGACCAGGCTCGCGGGCTGGGGCTTCGGGGCTGGGTGCGAAACCGGGACGATGGATCGGTGGAAGTCCACGTCTCCGGGGCCCCGGAGGCCGTCGAGACATTGCGAGAGAGTCTACGGACCGGACCGCCGGCGGCGCATGTCCGGGAGCTCTCGGAAGGCGACGGCGCGACGGCACTGCCGGAGTCGGGGTTCCAGATCCGGAGGTCCTGAATGCGATCCCACTGGAAGGCCGTTGAAGAAGAGGAGTGCACCGTGCACCAGGGTCTTGCGAGTCGAAGACAGGGAGGGGCCCACGAGGCGACGCAGCGCATCGGCGATTGGAATCCGACGCCGTATTCGGCCGCAACCCCCTGGTGCCCTATGGGTTG
>JBBDIV010000074.1:0-14519 GCA_040880225.1 Gemmatimonadota bacterium
CGGGGTCCATGGCCGCCCCCCCCCCCCCCCGGGGGGGGCGCCCCCCCCCCCCCCGACACCACATCCTCGCCTCCAGATCCTCCCCTACCCCTGGGCCTCGTTGCTGATGACGTACCGCAGACGTGCGGCGGTCCCCTTCCCTTCGGTGTCCAGCCGCTCCGCCCCTTCGTTCGAAAGTTCCTCCACATCACCGTGGTGTTCGAACGCGGCACCCACCAGGTGGTCGGCGTAGTCGCCGTTCGCCCGGATGAAGTTGCGGCTCAGAAGGAGAGTGTCCACACGCCCTTCCCGCAGAGCCTTCTCCACGGCTTCCGGGCCCAGAGCGCCCTTCCCGCCGCTTCGGGCCTGGTCGACCACATGATCCAGGAGTTCTTCCTGGATGCTCTGGTTCAACTGGGACGCCGCGGATTCGACCTCTTCCCTGACCTGGGCATCGGAAAGCTCGAGGTTCATGGACGGTCGCTGGATGGAGCGGCTCTGAAGCTCGTTGGGCAGATGATTGGCCGCCCGCGCGATCGCCTCGGGCGTGCCCCCGATCACCAGAAGTCCGTGCGTGCCCATGCGCTCCGCGACGAGCTTCATCAACTCCTTCATCATTCGCTCCGACCCCACCTCGAGATACCGCTGAGCCGCGTCCTTGCCCGTCTTGCCTCGAACTCCGGTGTGGCTCGCAGCCCGCTTGGAAACGTTCACATCGGTGAGATCGTCGATGAAGGTCTCGGCAATCAGGTCAATCTCTTCGCCGAGCGTTCCATCCCGGTATTCGAACACCCGGGCATGCTGTGAATCCACCAACACGCAGGCGACGGGACGCTCCTGTTTCAACGCTCGGACGTACGGAGCCACCCGGATCCCCTCCTCCCAACGCACCAGATCGGGCATCGGAACCCGCAGCGCCTGGGCCAGAACGAGTCGATCGGGTGTCGCGAACCCGACCCAGCCACGATCGGGAAGAAACTGATCGAAGTCCTCGAGTGCCTCCTCCACCCGGCCGAGCGCACCGTCGAACGCCCCACCCTCGCCCGGCGCGGTTCCGTTCAGACGCTTGCGAGCGTCAGAAACCTCGTGCTCCAGGCGACGGCGCCACAGCTTCCGTTCCGAGAAGTCGTTCGTCTTACCATCCAGATAGACGCTCAACACGTTCTGCTCGCGCAACTCACGGTAGAGATCCACCAGCTCTTCATGATTCAGCATGGCTGCCCTTGGTTTGTGAGGTTCATGGTCAGGCCGGTCTCTTTTGTTCTCCCCCGCATCCGTGGCGGGGTTCCGGGAATCCAATCAGTCCACGGCGCGACGGAGCGCCTCGATCTCCTCGGGTCGGAGCGGTCGCCACTCTCCGAGGCCGAGGCGCCCGAGCCGAAGAGGACCGAAACGAACCCTTCGGAGCTTGCCCACGGGGTGCCCTACCGCGGCAAGGAGTCTTCGAACCTCGCGCTTGCGCCCCTCGCGAAGCACGAGGCGCACAATCGAGTTGCCCTGCGGGGTGCGGCGGTCCAACCGTACGTCTTCGGCGCGCGCCCTTCCGTCGTCCAGTTCCACACCCTCCTCCAGGCGACGCAGGGCCTCCGGTTCGGGAACCCCCCGCACCAGCGCCCGATACTCCCGCTCGACCTCGCCGGAAGGATGCAGGAGAGAATGGATCAGATCCCCTTCGTTCGTGAAGAGGAGGAGGCCTTCCGTGTCCCGGTCGAGGCGACCAACATACCGCAGCGATCGGTCCGCGGGATCCAGACGGGAGTATACCGTCGGGCGACCACGATCGTCCGAGCGGGTGGTGAGCAGACCGGCAGGCTTGTTGAGGAGAATCCAACGGATCGAGTCGATCCGAACCCGGCGGCCATCCACCTCCACGACATCCCGGGCCGGGATCACCTTGGATCCAGGGGTCACGACCCGGCGCCCGTTCACCCGAACCCGACCCTGCGCCATCATGCCCTCCGCCTGCCTCCGCGACGCGACCCCCGCGCGGGAGAGAAACTTCTGCACCCGCATCTCCTGGTCCGACTCGCGCTCGACGCTCATTCCCGTGGCTCGAACGTCTCCGATACTCCGTCCGCATCGGTCGGCACAGCTTCCCCGGCGGCATTCCCGGGATCCTCGCCGGGCCTGCCGGGATCCGGGTCGTCGTCCTCGTCCTCCTCCGGCCCCACCTCCACACTTCGATCCCGAAGCACGACGGGGAGATCCTCCGGTCGCGGCAGGTCGTCGATGGTCTGGAATCCAAAGTGCTCGAGAAACCGGGAGGTCGTCCCGTAGAGGAGTGGTCGCCCGATACCCTCCGCCCGCCCGACCACTTCGATGAGTGCGCGATCCTGGAGCGTACGGATCACGCCCGTCGATCCCACCCCGCGGATGTATTCGACCTCCAGTCTCCCAATAGGCTGACGATATGCGATGATCGCAAGAGTCTCCAGTGCGGGACCCGAAAGTCGGGGCGGCTTGGGCACGGTGTCGAACCGCTCCAGATAGGGAGCGTACTCGGGGCGGGTGAGAATCTGGTATCCACCAGCCACCTCGACGACATCGAACGCCCGATCCGCTTCCAGATAGCTGGATTGAAGCGACTTCACGGCCTGTTCCACAGCATCCTCGTCCAACGAGTCGTCCGCTCGTGCGATCTCATCCGCACGCAGGGGTGCATCGCTCGCGAAAAGCACGGCCTCGACGATCTGATCGGTCCTCACTCCTCTCCCTCCGCGTTGGTGCGCTCCGACTCGTGCTCGCCCACCGCCTCCTGGTCTTCGGCCTCCTCCTGCCGCAGGTAGACCCAAAGCTCGTGGAACGGCTGACTCTGTCGCAACCGGATCCGTCGGCGTCGGCTGAGCTCGAGCCCCGCGAGGAGCGTCATGACTCCGTGCATCTTCTCGGCAAAGGGCACGAGAAGTTTCCGGAACTCGATGCTCGCCACCTTCTCGAGCGTGCTCAAGATCAGCTCCACTTTCTCGTCCATCGAGACGGTGCGGGTCGTGACGCTGTGCTCCCGATCGCGCGGTTCGGGCAACGCCACTTCCAGCGCTGCGTCGTGCACCTCCTCCCACGTCGTCTCGAGCGGGACCTCTTCCGGCGGTGGCGCTGGTCTCACCGGGAGATAGCCCTTGTTGAACCGTCGGGCCCGCTCGGCCTCGGTGCGCTCCAGGCGCCGCGCGATTTCACGGATCTGCTCGTATTCGAGAAGCCGACGCACCAGTTCGGCTCGCGGATCTTCATCCTCGTCCTCCTCCGGTCGTGGGAGAAGCATCTGGGCTTTGATATGCACCAGCGTCGATGCCATCTCCAGAAATTCGCCGGCGGAATCCAGGTCACCGGCCTCGATTCGCTGGATCGCCGTCAGGAACTGACGCGTGATCCGGGCGATCGGGATATCGAAGATGTCGATATCCTGCTGCCGGATCAGGTGAAGGAGGAGATCGAGCGGACCCTGGAACCGTTCGAGCTCGACCACATAGCTCCTGTCATCCCGTCGCATCTCCCTGATCGCCACTACCCCCCCACCACGGTCAAAGGCTGCCCCGCACTCCGAACGCGACGAAGAGGAGATCTGCGAGGAAGTACACGGGTCCCATCACGACGGCGAATCCACCGGGCACGAGAAAGAGGACCGCGAGCAACGCTATGGCCCCGATCGAGCCGAGCCGCCGGTAGGGGTCCCGGAGCGGTTCCGGGAGCATGTGTTCCAGGACGTGCGAGCCGTCGAGCGGTGGCACGGGGATCAGGTTGAACACGGCCAGGATCAGGTTGATGAGGACTCCGTAGTAGGCCACGTCCACCAGGATGGCGGCCGTCGTTCCCGGGCCCGTATCCATCCAGGTCGTCAGCGGAAAGAGAACTGCGGCGAACAGGACCGCGAGCAGGAGGTTCACCACGATACCGGCCAACGAGACGCGGATGTCGCCCGCCGCACCTGTCTGGATGTTGGCTCGGTTCACGGGAACGGGCTTCGCCCAGCCGAAGATGAACCCCGTCCCCATCGCGAGGAGTGCGGCGGGAACGAGCAACGAGCCGACCGGATCCAGATGCGGAATGGGGTTGAGCGTAATGCGGCCCTCCCGCTCCGCGGTGGGATCGCCTTCGCGACGGGCCACCCACGCGTGGGCCACCTCGTGAAACACGATCGAGACGATCAGGACGGGAAGAAGCAGTATCCATTGCATATCGGGTCGCTGAAATTACCCGAACCGCCGGACGGATACCAGCCCCGACCGGCCCACGGCCCTGCAGTTGATCTCCGGCCCCTCCCTGTGTAGCTTTCTTCGCTTCGTACAGGAGGAAAAGCCCAGGGATCCGAGGTCGCAATGCCGAACATCAAGAGTTCCAAGAAGCGCATGCAGCTCTCGCAGAAGTGGGCGGAGCGGAACCGCCGGGCGCGCGGCCGCCTCCGCACCGCCGTGAAGAGGGTGCGCCAAGCGGAGGATGCGGAAGCCGCCCAGGCCCGCCTCGCCGATGCGGTCTCACTCCTGGACCGCGCGGGTCGCAAGCGTTTGTACCACCCGAACCGGGTGGCCCGACTGAAGAGTCAGCTGCAGCGGCACGTGAACGAGCTCGTCGACGGAGGTTGATCGAACCGGCCCGCCTCCCCCTTCCTGGGGAGGTGGTGAGACGATTGATCACGCGTGACGCCAACGAGGCCCCGGGATATCCTGTCCCCGGGGCCTCGTGGCGTCTCCCTCGGAACCCGCGCTTCGAGCGGGGTGAGGGCCCGCCACCGACGGATCCGGGACCGGCTAGCCCCGATCCTCCTCGTAGATCACCCGCCCCCCGACCACCGTCAACACCGCCTTTCCCCGCAGCTCAGCACCCGCGAAAGGGGTGTTCTTTGCCCGCGAACGGAAGGTGCTCGGGTCAACCGTCCACTCTCGCTCGAGATCGAGGACGGTGACATCGCCCGGGGCACCCAATCCCAGCGCGCCCCCGGACAACCCGAACGCTCGCGCGGGCTGGACGCTCATCCGGTCCAGAATGGTGGAGAGGTTCATTTTCCCACCATGGAGGTAGTGGGTCAGAAGCAGACCCACTGCCGTCTCGAGCCCCACGATCCCGAATGGCGCGTCGTCGAAGGCCTGCTCCTTCTCGTCGTAGTGATGGGGAGCATGGTCCGTCGCGAGGGTATCGAGGGTCCCGTCCAGGAATCCCTGCTCCACCCCGGCTCGATCCGCCTCCGTACGCAGGGGTGGATTCATCTTGGCGTCCGTCCGGTACCCGTCCACCGCCTCGTCGGTGAGAAGGAGGTGATGCGGCGTCGCCTCGGCGGTGACACGAACCCCACGCGCCTTCGCTCCTCGGATGAGATCGACTCCGAGGCGGGTCGAAACGTGCTGGAGGTGGATATGCCCACCGGTCAGTTCGGCGACCAGGAGATCACGGGCGATGTGCACGTCCTCCGACGCATTCGGCTTGCCCTGCAGCCCGAGACGCGCGGAGATCAAACCCTCGTTCATGACTCCGGACCGAGACAGGCCGAGGTCCTCCGGATGATCCGCCACCGGGATACCGAAGGTCTGCGCGTACTCCAGGGCCATCCGCATCAGTCCCGAATCCATCACCGGTCGACCGTCGTCCGTGATGGCTACGGCCCCGGCGTCGACCAGCTCGCCGATCTCGGTGAGCTGCTCGCCCCTCTGGCCCAGCGAGATGGCACCCACGGGATAGACGCGGCTGAGTCCCGCCGCGCGACCCGCCGCCGCCACGAAGCCCACCGTCGCCGGCGAGTCGATCACCGGATCCGTGTTCGGCATGGCGCAGATCGAGGTGAACCCCCCCGCGGCCGCGGCACGGGCGCCCGTCTCGATCGTCTCCTTGTGCTCCCCTCCCGGCTCCCGGAGGTGGACATGGACGTCGATCAGCCCGGGTACCACGACGAGTCCGTCGCAAGGGTGGATGTGCGCCCCCTCGGGCGACTCCAGGTCCGCTCCGATCCGGACCACCTTCCCGTCCGCGATCAGGAGGTCCAGGTGCTCGTCGACGTGGTTCGAGGGGTCCACGATCCGGCCCCCCCGCAAGAGAATCGATCGGGTCATCCCACGCCTTCCCTTTTCGCCGCCTCGGCCTGTTCGGGTGCCCCGCCGGCCAGGAGATAGAGAACTGCCATCCGGACCGCGACACCGTTCGTCACCTGCTTGAGGATCACCGAATGGGGACCGTCCGCCACGTCCGAATCGATCTCCACACCGCGATTCATGGGTCCGGGATGCAGGATCAGGAGGTCACGCCCGACCTTCTGCAATCGGGGTGTGGTGACCCCGAAAAATCGGTTGTATTCCCGAAGCGAAGGCACAAAACCGCCCTTCATCCGCTCGAGCTGGAGACGGAGGACGTTGAGGACATCGGCCCACTCGATCGCATCCTCGATGCGTTGGAAGACGCGCACACCGAGAGCGTCGATTCCCTTCGGGAGGAGCGTCATCGGGCCACAGACCGCGACTTCCGCTCCCAACTTGAGGAGGCCGAAGATATTCGACCGGGCGACCCTCGAGTGCAGGATGTCTCCGACGATGCAGACCTTCAGACCCTCGATCCGCCCGAAGTGATCGCGGATCGTCAGGAAGTCGAGCAGCGCCTGGGTGGGATGTTCGTGCGATCCATCCCCCGCGTTGATCACGTTCGAAGGGATGCGCTCCGCCAGGAATCGCGCGGCTCCAGACGAACCGTGACGGATCACCACCATGTCGATCCGCATCGCCTCGAGGTTCCGCGCCGTATCGACGAGCGTCTCGCCCTTCACGACCGACGATCCCGAGGCGGCGATGTTCACGGTATCCGCGCTCAGTCGCTTCTCCGCGAACTCGAAGGAGATCCGGGTCCGGGTCGAAGGTTCCATGAACAAGTTCACGATGGTCTTTCCGCGCAGGACCGGGACCTTCTTGATCCGCCGCTCGGAGATCTCCTTGAACGGCTCCGCGGTATCGAGGATCGCCTGGATCTGTTCGGCGGAGAGATCCTCGAGTCCGACCAGGTCTTTGCCGAGCGACGAGACCGTTCGACTCACTCGTTCTCCTCCCGGACCGGCGTCGCGATCTCCACGGACAGCCGGCCGTCCAGCTCGGGCACGCGCACATCCACGATCTGTCGGGGCAGTACGCTCACCACGCGCCCCACGATGTCCGGCTGGATCGGCACCTCCCGTCCACCCCTGTCCACCAGCACGCAGAGGAGGATCCGCGATGGCCGTCCCCAGTCCATGAGCTCGTTCATCGCGGCCCGGGCCGTCCGCCCGGTGAACAGGACATCGTCCACGATCACGACGCTTCGCCCGTCGACCCCTTCGATCGGGAGGCTCGACTCGCCGACGACGGGTCGCGGACCGATCTGGGCCAGGTCGTCGCGGTACAGGGTGATGTCCAGGGAGCCGGACGAGATCCCGGGACCCTCTTCCCGCTCGATCGCCTCTCGAATGCGCTCGGAGAGCTCCACACCCCGACGCTGGATCCCCAGAAGGATGAGGTTCTGCGTCCCGTCGTTCCGCTCGACGATCTCGCGTGCCATGCGCAGCAGAATCCGCTCGACCGCCCCTTCTTCCAGAAGAGTCACCCGTTCCGCGTCGGTCATCCGGCTGCTCCGTTGGCGAGAATGCGAGGCCCCGTCGGCTTCGCGGCGGGCGAAACGTAGGACCTGGATCGAGGGGGTGTCAACGGAGCGGCCAGAGGGACGGATCGCCGCCCTCGTCCCGGGCTCGACGTCTTTACATTCCATAGAGCGCGGGGCATGATCAGCGCCATGCATTGCGCCCGCTTCCTCGCCTCGCGTCGACTCCTGGTCCTCGTCGGGGTCGCCGCCTCCCTCTTCGCCATCCCACTCCAGGCGCAGCAGGTCGAGAGTCCCCCTCGTGTGGTGGTGGGTGGGAACGCATTCACGATCTCGATCAGCATGGGCGATTCTGCAGACGAGGCCGCCGGTGCGTCGTTTCGCATCGAGACTGCCGAGGGTCGGGTTCTGGCTGAAGGTGTGCTTTCCGCAGGGGAGTCGAGAGAGATCGGAGGACTCAGAGTCGAAAGCCGTGACGCTCTGCCCTTCTCCGTACAGATCGGGGGCACCTCCACCCGGATCGATCCCACCTGGGTGCCTGGCTGGTTCTCCCTCCTCCCTCCCCTGGTCGCGATCGCCCTGGCGCTCGTGTTCCGTGAGGTCGTGATCTCGCTCTTTGCCGGGGTGTGGCTCGGCGCACTTGCTCTGACCGGGTTCAATCCGGTCAACGCAGCGTGGCGGGTCGTGGACGAGTTCGCCATCGAGGCCCTGGGGGATACGGGGGGACAGACCCAGATCGTGGTGTTCTCACTTCTCCTGGGCGGGATGGTGGGGATCATCTCGAGGAACGGGGGAACCCGGGGCATCGTCAGCCTGGTGGTCGGGTGGGCGACGACCCGCAGGCGCGGCAAGATCGCCACATGGGTGGCCGGCCTCGCCATCTTCTTCGACGACTACGCGAACACCCTCATCGTGGGCAGCACCATGCGGCCCATCACCGATCGACTGAAGATCTCACG
This sequence comes from Gemmatimonadota bacterium, assembly GCA_040880225.1. Lineage (GTDB taxonomy): Bacteria > Gemmatimonadota > Gemmatimonadetes > Longimicrobiales > Gaopeijiaceae > JBBDIV01. The sequence goes on from JBBDIV010000074.1 coordinate 8,478, forward strand.
GGAAAAGCTGGCCTATCTGGTCGATGCGACCGCGGCCCCGGTCGCAGCGATCGTGCCCATCTCGACCTGGGTCGGCTACGAGATCTCGCTGATTGCGGACGGCCTCCGGATCGCGGCCGAACAGCAGGCCGCCTCTCCGGCCCTCGCCGACGCACTCCTCGGGACCTCCCCGTTCACGGTATTCATCCAGACGATCCCGTACCGCTTCTATCCACTGATGGCTCTGTTCCTCGTCCTCCTGACTTCCTGGATGGGCCGCGACTTCGGACCCATGGCCGAAGCCGAGCAGCGGGCCGCCTCCGGTCGAGGATTGCACCGTGAGGGCGGACTGCTCGCCTCACACACGACCGACGAAGCCATGGTCCCGCCCGCGGATGCCCCCGAACGTTGGTGGAACGCGGGCGCCCCGGTGATCGCAGTGACAGTCGTAGTGATCTGGGGTCTGTACGTAACCGGACGGGCCGCCGCCGGTCCGGGGGCGTCACTCACGGACGTCTTCGGCGCTGCCGATCCCTTTGCGACCCTGCTCTGGGGCTCGCTCGCGGGTTGCGTCACCGCATTCCTCCTCTCGGTGGGTCAGCGGATCCTCTCGGCTCAGGAAGCGATCGAGGCACTCATCGCGGGGATGCGGTCCATGATGATCGCGATCGTCGTGCTCGTCCTGGCCTGGTCCCTCGGATCCGTGACCGAAGTCCTGGGGACCGCCGAGTATCTCTCGCAGATCCTGAGCGAGCGACTGCCGCTCGAGATCCTCCCTGCACTCGTCTTCGTCGCCGCCGCTGCCATCTCCTTCTCCACGGGTACGTCGTGGGGCACGATGGCGATCCTCCTTCCACTCGTCATCCCGCTCACGGTCGGAATGGGCGGAGCCGACGGCTTCGGTGCGGCCGCGGAGGGAGGGAGCGACGCGGGCGGTTACTCCATCCTCCTGGGCGCGATCTCCTCGGTGCTCGCGGGGGCCATCTTCGGTGATCACTGCTCTCCCATCTCGGACACGACGGTCCTGTCTTCGATGGCTACGTCCTGTGATCACGTCGACCACGTCCGGACCCAGCTCCCCTACGCCCTCCTCGTAGCGGGGATCACCATCCCGCTCGGGGACATCGGTACCGCCTATGGACTTCCGGTGTGGGCCGCCCTCGGTTCCAGCGCGGTGCTCATCTACCTCTTCGTGCGTTGGAGAGGTCGCGGCGTCGCGCAGGAAACGACGCCGAGGGTCGCCGAGGCGCCCGCGCTCTAGAAGGCTGTTGGCGCGGTGGAGGGGTTCCCCCTCCCGCGCGGCCCTCCGCTGCAGGCCTACCGCCGGCCCCAAACGGACGCACCGTACCGGGTCAGGAACGCACCTCCCGCGGCCGCCGTCCCTTCAGCTCCGACGGCCCAGTCGTACGAGAAGAGGGCGACCCCACCCAGACCCAGACGGCGCACCGCCCGCGACTTCCGGACCGCCCCGTCGAACGAGGTCTGGTACACCCCGACCCCGGCCCAGACCCTCTGCGGGCCGGCGTGGTCCCGGGCCCACAGGATCTGTCGCTCGAAGAGAGCGTGTTCCGGGGTGTAGGCCATCGGAACCACGACATCCACGACACCCTCACGGACCCACGTCGCCCAGTTCTGGTAGCGCGCCCGCAGGGCGTCCTCCGGGTCGGGGAACACGGCCACACTGAGAAGGGTGCCGGGGCGATGGCCACGGACCTCCGACGCCACGCGGCGGACGGTCCCGGTCACGGCCGACTCGCGGAAAGCGTCCCACAGGACGGGAAACGCCCCCACATAGGCGAGGGGCTCGGTTCGCCATCTCGACTCCGCGCCGTAGGCACCCGAACCCGTCCGCACCCGAACCCAGTCGCGGAACGCCTCGAGAGTGGAACGCGAATAGTCGAACTCCGGCGAAGGGTACCGAAGATAGTCGAGGTGGATACCATCGACCGCATACCGGTCCAACAGGTCGAGCACGACGCGGACCAGATGCTCCTCCGCATCCGGATGCACGGGGCTCGCGAAGAGCCCCTCCACGGTGGCTCCATTCGCCCGCGTCCACCCCAGGAGGGAATCGAGGTACCGCGGGTCGTGCGGATCGACCCGGAAGAGCTCCTCCGTCAGATCCCGGGGTATGGCCAGGAGGTCGGGGCGTGTGTGAATCAAGTGCCCCGGATCCTGCGGTGGACGCACCGCGCTCGCGACCACCTGGGCGTTCAACCAGGCATGCACCGCGATCCCGAGCGGTCTCGCTTCCTCGAGCACCGTATCCAGCGGGTCGTACCCGGCGGGCGCGCCGGCGAGGATCTCGGCCCGGGGCTCCCACCGCGACCGGTAGAGCGCGTCGCCTCGCCCCCGAACCTGCACGAGCAGGGTATTGAAGCCGGCGTCGTAAGCACGCCGTACGGCGGCGCGCGCTGAATCCGGATGTGCGAGGGCCGTTCGGACGACCCAGAGCGCGCGCACATCCTCGGGAAGCGGAGTCCGACTCGACCCCCGAGCGCCGGGCTCCGGCTCTCTCCGGACTTCGGGGACCACACGTTCGGGTGGGCCGGGACGTCCCGCCCCCACCGCGCCCGCTCCCCGGCGCTCGGGGGGGGGGGGGGGCAGATCGGGCGACGCGGGCACCGGCATCCCGACCCGCTGACAGCCCGCCGCCGCGATCAGCAGCAGTCCCAGCAGGCGGCCCCGCACGAGCCACAGCGGCCTCACGACCGCCTCCGCTCACGAAAGAAGCTGCGGAGGACCTGGGAGGACGCCTCGGCGAGGACCCCGGCCGTGACCTCGGCTCGATGGTTGAGACGCGGGTCCTGCACGAGGTTGCCCAGCGAGCCCACCATTCCCGCCTTCGGGTCGGATGCTCCGTAGACCACTCGAGCGACCCGCGCCAGCACGATGCTGCCTGCGCACTGTGCGCAAGGCTCCAGAGTGACGTAGAGCACGCGGCCCTCGAGACGCCAGTCGCCCAGCCTGCGCGCGGCGCGCCGGATTGCGACCACCTCGGCATGCGCGGTGGGATCGGACCAGCCAACCGTCCGATTGTGCGCCTCCGCCTCGATCCTTCCCCCCTGCACCAGGACCGCACCCACCGGGACCTCGCCCCGAACCCACGCCAACCGAGCCAACTCCAGAGCCCGGGACATCCACATCCGGTCTCTCTTCGCCTCGCGGGAGTCGCGGGAGTGGGATGTCACGAGAGCGGGTTCAGGCATCCGGAAGGTTGTGCGAGTCTCCCGCATCAGTGTCGAGGCATCCCCCGCCTCCGAAGGACTCCGGTGACACCCGCGCACCCGAGGCCCGTTGATCGGCCGGATCGCGAAGGGCCGCGGCCCAGGGGATCAATGCGTTGTTGCGCTCACAGGCACGGCGGTCTGCTCGAAGCTGCGGAAGAGCCCGACGACCCGCCCCGTGATGTCCAGATCCTCGGCATCTCCCAACTCGATCGGAGCATCCCCGTTCCGGGACGGGCGGAGCAGATGGGTGGATCCCCGGCGACGGTATTCGTACAACTCCGGGGCTCCCGACATCCGCGCGACGACGAGGTCGCCGTCTCGGGCGGCGCCCGCGGATGCGGGCTCCACGAGGAGAAAGTCCCCGGGTTCGACGCCCAGCGGAGCGAGTCCCTCGTCGCGAGCCCGGACAAAGTAGCTTCCCTTCGCGCCGGCCATCCGTCGATCCAGGGAATAGTACCCCTCGACACCATCGGATTTGAAACCAGAGCGATCGTCGGGGAATGCCCCGTAGCATGGGACGGACACGGTCTGCGCGGCCAGATCCACGCCCAGGATGCGGACGCCGCGGGACCTGGAAGGGTCCCGCTCCAGATACCCCTTGTCCGCCAGCGCGCGCAGATGCTCGGAGACCGTCTTCGTGCTCTTGATCTCGAACTTCTCACCGATCTCTCGGATCGAAGGCTGGTAGGTGTTCGTGCGGAGATAGTGGACCATGTAGTCCAGAATCTTCCGCTCCAGGTCACTCAGCAGCGTGGGCATGCGCGCTCCCCGGGAGTCCGTCCCGATTCATCCGGCCATCGACACCCGGCCTGGGCCGGAAGTCCCACTTCTCCAGCCGCCCGCTCAGGGGCAATCAGCTTAACCCGCGCTTTCAAATGGTGTCAAGAATCCGCCTCGCTCATGGTTCGTCGCGCGGGGCCATCGTCATCAAGCGGTTGAGAGCACGATCCAGGCGGGTCAGGGTCCGCTCGCGTCCCATGAATACGAGCACCTCGAAGATCCCTGGGCTGACGGCCTGACCCGTCACTGCGACGCGAAGGGGGTGGATCAGCTTTCCGGCCCCCACCTTCAACTCCTCTGCGAGTGCCCGAAGCTCGGACTCCAGAGGCTCCTCCCTCCAGGCCACGTCGGAAAACCGCTCGCGGAGGGCCTCCATCCGGACGGTCACAGCCTGTGGATCCTTTTTCCAGTGCTTTGTGATTGCATCCTGATCATAGTCAATCGTATCAACGATATACACTCGTGCCTGCTCCGCGAGGTCTACGGTTCGCCTCGCTCGAGACTTCAGCAGGTTCAACAGTCCGAGAAACCATTCGGGGTTCGCTTCCGATTCCCGTCGCGCGATGGCTTCGAGTTCCCCCATCTCGACCAGCACGCGCTCCACCAGTTCCTCCGGCGGGGTTCGCGAAAGGTGTTGTCCATTCAACCAGAGCAACTTCGTGGGATCGAACACGGCGCTCTTCTTCAGAACGCGGTCGATCGAGAACCGCTCCACCAGCTGCTCGCGGGTCATCACTTCCTCGTCGGTCCCCGGCGACCATCCCAGGAGCGCCAGGAAGTTCACCATCGCGTCCGAAAGAATTCCTTCGGCCGAATAGTCCCCCACGGCCGTAGCTCCATGACGCTTCGACAGTCTCTTCCCGTCGGGGCCGAGGATCATCGGCACGTGGGCGTATTCCGGTGCGGATCGTCCCAGCGCCTCGTGGATGAGGATCTGCTTCGGAGTGTTGGAGATGTGATCGTCGCCGCGGATCACCAACGAGATCTCCTGCTCCGCGTCGTCCGACGCGACCGCGAGATTGTAGGTCGGCGTCCCGTCCGTACGAAGCAGAACGAAATCCTCCAGGTCGGCGTTCTGGAACCGCATCGCGCCGTGGACGCGGTCGTCCCAACGGGTCTCGCCGTCGGGAACGCGGAACCGTACCGCGTGTGGTTCGCCTGCGGCGGAACGCTTCGCGGCATCGTCCGCTCCGACCGCGTCGGCCGCCTCTCGCGGGAACCGCAGCGCCCGATCTGGATCGTCCGTCCGCAGTCGAGCCAACTCGTCCGGGGAGGTGAAATCGAAGTAGGCCGCGCCCGACCCCACCAGTGCCGACACGTCGGCGCGGTGACGATCCAGACCCCGACTCTGAAAGTGCGGCCCCTCGTCCCAGTCCAGGCCCAGCCACTCCATGCCGTCGAGGATCGCCTGGACCATCTCCTCCGACGAGCGGTCGGCGTCCGTGTCTTCGACCCTCAGGATGAAGGTCCCGGCTGCCCGGCGGGCGAGCAGCCAGTTGAAGAGCGCCGTTCTTGCACCGCCCACGTGGAGGTAGCCCGTGGGAGAAGGTGCGAATCGGACTCGGAGGCTCATCGGGGCGCCGTCGACGCCCGCGAATCCGCGCTCGGGACGTCTGATCCACCGCCGGCATCCCGCTCGCCGTACGTCCGCCTCACGTACTCGACGAGGATCCCCTTGAACTCGTCCACGAGGCCCTCGCCCTTGAGGGTCGTGTAGTGCGCCCCGTCCATGTAGACCGGGGCCTTGGGTTCTTCGAACGTGCCAGGCAGGGAGATCCCCAGGTTCGCGTGCTTCGATTCACCGGGACCGTTCACAACACATCCCATCACCGCCACCTGCATCTCTTCGACCCCGGGATGCTCCTCCTTCCACGCCGGCATCTGCTCGCGGATGAACCCCTGGATGTCTTCCGCCATCTCCTGGAAGAAGCTGGACGTCGTGCGGCCGCACCCCGGACACGACGTCACCTGGGGCTCGAAGCTCCGGATCTGCAGCGACTGGAGTATCTGTTGAGCGACCCTCACCTCTTCGGCCCGATCGCCCCCGGGCCTG
>JBBDIV010000075.1:0-2368 GCA_040880225.1 Gemmatimonadota bacterium
ACGCGGTGACAGGGGGCAGACGCCCTCGCCGGCCGTGTCCATCATCGGCCTCGGGGCGAGCGGATACGCCGCCGCCCGGTTGGCCCTGGAACAAGGAGAGACGGTCCATGCCTCGGATACCTCGACAGATGCTCGCACTGCAGCCCGTGCCCGGGACCTGGAAGCCATGGGCGCCAGAGTCGACCTGGGACACCACGACGCCGACCGGATCGCGGCCGCCGGCCTCGTGGTGGTATCACCAGGAATTCCCCCCGATGCTCCGGTGCTCCGCGAGCTCCGATCCCGAGGCGTCCGATGGGTTTCCGAACCTGACTTCGCCGTACGGTTCCACTCGGGTTCACTGATTGCGGTCACGGGCACCAACGGGAAGACGACGACGTCCACGCTCACTGCACATCTGCTGGAAGCGGCGGGGATCTCGGTGGCCCTGGGCGGAAACGTGGGTGCGAACCTGGCGCCCCCGGCCTCGGAGCTCGCGCTGGGCGGGTCGGATTCCGATTGGTGGGTGTTGGAGATGAGCTCGTTTCAGCTCGCCGACGTCTCGGAGTTCTCGCCGGACATCGGGGTTGTCACGAACCTGGCTCCCGACCACCTGGATCGGTATCCCGACACCGCGGCCTATTTCGGGGACAAGGCACGTCTGTTCCTCAACGCCCGCTCGTCGAGTCGGTGGGTTCTGAACGGAGACGACCCCGCGACCATCGAGTTGGCCGGAGACGCTGCGGGTACCCGCTACCTCTTCGCAGAGAGTCCGCCGGAGAGTTTCGGCTCGAAGGAGGGGAATTTGCCGGAACCCTCCGCCTACCTCAGAGAAGGGGTTCTCACGCTCCGGCTCGAACCGAGGCTTCGCGGGGCTCCTGCGGAAGAATCCCTGGTGGCTCGGGGAGACCTCCGGCTTCTCGGAGACCACAACGTCCAGAACGCCCTGGCGGCATCGTTGACGGCGAGGTTGGCGGGGGCGGGTCCGGACGGCATCCGTGCAGGCCTTCGGAGCTTCCAGCCGTTGCCGCATCGTCTGGCACCGGTCGCGGAGGTGGGCGGGGTCCTCTGGGTCGACGACTCGAAGGCGACCAACGTGGCGGCCGCCCGCAGCGCGGTCGCGAGCCTGGATCGCCCTCTCGTTCTCTTACTGGGGGGCAGGGACAAGGGTGAGGACTTCCGACCGCTCGCCGAGACGCTGGGCGGTCGTGTCCGGGCGGCGATCGTGTACGGCGAGGCGGGGCCCAGGATCGAGCGGGAACTCGCGCAGGCCCTGACCGAGACCGTAGCGACCCCCATTCCCGTGCTGGTGACGGTCGATGGCGGATTCGACCGGGCGGTCCTGGCGGCGGGATCGTTGGCTCGAGCGGGCGACATCGTACTCCTCGCTCCCGCGTGCTCCTCATATGACGAATTCGAGGACTACGAAGCTCGCGGTCGTCGGTTCGCCCAGCTCGCGCGGGAGGGAGTCGGATGACAGCGCTCCGCTCGGACACAGCGCCGAAGTCTCCTTCGACTTTTCCCGACACAGGGCTCGGAAAAGGTTGGGAGGCGCCCGCCCTGACGATGATCACCCTGCTCCTCGTTTCCTTCGGGCTGGTGAACCTCTACTCGGCTTCGGCCTTCCTCGCGAGGCAGCAGGGTCTGCCGGACACCTATTTCGTGCTGAGGCAGGCAATGGGAGCCGCGGTCGGACTGGTCGCCCTCGCGGCGTGCTCCAGGATTCCCCACGGCTGGTGGCGGCATGCCGCATGGTCGATGGTGCTGGTGGCGATCACGCTTCTGGTCCTTGTCATCCTCCCCTGGACCACCGGAATCGCACCCGAGATCAACGGCGCCCGGCGCTGGCTCGATCTAGGCGTCTCCTTCCAGCCTTCGGAGATCGCGAAGCTCGCCCTCGTGGTCTGGACCGCCCACCTGGCGGTGAAGAAGCGCAACCAGTTCCGGAGCTTCTCGACGGGAATGCTGCCCTTCCTGATCGTCTGGGCCGTCCTCCTGGTTCCAATCCTCCTGCAGCCCGACCTCTCCACCGCACTGGTACTCGGTGCTGCGGGCGTGCTGATCCTCTTCGCTGCGGGCGGGCGAGTCGGGCACTTCGTATTCCTGGGGCTTCTGACCTCGCCGGTGCTGCTCGCCATGCTGGGTTCGGGCTTCCGGCGCGACCGCCTGCTGGCCTTTCAGGACGTGGATGCGTTCGCGACGGGCGCGGGATATCAGGTCCACCAGTCGCTCATCTCACTGGGCTCGGGAGGGATCACCGGTGTCGGATTCGGCGAGGGTCGCCAGAAATTCGGATTCCTGCCGGAGCCGCACAACGATTTCATCTTCTCGATGATCGGGGAGGAGTGGGGCCTCATCGGAGTGACGTTCCTCGTGTCCCTCTATATGG
>JBBDIV010000076.1:0-11386 GCA_040880225.1 Gemmatimonadota bacterium
TTCGGTCGAACGCGTTTCCTCGTTCACGCCTGGAACCTCCAGATTCGGAATTCGTGGGTTCTGGTCGCGGGCGGTTTCCCGGCTCACCCCCGACCGACGAGCAAGGACCGAAAATCGTTTCGACGCCCCCGTGTCCGGCTCGCTCCCGTCGAGGTCGGTGAATCGCTCCGCCTTCGTCCCACTCGGAATACACAGACGCCCCGAGGAGGACCGACGTTAAGCGGGTCGGCCCGCACAGGGGCCGGGGAAGGTCGGGGGAGGACCGCCGTCCGGGTCAGCGCCGATGTGGATCGTGCTCGTGGGATCGCCGTCGATCCGCCTCGGCCTTCATGGAGTCGTACCGAGCCCGCTGCTCCTCGGTCAGCAGCTCACGGATCGCCTGGTTCGTGGAATCCACCACGGCGCGGTAGCGGGGTCGGTAGTCCTTCTGGATCCGGCTCATGGTGGCTCCGAAGTGATCCAGGACCGAATCCACCAGCACTCGCCGAGGTGCCTCCAGCTCCAGTCGGTCGATGATCCAGCCGTTCGGAGGCTGGGTGGCCCGGGCGCTCTCCAACTCCGGCGCGGACGGTTCCACAGCCAGCTCTGAAGGGGGTGCCGGCTGAGGGCTGCGAGCCAGCACGAGACCGAGCGCGGTCCCGGCCGCGAAGACGAGAACCAGCACCGCGCCCGCCGCGAAGCGCACCCGGGACTCTCTGTCGATGTTCATCACTCGTCAGAACCCTTCCACCGCGAAGAGGACGATGTCACGGTTCACTTCCTCGTCGGAATGGAGGAACGCCGGGAGGGGTTCACCGCCATCCGTCGGAACGGCGATCACCTCCTCGACCGCGGTGATCCGGACCGTCTCGCCCAGTTCCGGGTCCGGCGGGGCCAGAAGAGCCGCGGCGGCCGCGGCGGCCGCCGCGAGAGGCACGACGAGTCGACTCCATGAGAGCATCACGCTCCCGAAGGTCACGGACACCTTCCGCCGTTCGGCCAGCGCCGGCCCCACGGCGTTCATCACCCGGGCCTGGAACCGATCCCAATAGCCGGGATCGTTCCACCCGGGGTCCAGCTCCTCCAGTGGCAGTCTCGGCTCCAGTCGATTCATCCCGTTCGCTCCGCGGCTTCCAGCTGCACCTCCCGACTGAGCAGCCTTCTCATGTTCTTGCGCGCATAGTGGAGATGGGACCGCACCGTTCCGGACGGCATCTCCAACCTGTCCGCGATCTCCTTGTGCTTCCAACCTTCGAGGTCGTGGAGCAGCAAGACCTCTCGCTGGACATCGCTCAGCGACTCGAGAGCCCGGGTGAGTCGGTCCCTCAACTCTGCGCGCTCGGTCATTCGGTCCGGTTCGGCAATCGAGGACGCGAGCGAGAACGGAAGCGCCTCGCCCTCTCGCAGGGACTCCCGTCGCAGGAGGTTCCTGGACCGGTTCCGTACGATGGTCAGAAACCATGCCCCGAATCGCTCGGGTCGCCGGCACTCCTCGATCCGTTCGAGCGCCACGATGAACGACTCCTGGGCGGCATCCTCCGCATCTTCCCTGCGCCCCGTCACGGACAGTGCGATCGCGAACGCGGCACGACGGTATCGTACGACCAGCTCGCCGTACGCCGTCTCGTCACCGAGGCGGGCGCGGCCCACGAGCGCTCCGTCGTCCAACTCCAAGTGCTCTCTCATCAAGACACCGGGACGAGAATCTCTGTTGAAGACGCAGGAAGGTCCCGGCGTTCGGCCCGCCCGTCTGGACGGGAAACGGCCGAGCGGAGACCCGGGTCCGAGGGCTCGGATGTTAGTAGTTGCTACGAGTCGCGTCTCTTGGAGGTTCCCGAATCGCAGGTAAGGAAACCGTAAGGCCCCGGTCGGAGTCCGACGGCCTGCTTCAGGGAGCCGAGAGAGAAGTCGGGAGATACGGTGCAGGTGGGTTCCGGATGGAGCCGGCTTCGGCGTGGCGCCGGCGTCGACGGCGGGCGGCGGCGGGGCCTCGCTCAGGTCGCCTCGCTCAGGAGGCTTCTTTCCAGCGGCCGAATGGGAGGGTGGGAGCGGTGGGGATCTCCTCGCCGTAAATGAACGCCCGCACTCGCGGGCGCTTCATTCCTTCCCTGACTCCCAGACCTCCGTCCGCGATGACGATGCCGGGAACGTTGCCTCGCCTGCGATCCCGGCGTGCATCGGGACGGCGAACGCGCGTTGATCTGTCCATGGTTTCCTCACTGGCAGGATGAGTGGGAAGTCTGGGGCCGATACGATCCGGCCCCTGGCCCCCCCCGACCTCGAGCCCCGCGAGATGGAGGGGCACGGCAAACAGGAGCGGCACACATCGTGCCACCGCACTCTTTCGGAGGAAAACCGCATCATGAGGGGATGTTTCGGGGTCGGCACCGCGCCCGCTCCGGACGCACGGAGGGCCCCACCGTGTCCGATCGACGACACGAGTCGTGTCGTTTCGACACGGTCCCGGGCCCTGCCCAGGAGCTTGCAAGGCCACTTCCGCCTACGGCCGGGAGCCGCCCGCGTTCAGTCGGGGGACGGATGCACGCGGCCCGGATGCGAGCCAACCGGGGGACTCGACGCCCCCGGGCTCAGCGACCCGGTCGCAGATCCTTCCGGACGGGAGACGTCCGCCTCTCCCGCCGCTCGTCGGGATCGGGGAGACGCCGGAAGGGGCGGGAACGGCCGAAAAGCTCCCGGAGCTCGTGATCGGAGAGCGTATCGAGCGCGCCGGCGACGGCCAGCGCCTCCCGCTCGAATTTCTCGTCCTCGCCGCCGCGACCGAAAGCGACGAGCAGCAGGGGAGCTCCGGTGTCGGGTGCCGTCCCCGATCGGGTCCAGCCGATTGCCCGGGCCGTCCATTTCTCCCCGTCGACCTCGAAGCTCCTGGCAGGAATGTCCTCCACCACGGGTTCCCCCGGAGCCGGCGCCTCCGGCTTCCCCATCATGGCTCGGACCGGCGTAGGTGGCTTGAAGGTGCCCTTGGATCCGGGGGCGGAAGGCGCTCCCGACCCCTCGCCACCGGACGAGCGATCCTCCCGCGGAGCCTGCCCGGCCCCGCCGCCCTGAGTGGTGTCGGTCGAATCTGAGCTCATGAAGGTGCGCTCCTCTGGCTCCGCATCCGCACCGCCGCTGAAGTCTGGGCGGCCGGAACCGGAATCATCGTTCAGGTTTCATCGTCAGCCACGATCTCCGCCCCGAGCTCGGCACTCTCCCAGACGCGTACCGTGCGCAAACGAACGCCGTCCGGAAGCGTGCCCTCGAGGCGAGTCCAGATCCAGGCGGATAGCGCCTCGGTCGAAGGAAGCATCGATCCATCCGACACCTCGGGGATGGCCTGGTTCAGATCCCGATCGTGCAACTCGTCCACGATCTCGTCCAGGCATCCATCGAGCACCGGGAGCGAAACGACGAATCCGGTTTCGGGATCCGGATCCCCGGAAACCACGACTTCGAGCCGGTAGTCGTGCCCATGGCGGGCCACCTGATCTCCGAAGACTTCACGGTTCCTCTCTTCGGACCAGTCGGTCCGCCGGTATCGGTGAACCGCGCTGAATCCGCGAATCCGGATGAGGGAAGTCCTCCGCATCGCCTACGCTCTCCCGGTCAAGTATACATGCTCGGGCTGGAGGCCCGCCCAGCGGTCGGTTACTCTACCCTCCATGCCCTCTTCTCTCACTCCGTTCTTCAACCCTCGCACGGTCGCTGTGATCGGCGCCAGCCGCACGCCCGGAACGGTGGGTTGGCAGATCGTGGACAACCTCCTGCGCTACGGGTTTCAGGGCGCAGTCTATCCCGTCAACCCGGAGGCCCGCGCCGTACATTCCCTACCCGTCTGGCGGTCGGTCAGGGACATCGGGGCCGAGGTGGATCTCGCGATCGTGGTGGTGCCGCGGGACCTTGTCCTGGAGGTCGTCGACGACTGTGGGGCGAAGGGTGTCACGACACTCGTAGTGATTTCCTCGGGGTTTGCGGAGGCCGGGGCGGAGGGAGTGCGCCGTGAGCGCGAGTTGATGGCCCGCGTGCGTCGATACGGGATGCGACTCGTGGGTCCCAACTGCATGGGACTTCTGAACACCGATCCCTCAATCGCGATGAACGCCACATTCGCCCCGATCATGCCGCCCGCGGGACCCATCAGCTTCCTCTCGCAATCCGGCGCACTCGGCGTCACGATCCTGGACTCGGCAGCGGAGTACGGGATCGGGGTCCGGAACTTCGTGTCCGTGGGCAACAAACCCGACGTCAGCGGCAACGATCTACTCGAACACTGGGAAACCGATCCCGGTACCCGGGTCATCCTCATGTACCTCGAGACGTTCGGGAATCCCCGCCGCTTCACGCGGATCGCGCGCCGGGTATCCCGGCGGAAACCGATCATCGTAGTGAAGTCGGGGCGAGCCGTATCGGCAAGCCGCGCCGCCTGGTCCCATACGGGAGCCCTCGCCCGAGGCGATGTCGCCGTCGACGCCCTGCTTGCCCAATGCGGCGTCCTGCGTGCCAACACCGTCGAGGAGCTCTTCGATCTGGCCATGGCCTTCGGCAGCGCGCAACCGCCGAAATCCAACCGGGTCGCCATCGTGACCAACGCCGGAGGCCCGGGCACGATCATCGCCGACGCCTGCGCGGCGGAGGGCCTCGAGCTCGCGGTCCTCTCGGACTCTTCCAGGGAGAGCCTCGCCGAAGTCCTCGCGGACGAGGTCGAGGTTCGCAATCCGATCAATCTGCTCGCCACGACCACCGCGCAGAGCTACCAGGCCGCCCTGGAACGGGTTCTCCAGGATCCCGGAGTCGACGCGGCGATCGCGGCCTTCGTTCCTCCCCTCGGAGTGCGCCAGCAGGATGTAGCCGAGAGCATCGTTCGCGCGGGCGAGAGCCACCCCGGGACACCCGTTCTGGCGGTGCTCATGGGTCGTGATGGACTTCCGGAGCGACGGGCCGAGCTGCAGGCGGCGGGAGTGCCCGCCTACACCTTCCCCGAGTCCGCTGCCCGTGCACTCGGGGCTCTGCACAGGTATGGCCGGTGGCTGGAGCGTCCGGTCCAGGCGCCGGCAACCTTTCCCGTCGACTCGACCGCCGTCTCCCAGATCCTGGAGCACGCCCGCGACGAAGATCGCCGACGGCTTCACGATGACGAGGCGTTCGCCGTGCTCGACGCGTACGGGATCCCGACCCTGCCGCACCGCCTCGTCGAGTCGGAATCGGAAACCCTTCGGGCCGCGGCCGACCTCAAGTTCCCGGTCGTGCTCAAGATCCTCTCACCCCGACCGGTCCACCGGACGGAGATGGGGGGCGTGATCCTCGATATCCGGACCCCGGAGGAGTTGAGAGCCGCGCGAAACGAGCTCCGGTCCAGGCTCCTCCGACACCACCCCGATGCCGAAGTCGCCGGCTTCCTCGTGGCTCCACTCCAGACCGGAGGGCGAGAGCTGATCCTGGGCATGACCACCGATCCGACGTTCGGTCCGGTACTGATGTTCGGTCTCGGGGGTATACACGTGGAGATCTTCAGAGACGTCGCGTTCCGGATCCCGCCCGTGACCGAGCTCGAAGCCCGCGAGATGGTGGAATCGATCCGGAGCTTCCCGATCCTCGAAGGATTGCGCGGAGAGGAGCCGGTTCACACGGGGGCGGTCGTGGAGGCCATCCAGAGGCTTTCCCAGCTGGTCCAGGACCATCCGGAGATCGCAGAACTGGATGTAAACCCGTTTCTGGCGACGACCGCCGGGGCGGCGGCCCTGGACGTCCGGATCGGCGTCAAGTAGAGTGCGCAAATCCAGCCCCGCGTGTGAGCCTGGAACGGTGCGCGGGCCTGCGAAGCGTACGCGAGCGATCAGCGAGCGGCGGCCCGGAAGCCCGGTCGCCCTGCACTCGGGACACACCCGGATGGTCGAACGGACGATCGAGGGAATCGAAGGAGGAAGACATGGGACGATACGATGACATCACCCCGGATCAGTTGCGCTCCGATCTCGTCGCATTCGCCCGGCTGATCCTCCGGCTCGACGGGGAAGACGGAATTCTGGCTTCTCCGGCCGAGATCCAGAGGATTCTCGGGGAATTGAGGCAGAAGCTCTTCGCCTACGAGATCCGCGCCACCCCGACCGGGCACGACGAGCCGGAAGCCGCGGAGGACTCGTCCGGTCCCCACTCCGGGAGAGCATCCGCGGAGGCGGATCCGGCCGTGCGCGAGTCGCTCAAGGTGGTTCGAGAAGCGATCCGCAGGCGCGAGGAGATGATCCAGGAGTGGGAAGGAACCCAGCCGGAGGATCGGGACGATGACGAGTGAAAGCCCGGACGGTGATACGCCCTTGTTACCCGAGCATGCCCGGGCCTACTCACAGCTCCTCCGCCAGCAGGAGCGTGCGCTTCAGCTCCTGAACCAGATTGCGACGGAGCTCGGCGCACCGGTCACCGATGCCCTCGTGGAACAACTCCATCGAGCGACCAGCTCCGGGGTGGCCCGTCAGATCGATGCGGTCTCCGCACGGATCAAGGAAGCGATCCGGACCGCCCAGGAGTGCCGATCCGCCATCCACGGAGCCCTCGTGGACTCGCGAGGGGATCCCGCGCCCAACGGCCCAGCGAACCTCCCCCCTGCACTCGCGCGATTCCTCGCGGAGAGAAAGGACTCGCCCGGGTTCACGTTCAACGTCGACCAGGATCCGGTCCGGGGCTGGATCATCCGCTGGAAGGAGTACTGCAGCGACGGCTCGGTCTGCGGAGGCGGCCAGTTCTACGAGCGCCCCTACGCATGGATGGACAGTTGAGCCGACGATGGAGGGACGGCTAGCACCCTGAGCACCCCGAGCACCCGCCGGAAGGCTCAGGCGCCCGGCCGCGCGCGCAGTTCGCAGTCCGCGATCAGCCGTGCCGGGAAAACCGGAGCAGCGAGACGGCCTCCTCGCCGTAGAACATCCCGATCCAATGGGCCTGCTGCGGCGTGACCTTCCGCACGGCCCAGACGAGGTGGACGTAGTTGGGCTCACCCGGGGTCGCTCTCAGTGGCATCCTCGCCTGCTCCGGGGTCTGGTTCCCCTTCCGATTGTTACAGGGCGAACAAGCTGTGACGACGTTCTGCCATACGTTCTGGCCACCCTGGGAGACGGGCGTGACGTGGTCGCGGGTCAGAAACTGTCGTCCCCTCAACTCGCGGCGGTGACGCCCACAGTACTGGCAGCAGTAGTCGTCACGCGCGAACAGGAAGGTGTTGGTGACCTGGCGCCGGAAGCGCCGAGGCACGTGCACATAGCGCACCAGGCGAATGACCGTGGGACACGGGAGACGGTCGCGCTCCGACCGGAAGCATCGACCCTCATCGACTTCGAGGATCTCCGCCTTCCGGTCCAGCACCAACCGAACTGCCCTTCGAGCCGGTACCAGTGTGAGCGGCTCGAAGGAAGCGTTGAGGGCCAAGCAACCCATCGTAGCGCTCCCACTTCCGAACACGACAGACGAGGGAAACCGCACCCGCTGGACGATGTGAGATCCCCGCGACGACGTCCCGATCATGCCCGCAGGATGACGGGAATCTATGGATGCGTGGAAATCCGGTCCAGACCCTCCGGTAACAGGTCGGTCGCGGGCCCCGGACCGCCGATCAGAGCAGTGCGACAGGATCCCGATCGATCGAGACGCGAACGTCGCCCGAAGGGGGGCGGTAGACCTCGACGAACCGGTGGAGGAGCCGCGTGAGAACCGCTATCCCCCCGCCCCGAAGGAAGAAGTGCCAGCGCCAACGGCCGTGCAGCCGCTCGATCGGGCATGGAGCCGGGCCCACCAGCTCGGGGAGGTCCATGAGCTCGCCATCCCTTGCGGCACCTGCCCGTCCGGAGCCCCCCGGCCCGGATCCCCTCGCCTTCGTCAGCGTTCGACGCACCCACTTCACGGCCCCGTCGGTACCGTCTGCGGCGAGGCGCGGATCCGGGGAACTGACGATCACGTTCACCATCCTGACATGTGGAGGGTATCGCGGATTGCGGCGCATTTCGAGCTCTCGGCGTGCGAAGCCCACGTAGTCGTGATCCAGGGCCGCCTGGATCGCGTAGTGTTCGGGCAAGGAGCTCTGGATGATCACCTCGCCGCCAAGTGACCCGCGGCCGGTTCGGCCGGCCACCTGGCTGAGTAGCTGGAAGGTGCGCTCGCTGGCCCGGAAGTCCGGTAGATGCAGCCCTACGTCCGCATTCACGACCCCCACCAGGGTCACACGGGGGAAATCGAGTCCCTTCGCGATCATCTGGGTCCCCAGAAGGAGATCGACTTCGCCCCGCTCCACTCGTCCGAGAATCTCGTGGTGCGACCACTTCCCTCCCGTGGTGTCGACGTCCATCCGGGCGATCCGCGCACCCGGGAAGCTCTCCGCGACGACCCGCTCCACCTGCTCCGTGCCGAGACCCCGGTACGAGAGGTCCCCCGAGCCGCACTCGGGACAGTGGTCGGGGGCCGGTTCCTCGTGACGGCAATGGTGACAGAGGAGCCGTGCCCGTCGTCGATGGTAGGTGAGCGAGACCGAACAGTTCGGACACTCGGTGACGGATCCGCAGGCCCGACATTGGATGAAGGAGGCGTAGCCGCGGCGGTTGAGAAGCAGGATGGCCTGCTCCCTTCGGTCCAGTCGCTCCCGCACGGCGGCGACGAGTCGCGGCGAGAGGATCGAGCCTCTCGGATCGCCGGGGGAACCCGCGCCGGCAGGGTCCGGGGCGCCACTCCCCTGCGCTCCGGGGTCGCTCCGATTCCGCCTCAGATCCACCACCTCCACCGGAGGAAGAGGGCGACCCCCGATCCGTACCGGGAGCGAGAGACGATCGAACTTCCCCGCCTCCGCGTTCCGCCAACTCTCCAGCGACGGCGTGGCGCTACCCAGGACGCAGATCGCTCCAGCGAGGCGCGCGCGAACGACGGCCACGTCCCTGGCATGGTAGCGGGGGGCTTCCGACTGCTTGTACGAGCCATCGTGCTCCTCGTCCACGACGATCGCCCCCAGATCGGGCACGGGTGCGAAGAGCGCGGAGCGGGCACCGACCACGACGGGCTTCTCACCGGCCCGTATCTGACGCCACTGGTCGTATCTCTCTCCTTCCGAGAGCGCCGAGTGGAGAACGGCGACCCGATCGCCGAACCAGGCGCGGAAGCGCTTGACGGTCTGCGGGGTGAGGGAGATCTCGGGAACGAGCACGATCGCCGAGCCGCCGCGCCGCTCGACCACCTCCTGCAGGACCTGGATGTATACCAGGGTCTTCCCCGAGCCCGTCACGCCGTGCAGGAGGAAAGGCGCGGGACCCTCGAGGGAGGCGATCAGGGTCTCGACCGCCAGCTTCTGTGCCGGCGAGAGAACCCACTTCGGCGGCGCCTCGGGCGGAGGGTCGTGAAAGGGGTCCCGCAGGATCTCTTCGTCGCACACGTCGACCAGCTCCTTCGTCTCCAACCCCGTCACCACGGAGCGTGAGAACCCCTCCACCCCCTGCAACCGCGCCAGCTCGACCCCCCCGCCCGCCGCTTCGAGCAGCTCGTAGCATTCCTGCTGCCGGGTAGCCCGCCCGAATACCTCCTCGCGTTCGGCCAGATCGGCGATCCAGCGTCGGAGGCGGACCACCTTTCGCGTGCGCACGGGGGGAGGCGGAGGACGGAGTGTCTCGTGCTCCAAGAGCCCGGTCTCTGCCAGAAGACGGATCTCCGGCCAGATGGAACCGAGTCCGAGGTGCTTTCGGAGAGGGGAGACCCGCACCGGATCACTCCGATCGCGGACCGCCGCGAAGACGGAACGGGCCCGGGACACCAGACGGCCGGAGCCCCGAAGGCCGGGATCCGACGGGTCCGCGCTGCGCCCGCGCGGCGTGAGTCGGAGGATCTCCCGCGATCCATCGGACAGCACCGATGGAACCATCGCCCGCAGGGTGATCCCGAGGGGAGCGACGTAGTACTCGGACATCCACCGTGCGAGAGCAAGGAGCTCGGAGGGGATCGAGGGTCTTTCCTCCAGAACATCGAGAATCGCGCGGATGTTCTTCAATCCCGAGGGGTCTCCCTCTCCCACGATCCATCCTACCTGCTCGCTCCGTCGGAAGGGCACGAGCACGCGCGTTCCCGGAGCGGGGACCTCGCCCTCCATCCGGTAAGTGAAGTTGCCGGAAACGGGCAGCGGAAGGGCGACCGCGACGTGGCTCTTCACGGACCCGGCATGAGGAGGAGTTCGTCCTTGACCTCCCCGGGAGTGACCACGGGGCCGGCTGCCCCCCAGTGCACGTTCACCTCGCTGCGCATGCCGAACTCTCCCGGCAGATAGACCCCGGGTTCGACGGAGAACCCGACCCCCGGAAGGAGCCGTCGCCCGTCCCGTGTCTCGAGGTCATCCAGGTTCGGTCCGGAGCCGTGCAGCTCATGGTCGATCGAGTGTCCGAGTCGATGGGTGAAGAATCGATCCAGGCCCCGCTCGGCGAGAGTGGCCCGTGCATGGGCATCCACTTCGAACCCCCGAACCTCCCGACCGCTCTCCGCTCGGCGCTTCAGAAGAGCGAGCGCCCCGTCCCTGGCTCGACGAACGGCCTCCCACACGTCGCGGACCCGATCGGAGGGGTGTGTATCCAGCACGCCCATCCAGGTCTGATCCGCGAAGATCCCCTCGCCCGGGTGGCGTCCCCAGAGGTCGATGAGGACCACCGAGCCTCGCTCCAGCGGTTCGCCGGCCCCTCGAGGTGAATAGTGCGGATCCGCGGATCGGGGGCCGCCGGCCACGATGCAGTCGACCCCCTCCTCGAGCCCCGCCTCGCGGAGCCGGTCCACGATCCACCGCATCAACTCGCATTCCGTGACGGCCGCTCCGCCCTCGCTGCGCGCCGCCGCCCGCTCGAACGCCCCGATCGCCACGGTCCGTACGATCTCGGCCGCACGTCGGTGCAACTCGAGCCCTTCAGGAGACCAACGGGAGTGGAAGGCCGCTACCAGATCCGCAGACGACGACACCTCGGCTCCGCAGTCCCGGACCAGCTCGATCACGCCGCCGGGCGTCCGGTCGACCGTCGGGATCCTGTTGGACGGCGAATACTCCATGGCTACGATCGGTGAACCGGCCAGGAGCGAAGTGAGCTCGTGCTCGAGGGAGCGCCAACCCGAGTAGGTCCGCTGTTCCCAGGAGAGGTGGCTCCAGGCGGAGGCCTCGATCGCGTGCCGTACCACGGCCGGGGCGCCATTCCGGGGGAGGAATACGAAGGATCTTCTCGTGGTCTTCCCGAGCCCCAGGAGCTGGTGGGCAATCGGGTTCTGATCCCGGAAGTCGTAGAGAAGCCAACCATCGAGATCCGCCTCGCCCAGCAGGGCGCGCACCTCCGGCAGTCGATCCGGCAGGACGAGAGAGCCCGGTCGCGTCACCTCTCCTCGCTCGGCGAGAACAGCGGCAGTCCGTCGGTCTCGACCG
>JBBDIV010000076.1:11396-13713 GCA_040880225.1 Gemmatimonadota bacterium
CCGCCCGGGGGCCCGACGCCGCCGGATCTGCTGCGGGTGTCCGTCGGTCTCGACCGGTTCGGCCCGCTCCGGCGGAGCCGCGGAGAGGTCTTCGTCCGGGCGCTCCCCGTCCTCGATCCGCCCGGCCGGGGCCTCGGATGCGCCTCGCTCGCCCCCAGCCGTGTCGAGCTCGTCCGAGGACTCCGAGGGGAGCTTCCTTCCGGTCACCAGATCGAGACCCAGGATCCGCTCCTTCGTGAGGAGCCGGTGGACCTCGATCTCCCGAGCGACTGCCGTGCGGACGCCCCGCCAGCCCCATCGGGACCAGGCCCTTCTAAGGATGCCCACCTTCTCGGGAAGGCTGAAGAGCTCGGCGAAATCGGGAAAAGGCTTCTTGGCAGCCGGGCGGAACGCGGTCTCCTCGTCCGACCACGCCTCGGTGTGGAGTCGTTCCACGCCCGACTCCCGGAGCATCCGTTTCAGTTCGACCAGCATGACGGGACGGGCACCCAGATGCCGGGAGAGGATCTGCTGGCGAGCCGGTTCGACGGGAGCCTTCCACACCAGCTGGACGAGGGCCACGCGACCTCCGGGCTTTGCGACCCGCACCAACTCGGCCACCGCATCGGCGGGGTCGGCGTGCGCAGTCAGCCCCAGTTCTGCGACCACCACGTCAAAGATCCCGTCCCGATAGGGGAGCTCGTCCATCGAGGCGTGCTGGAAATGGAGGCGCTCGTGGAGCTCCTCGTCCCGGGAGCGCGCTTCGGCCCTCTCGATCAACACCGCGTCCTCGTCGGCGCCCGAGCCGTGCACTCCGAACTCCCGAACGAAGTACTCCAACGTCACACCGCGGCCGCATGAAGCCACCAAGACCTCCTCACCCTCGCTCATGTCCGTCAGGATTGCGATCTGACGGTAGAGAGCACGGCCTCCGGGGGGGAAGAGGGCACGGCGGCTCAGCCGTACGAGGTCCAGCATCGAGGGGCCTGCACCGGAACGGCGTCTGCCCGTAGAAGAGTCGCTCATTGCGAGGGCGTCAGAGCGACGGGTCCTCGCTGAGCTCGATCTCCCGGATCGCGGAGCGGAGGCGCTCCTCCTCCTCGGTGGACACCGCCTTCTCGACCCGCTCGCCTCCGGCCCCCCCGTTCTCGGCGGACCGCGTGGGATCGAAGCGGCGGAGCGTCACGACCACGAAACCGGCCCCGAGCAGCAACGCGAACGGGGGAAGGATCCACGCCCAGACCCCCCATCCACTGTTCTGGGGCACGGCGCGGTACTGCTCCCCGTAGTCGGCGATCATCCACTCGACGATCTCCCCCGACGACCATCCCTGATACGCGAGGGTGTTCATCGAGTCCCGCAGGATCTGGGACTCCCGAGCGGTGCACACGTCGAGCATGAACCCCGGGCAGAACGGGGAGTAGAGTTGATCGATCGCTTCCTCCGCCTCTGGATGGGGCTCGAAGGCCCCTTCGAATCCTTCCGGGATCTGTCCGACGAGCGTCGCCGGCACCAGGAGGAACAGAGCGAGAAGGAAGGCCGCATAGCGTGTGCACATAGGCATCTTCCCGGATCGAGGAATGGATGACCTCCATCCACGGTCACCCCTAAAGATGCGGGTGCGGAGCAGTGGACTCAAGGGAACCGACCGCAGGGAGCATGGACCTGCGAGTCTCCGCGGTGTCGCAGAGCGGCTTTCCGAGCCGCACGCCCGGGAGCCGGCGATCGAGATCCCACCCCCATTCCAGCAGAGGTACCGCTCTCCGACGGGCGGTCCGCTCTCAGTCCGTCGGACGGGCGTCGGCCAGGGCTCGCAGGGTCTTCCCGACGGCTCGTCCGGTCCGCGCAGGGTCGTATCCGCCCTCCAGAACCGCCACCACCCGCCCACCGCAGACCGCGTCGGCCCAGCCCGACACCTCGCGGGTCAGCTCGGCGAAGTCCTCGGGCTCGAGGCTCAGGCTTGCGAGGGGATCTCCGGCCAGCGCGTCGTACCCCGCGGAGATCAGGATGAAATCGGGAACGACGGTCTCCGCCAGGCGAGCAAGGGAGTCGCGGAACAGGTCGAGGTGCTCGCGACGCGACAGTCCCGCCGCCAGAGGGACGTTCCAGATCGTCCCGCGACCCGGACCCTCGCCGGTCTCCTCCGGAGCACCCGTGCCGGGGAAGAGCGGCATCTGATGCAGGGAGAGAAGATGCACACTGGGGTCGGCATAGAAGATGTCCTGCGTCCCGTTCCCGTGGTGCACGTCCCAGTCCACGATGAGCACCCGCTCGGCCAGTCTCTCGGCCTGGAGATGACGCGCGGCGACCGCCACGTGGTTCACGGCACAGAACCCCA
>JBBDIV010000077.1:0-13470 GCA_040880225.1 Gemmatimonadota bacterium
ATCCGGGCCCGTGGCACTCCCAACACGGTGTGCTCCCCTTCTTCAACAGCCTTCTGTGGGGGCGCGGCGCGTTCTGGAGGTCGGAACACTGGCGGGATATTCGGCGCTCTGGATCGCGCGATCCCTCCCGCCGGAGCCCGATGGGGTCGAACCGGGTCTGGTGACCCTGGAGGTCGATCCCGACCGGGCTGATCTGGCCCGCCGGCTCCTCGATGCGACCGAGGTGGCCGACCGGATCGAGGTTCGGGTTGGGGAGGCTGCGGCACTGCTTGCCGAGATCGGTCCGGATGGCTCGTTCTGTGCCGTCTTTCTGGATGCGGACAAAGAAGGGCTTCCGCGCTACGTCCACCACGCCCGTCGCCTTCTGAGAGTCGGAGGGTTGCTGTGCGTGGACAACGCGCTCTGGCGGGGCCGGGTCACGGATCGCTCCGTGCAGGACGCAGCCACCACGGCGATCCGACAGAGCCACGAGCTGGTCTCGGAGGATCCCGCCTTCGACGCCACGATCCTCCCGGTCGGAGACGGATTGCTGGTCGCGCGGCGGACGAGGTAGCCGGAGGGGATCGAGTCTACGCCTCAATCGAGCTCCTGCAACAGACGGAGCAACCGGTCGCGTACCGACCCGATGTAGCTGGCTCCGAAGAGGTTGACGTGGACCAGCAGTGGATAGAGCTGGTAGATGTCGCGGCGACGTTCCGGATAGCCGGGCCGGAGGGGGGCGATCTCCCGGTAGCGGGCGAAGGTCCGTTCACGAAATCCTCCGAAGAGCTCCATCATCGCCAGATCGACCTCCCGGTGGCCCCGATAGGCCGCCGGATCGATCAGGACCGGCTCTCCACTCTGGTCCGTCAGGACGTTCCCGCTCCACAGGTCACCGTGGAGGAGCGACACCCCATCCTCCTCCCAACCTTGCAATGCGGCCTCGATCCGGGGCAGGAGACGGCTCCAGGCGTGCGCCGTCTCGGGGTCGAAGTGCCGCCGGGCCCGCTTCCACTGGGGCTCCAGGCGAGCCTCCACCCAGAAGCGGGGCCAGGAGGCGCCGGAGGCCCCGTTGCGCTGGGGAAGTGAACCGATGAAACCATCCCGGTGCCAGCCGGGGAGCGGGTCGGCCCGGCTGCCGTGCATCGATGCCAACGCCTCGCCGAGCTGCGCCGCCGTGCGGGCCGTGGGGCGCCCTTCCTCGATGAATTCCAGGAGGAGCCAGCCGCACGAGTCCGCATCGCCGTCTTCGGCCGCGAGGACGGTCGGGATTCTCGGTCCTCCTTCGATCTCGGCGAGAGCTCGCAGGCCCTCCGCCTCCAGAGTGAATCCCCCGGCGCCGGACCCCTTGGACCATTTGAGGAAGAACTCCTCTCCACGGCGCGTGCGAAGGCGGACCGAGGGATGGATGCAACCTCCCCCGAGTCGATGGATGTCCAGGAAGGGGTTGTCGCCGTCGGCGAGGCCGAGCGCCGAGGCGGCCGCGGACTCCACCTCGCCGGGCAGCGTCCCGTTCGGGCTCACCGCCCCTCCATCGGATCCAGGGACGCCAGGAGCGCGACGCAGGAGCGATGCACGATCTCGAATACCCGGTCGAATCCATCGTCGCCGCCGTAGTATGGATCCGGAACTGATCGGTCGTCCCTGGCCTCGGGATCGAAATCCCGGAGAAGCGCGAGCTCAGCTCTCGGTGTCCCGACGGACTCCCGAAGCTCTTCGAGCTCGCGGTAGTTGTCAGCGTCCATCGCCAGGATGAGGTCGAACTCGGAGAAGTCTGCGGCACCGGCCTGACGGGCCGCGCCTTCCAGTTGGATCCCATGGCGCTTCGCGACCGCGGCCGAACGCGGATCCGGGGGCTCGCCCACGTGCCAGGCTCCCGTGCCGGCGGAATCCACCTCGAATCGAACGTCGAGGCCCGACGCGCGCACGAGGTGGGCGAAGACCCCCTCGGCGAGCGGGGAGCGGCAGATGTTTCCGAGACAGACGAAGAGGATCCGGTACGGAGTGTGCATGATCGTTGGAGTTGGTGGATCGGATCTGGCGGGGTCGCTCGCCGATCAGCCGCACTGGCGGCGCGAGACGTAGGCGAAACCGTTGGGACGAGATAGACTATAAGGAACCTGAGTGAGATTGCGACCCTACCAAGCTCGGACAATCGCGGACAATCGCGGACAATCGCGGGCAAGCTCGGGCAAGCTCGGGCAAGCTCGGGCAAGCTCGGGCCACAGGGCCCGAGCGATCCATCCGGATCGGGTCGACCGGGAGCGGACACGGGCAGACGACGGATCAACAAGGAGTCGGATATTTTGGACGAAGTGAAAGTGGATGACGTGCAGACGTTCGAGGAACTCGGACTGTCGGACGAGCGGTTGGCCGCCATCGAGGCGATCGGCTGGGAGATCCCGTCACCGATCCAGGCGAAGGCGATTCGCCCGGGCCTCGAGGGCCGGGACGTGGTGGGCATCGCGCAGACGGGAACCGGCAAGACCGGGGCCTTCATCATTCCTTCGATCGAACGGATCTCCGCGGGAGGCGGGCTTCAGGTGCTCGTCCTCTGCCCCACGCGCGAGCTGGCGCAGCAGGTGGCCGAAGATGCGGAGGCGCTGGCCCGGGGCAACTCCCTCAAAGTGGCCGCGATCGTGGGGGGCGTGGGCTATGGTCCGCAGATCGACGCTCTGAAGGGTGGTTACGAAATCATCGCCGCGACACCGGGGAGGTTCAACGACCACATGGAGCGCGGAAACGTGGACCTCTCCGGGGTGAAGGTCCTGATCCTGGACGAAGCCGATCGGATGCTCGACATGGGTTTTCGGCCACAGATCGAGGACATTCTTCGTCGGACTCCCCGGAACCGGCAGAGCATGCTCTTTTCCGCAACCATGCCACAGGGCGTCCACGCGCTCTCGCTCCAGATCACCAAGGAGCCCGTCTGGATCGAGGCCACACCGGAGGGCACGACCGCGGAGGGGATCGAGGAGAGGGTCTATACGGTCAAGCCCGAGAACAAGGCCGATCTTCTCGTGAAGCTTCTCGAGGAGCCCGACTGGGATCAGGTCCTCGTGTTCACTCGCACGAAGGTCGGGGCGGATGCGCTTCGGGGGCGGCTCGAGCGGCACGGCATCGGGACCGACGCGATGCACGGAGATCGCCAGATGCAGCACCGCGTGCGAGCCCTCGATCGGTTCGCGTCCGGGAAGGTTCGGGTTCTCGTGGCGACCGATGTCGCCCAGCGTGGCCTCGACGTCGAGGGGATCTCCCATGTCGTGAACTACGACGTGCCGACCGACCCAGAGGATTACGTGCACCGGATCGGGCGCACCGGTCGGGCCGGAGCAGCAGGCACCGCCGTAACCTTCATCACCGGGGGTGACCTCGGATATCTGAAGTCGATCGAGCACCGGCTTGGCCGCAAGCTGGAACGCGTATCCGTCATGGAGTTCGACTATGCGGGCAGCTCGCGCGATCCGACGGAGGCGGACGCGAAGAAGCACTCCCGCTCCGGTGGGGGCATAGGGAGTCGTTCACCCGACGAACTCACCGACGAGGAGCTCGGCGAGCTTCTCGACTTCTCCTGACTCTTCCCCCGCTCTTCGGGACTGAATCCAGATGCTCCTACGCCGCTACGGTACCAGCGTCCACAGCGTGACCCCCGATTTCGACGCGAACGCCATGAGTGAGATCTCCTTTCGACGGGACGGGGAGTTCTCGATGGCGGTCGAGGAGTTCGAGGTCGCCTTCGAGAAGGTGCGCGAAGAAGAGATCACCGGCACCAGCGACGGTCCCGTGCAATCGGAGGCCGAGACCGCGCTCCTGGATGACCTCGAGGCGAAGCTCATGAAGCAGCTCGAGGCCCTGGGCGAAGGAGAGGTCCTTCTGTTCGAGAACAGATCGGGGGTCGACTACCCCAAGCTGCGCGACAGGAAGGAGGGGATCATCGTAGACGGAGAAAACCGGCTCTACTTCCATTGGCGTGTCGATCCGCCTCTGCGACTGGGGCAATACCGACCGACCGGCTCTTGAAGCGGGGGCGGCTCCGCGCAGTTCGGACGGGCGGATCGTCCCGGATCGGCGGACCCCTCCTCCGTGCCGCGATCGTCCTGTGCGTCGCCACGGCCTCGATCTCCACAGCCGCTTGCACGTTCGAGCGGCGCGCGGAGCCGGACGCCGAGGAAGCGTCGACCCCTTCGGTCGATTCGCTGGACCCGGGCCCACCGGAGACCTCCAGTGCCGACGCGGAGGCTCGTGCCCGGTCGACCGTCGAGCGGTTCCGGGAAGCCGTCACGGTGGGCGACCTCTCGCCCGCGCTTTCGCTCCTGGCTCCCGAGGCGACCCTCGTGGACGCCGAGGCCGGGCGTGCCGAGGAAGCCTCCAGCCGAGGCGAGTTCCTTCTGGAGCTGAGGGCGCGTCACATGGAGGGGATGCACTTCGAACCGGTCGAGACCCAGGTATCCCTCCCGGGGGGGACGAACGGTGGCACGGCCCTCGTCTTCACCCTCCTCGCGATGCTCGAGGAAGGAGAGGACGGGATCGGCGAGGAGGCCGGGAGGATCTTCGAGTCCGTGCTCCTCGTCGACAGCGACGGCGAATGGAGGATCCGACACCTCCATCGGTCCCTCGCTCCCGAACCGTGAAGACCCCTACTCTTCGGCCCCGTCCTCGAGCAGCTCCACACGAATCAGGCTCGCCAGCTCGAACCCGACGGTCTCCGGCGAGTCTTCCCGCCCCTCCACCCGCACCGTGATCGGACCGTTGAACGGAGCTTTCCCCTCGACGTCCAGGGTGACTCCCGGGAGCAGTCCTCTCGCCTCCATGTAGCGGAGCCGTTCGGCGTCATCGTCTCGGACGGCACGGATTTGAACGGCCCGCCCCGCGTCCACCTCGGTGAGCGCGGGGTAGTCGGTGACGTCCATGTCGCCGGACCGCGTGGGGATGGGCGCTCCGTGCGGATCGTGACTGGGATCCTCCAGCGCCGCCGCCATCCGATCGATCAGCTCGTCCGATGCCGCGTGCTCGAGTCGCTCGGCCTCCGCGTGGACCGCTTCCCATGAATAGCCCAGCCGCTGACTCAGATAGGTCTCCAGGACGCGATGCCTCCGCACGATCCGGAGGGCCTCGCGAGTGCCGTTCGACGTCAATCGGACGCCTCGGTAGGGCACGTGTTCTGCGAACCCGGACTCCGCGAGCCGTTTGACCATCCCGCTGACCGATCCCGGTTGCACGTCGAGCGCGTCCGCGATGTGGCTCGTCGAGGCGGCCTCTCCCTTTTCCGACAGGGAGTAGATCACCTTGAGGTAGTCCTCGACGGATCGGGAGAGGTTGGGTGGCTTGTCGGACATCGGATGGGTCGGGGCGGACGTCGCTGCGGGCTCCGAAATCTACCCCATACCGTTGGGGGCGTCGAGCGGCAGGCGGCGGTGCGTAGTGGGGAACCAGATGTTTTCACATGGCACGGAAACGTTTTATCTTTCTCTACTTGCAGTTGGTCCCACCCCTCCCAGGGAGGAAAGGTTGAGCGATTCCGTGGCCGTGGATGCCAAGCGCATTCTCCTGCGGTACGGTGCTCCGATCAGCATTCTCGACGACATCGAGGAGAAGGAGCGGATCGAGTTCGCCAGAGAAGTCAGCCGCACTCCGGTCGCCGACCGAGGGGAACGTCTCCTGGAGTTGATGGTCGATCGCGGGTACATCGATCCCGAGGTTGCGGAGGAGACGGCCAAGAAGTACAGAAAAGCCAAGAAGCGTTCGAAGCGCAGGAAGTCATAGTGTAGTAGTGCACTCCCCTTCTTCAACAGCCTTAGAGCGAGAGAAAGGTGAGCGCCGTCGCGGCGACCGCCCCGGTGAGCGCCGCGGCCATCGCGAGTGGGAGTTGCGTGAGAACGTGGTCCATCACGTCGCACCCACAGGCGAGGCTCGACAGGATGGTCGTGTCCGAGATGGGCGAGCACTGATCTCCGAAGACCGCTCCCCCCAGAACCGCCCCGAATGCGAGAGACATGTAGAACGGGTCCGGATTGATCGCATATGCGAGCGGCATGGCCAGAGGGAACACCACCGCATAGGTGCCCCACGACGATCCGATTGAGAACGCCACCGCCATACACACGAACATGAAGAGTCCCGGCAGGATCACCGGGCTTACCAGTTCCGCCGTGCGTTCCACGATGAAGTTTGCCGTACCGAGTTCGCCCGCCACCGTGCCCAGCGTGACCGCGAGGGCGAGGATGATGGCACCGATGGTGACACCCTTGCAGCCGTCGACGAACCCGCCCACGACCTCGCTCAACGCCAACCCCTTGAAGAGAGCCAGGCCCATTGCGGAGAGGAGAGCCAAGCCGAAGGCTTCGGCGATCGGCACGTCGATCCCGGCCAGAAAGACGCCCAGATCGCCCTGAACGAGGCCGGACACGAGCGGGCGGACCACCCCGCTCATGGCGACCCCGATGAGGACCAGAAGGGGTACGGCGAAGTCGGCCAGGCCGGGGCGGTACCCCTCGGGCACCCGAAGCTCCGACAGCTCCTGGGCGGAGAGTGGACTGGAGCCCGGCCGGTCCAGCTCGCCCGACGAACGGGCCCGCTTACGGGCCCGCGACATCCTACGTCCGTACCAGGGTAGTAGATCGAGCGCGAAGAGAAGGGTGAGAACCACCGCGAAGATCCCGTAGAAGTTCACGAGGATCGACCGGAAGAAGAAGCTCACCACCTCCTGCTCCGTCGCAAAAAGCGGGGTGGTACCGACCAGGAGGCCGGCAACGTAGAGCGGCCACGCATTGAGCGGCACCACCGTTGCGATCGGAGACGCGGTGGAGTCCACGATGTAGGCCAGCTCCTCGTGGGCCACTCGATGTTCGTCGGTGACCGACTTCACCGTGGTCCCCGCGAGGATCGTAGAGACCGTCCCACCCTGGTGGAAGACGATCCCCATCAACCAAACGAACAGCCGGGCCGAGCGCGGCCCCCGAACGAGCCGTTGGGCGGCCCACGTCGCGAAGTAGCGCGCCCCGCCCGTGCGGGTCCAGATCCCGATCATCCCACCGAGTGCCCAGAGGTAGACCAGCAGGATAACTGCGAACGACTCGGTCGCGAGCGATGGGATCAGAAAGCGGTCCACCAGATTGGGATCCGAGACGACGAAGCCCGCCACCGCAATCCCCAGAAAGAGGGAGCTGACTACGTCCCGGGTGAAAAACACGAGCACCAGGGTCGTCACCGCGGGCAGGACCGAGGCGATTCCGTAGTGCCCCCCGTCCTCGACGTTCTGGGACGGCTCGGAGCCAATGGACCAGGCCAATAGACCGGCCGCGGCCGTGATCACGAGCGGGGCCCACCGCATCCAGTCGAATCGGTGAGGATCTCGCGGCGAGGGCTCACTCGTGGTCGAGGGGCCCTTCCGGCTCTCCGGCTCCTGCGGCTGCGACAATGATGACCTCCCGGTCGGGGTCGAGTGGGAACTGACACCGGATCGAGCTGAACCCTCGGTCTCCGGAGTCCTCCATCTCCGCCGCGTCTCCCTCAATCCGAACCGACGCGATCCCGCGAATCGGAAGTCGGGGCTCGAACACGAGGTTGAGAGGGACTCGACCGGTGGTCTGTCGAAGCGAGAAGGTATGCTCGGTTCCGAGACGACGATACCCGACCTCCACCGTGGCATCGGCGACCTGCAGCCCCTCCACGCGGAGGGTGTTCCAGCGGGGCGCCAGCTCCGGCGCCAGCCGGAGTCTGCCGTAGGCTCCGTCGGGGCGGGCTCCGAGCGTACCCTCCACCCAGGATCGGAGAAGGCGCGCCGAATGGAGAGTACGGCGAGCTCCCAGCCCCGCCGCGTCGGGATGGGCGAAGGTGTGTGGGGAGGGAAGGACTGGCTCGTCGTCCCCGGTGTCGTCAGGCTCGGATTCCGCCTCTCGGCCCAGCGGGGCGGCGCCGAGCACCGGAAGCGACCGGCGCGAGGGCTTCGGTCCGGCACGGAGCTTCGAAGCCGCCGCCCCGATCCTGGAGACCCATTCGACCGCTCCGAGCGGTTCGAGCGCCTCCGAGAGGACTTCCAGAGCCCGGCTGCCGGGAAGGAATGCGGCGGGAACCCGCTCCTGCCACAGGTTCTCGATCAGGAGCTGGATCCGAGCCGAAAAGGGAGCGAGGGCATGGGGGTCGCCGGTCCACAGGGCGTAGCGGCCGAGAAAAAAGAGCGAGGGGAGCTTCGGGGGATCCGGCGTTTCCATCAGCGACCCGAGCACGTCGAGCGCGAGCGGCCTCCGGCCGGACACCAGGGCGGCGAGCCCCAGCTCGACGAGCCCACCGGCGTCGAGAAGGCGGGGAACTCCGTCCCTGAGCCCCGCGAGGAATCTGGAGCCCTCTGCCCGGCCGCCCGTGGTGGAGCGATTCGGGTCGTGCAGAGCGGCATCGTCCACGAGCCGAACGGCGGCTTCCACGTCGTCCCGGGTCGCGCCGTTCAGAAGGACCCGGAGGCCGTTGCCCGGGCCAGGGTCGCTGCGTCGCATCCGTTGCATCTCGCGTGCGGCGAGCGGGCGAAGGAGGGACCGGATCCGTGACTCGTCCGAATCCGGAAGCAGGAGCGCGGTGGCGGTAGGTCGGTCCGGTTGAAGCGACAGTGTCGTTTCGTTCCCGGTCCCCGCGGAGCCCTCCGCCCGGAACGTCAGATTGATCGGGCCCACGCTCGACCGGAGCGTCCACTCGATGACCGGAGCTGCAGTCACGTCGGGGAACAGGCCTCGCTCCTGAAGGATTCCCTCGGCGCCCAGTCGGATCCTCCGCGTCCAGGTGCCCGAGTGGGGGCGGGCTCCCGTGCCGTGGGGTAGGGGGGCGCCATCGTGGAGGATTTCGAGCTTCGCGAGCGATTCGCGGGCGTCCCGCCACACGCTTCGCAGCCCTCGTCGAGGGTCGACGACCCCTACGAGGCCTCCGCCCGTGACCGGGCCGATGGTCGGATCGCGCGCCGGCTCCGATGAGAGTCCCGATGCCTGCGTGTGGGGTTCGGAAGGCCCGGAGAGGGGATCCCGGGTCTCGAGCAGAACGATCCGGGGGAAGGTCACGCACACTCCGACACTTCGAGCGTCCGAAGTCGATTGAGTGCCGCAGCCAGTTCGTGGCGGCGGAACAGGGTCAGATCTCCGGCGTCTCCTCGGCCCAGGACATCGAGCCCCTCCGACTCCAGGACCGTCATGACCCGGTGGAGCAGGTGGGGAATCGATACCTCCTCTTCCAGGATCTGCCGTCGGGCCCATACGAGGGCCTCGGCGATGGCACGGGCCTGGGAACCGGACACGATCTGCTCGAGCTGGGACAGATCGATCTCCCCATTCCCGAACTCGATCCGGTCCGGGCGGCGAACCCGGATATGGACCGGCCTACGACCCCTGGCCGGATCGATCGAATCCGGAACGGGGCACCGGGGTCGGCGGGCGGGCAGCGGACCCGGATGCTCGCGAAGGCGATGCGTCGGGTGTTCCCGGGCGACTTCCCGTGCTCGGGATGTTGCGTCGGACGGCACGAATTCCGTCATCGCGATCACCGTATCCGCGACGTCCAGATAGTCCCCACTCCCTCCGAGTGCGAGGACGGTGGAGACACCTTCTTCCTCGTGGAGCGAGCGGACCCGGTCGATGAACGGGGTGATCGGCTCCCGCTCGCGGGGCACGAGTTCCTGCATGCGGCGGTCGCGGATCAGGAAGTTGGTCGCAGCGGTGTCTTCGTCGACGAGGAGCGTTGATGCTCCCGACTCGAGTGCCTCGACGATCGCCGCCGCCTGGCTGGTGGATCCGGAGGCGTTCGGCGTTGAGAACGACCGGGTGTCCCGGCCTCCGGGGAGAGGCCCGACAAAACCGGAAATGTCTACGCCGGCAACGGAGCGACCGTCCTCCCCACGCACCTTCACCGCGTCCGGGGTCGAGACCACGTACTCCCGGCCGTCTCCGGGCCGATGGTTGTAGATCCCCGACTGGATTGCACGGAGGAGGGTGCTCTTCCCGTGGTATCCTCCTCCGACGATCATGGTGACCCCGACGGGGACGACCATTCCCGTGACGACGCCGCGGTTGGGAAGATCGACTGTTCGTCGAAGGGAATCCGGCGAGCGAAAAGGAACGACCCGACCGATCTCGAGGGGGCGATCGTCCACCCCGCTCCGGCGCGGAAGGACGGCGCCATCGGCCACGAAGGCGATCGCGCGAAGCCCGGCCAGGGCTGCACGTAGGCACGCCGCGTCCTCGTTCGTGTCGGCATGTTTCCGAAGCTCTTCCGCGGCGAAGGCTTCCGCGATGAGGCTGGCTTCCGCCGTGTCGAGGACATCACCCAGAAGGAGCTCCCGTGCCTGGGTTCCGATAATCCTGCGTCCCTTCGCGGGAAGGCCCACCCGGAATCGGGCCTCGATGCTTCCGTCTTCCTCGACCCGGACGCCGGAGTTCGCGATCACCTGCTGTCCGGGATGCTCGATCCGAATGGTGCCGGATCGACCGCTCCCCCGACGCTTCGACCGGGACCGGGCCTCGGCCGCGAAGGTCCGGGCGAGGAGGCAGGAGATCCCCACTGCGCGTGGCCCCGGGGCGCACACCTCCGGTGGCAGTCGCGTCGTCGATCCGGGAAGCCGCAATCGAACCCGGCTGGGAGCGGCGAAGGGGTCGCGCTGGGCCCGGTCCACGACGAGGGTCCGTCCATCCAGGTCCCACTCCCCTTCGAGCTCCCGGTACGCGCCGTATCCCCGGCCGTCGATCCGTTCGAGCGTTCGTTTCAGGGCCGAAACGCCCCGGATCATCGGGAACCCCGCGGTCGGATGAGTTCCGTCGGATCGAGGGAGGTTCTGGAGCGACCTCGGTTTCGCCCGTACCTTGAAGGCTGTTCGCGGAGGCGAAGTCGTCTGGGAGTCACGGGAGAACGGTCATGGGTGCGGTTCGCGAGTTCATGGAGAAGCACTACCTCCATTTCAACGCCAGGGAGACCGTGGCGGCCGCCAGGGCCTACGAGGAGCACATCGACCGAGGGGGTAGGATGCTCGTGTCGCTGGCCGGCGCCATGTCCACGGGGGAACTGGGAATCATCCTCTCGCGCATGATCCGCGAAGACAAGGTCCACGCAATTTCCTGCACAGGCGCGAATCTCGAGGAAGACGTCTTCAACCTCCTGGGCCACGACGACTACGAGGTCATCCCGGACTGGCGGGCCCTCTCCGCTTCGGACGAAGTGGATCTGTACACGCGCGGCATGAACCGCGTCACCGATACCTGCATTCCCGAAGACATCATGCGCCATCTGGAGGCCCGACTGATCGAGCGCTGGCGGCGGGCCTGCGAGGAGGATGTCCGGCGCTTCCCCTTCGAGTACCTGTTCGACATCCTGCGCTCCGGGGAGCTCGACGAACACTACCAGATCGATCCCCGCAACTCCTGGCTTCTTTCTGCCATGGAGAAGGGGCTCCCCGTCTACTCGCCCGGCTGGGAGGACTCGACCACGGGAAACATGTTCGCGGCGAATGTGCTGACCGGGAAGGTTCCGCACCACCAGTGCTGCAAGACGGGGACCGAGCAGTTCGCTCACCTGATCGAGTGGTATCTGGCGAACAACGGCGAGGAGGACGAGGTGCCCTCCGTGGGGTTCTTCCAGATCGGGGGTGGCATCGCGGGGGACTTCGCCATCTGCGCGGTCCCCTCGATCATACAGGATATGCAGCGTGACACCCCGTTCTGGGGCTACTTCTGCCAGATTTCGGACGCCGAGGTCTCCTATGGTGGGTACTCGGGTGCGGTCCCGAACGAGAAGATCACCTGGGGGAAGCTGGACGTCGACACCCCGAGGTTTCTCGTGAAGTCGGACGCGACGGTGGTGGCTCCCCTGATCTTTGGGTATGTCCTTGGCGATTGAGGCAAGGACTGGCAGCCGGAGCTGGGCGGACTCCTCCGACGCCGGCGGGACTGTACGTTCCCGCAGGTCCGCAGGCGCGAGCATCCGCGGGTCCGGAGGTCTGGGTGGGGGAGGCGGATCCGGACGGCTCCGCGGGTGGCCTGTCGGGTGCGGTAGCGAAAGTTGTAACAGTACCAGAATACTGGTTCTATTAACTGTTCCGCCGCTGGGCGAGACTGGGCGATTCGCCAGGAAGAACATGGCTCGACCGGACGCCGTGGCTTCCCGCAGGACCGTCCCAGGATCGTGTCCCCGCGCGGCCGTCCATCGGTCGAGTCTCAGGAAGGGTCCAGGATCCGGCTCAGGCGCTCAGCATGTGCCTTCCCGAGCTCCTGCCGAAGTCCGGCGCGACCCACCATCCCACGTCCGAGAACCGTACCCTCCCAGACGTGGGCCACCGGGCCGGTCGGTAGCTCGCCGGGGGGTTGTGCGTCGCCGGCGACGAGGGTTCGGAGCTCGCCCGCGGTGAGGTCGACCTTTCGTTCGGGGGCGATGTCTCGGGGCCACCGGGTCAGGAAGTGGTTGGACGGGGTCTCGCGGCCTCCGGGACCCCTCCGCAGCGCCCGCAGGCCCAGTGAGACGACACGCCAGTCCGAACCCGGCCGGCTGCGGCGCCAGGCGGTCACGGGCCACTCGCCGGCGGTGTGGATCCAGAGGTGATCGCCTCGGACCATCCAACCCAGGCGACGGATCCAGTCCGGATCATAACCGAAGCGATGTTCTAATTCTAAATGCGCGCGCTCCACGCGTGCCGAGGCCGCCTCGGAATCTTCACCCGGAAACCCCACCGGCACCCTCGACCAACCCTGCTCTTCGGCGTCGCGGGTCCTCGGCGCATCGACGTCCAGGGCGAAACCCCCTTCCGCTGGGTCCCTCGGCACATTCGCCCCCGATCCGTCCACGGCCGACCCGTCTGCTCCGGCTGCGCAGTCGTTCAGGCGGCGAAGTCGAACCATGAAGAGGCCGCCGGAGTCCAGGTGATGAGGGTACACCCTCCAGGCGTGGTGCAGGTCGGGGTGAAGGTCTGTGCCCTCCCATCGGGTCCAGCCTGGATCGTGGGGGGCCCCCAGCTCGATCGGCTCGACCCGGACCGGTGCGTCCCGCAGGACCCGGTCGACGACCGCCTCGTTCTCCTCCGGGGCATACGTGCAGGTGGAGTAGACGAGAACTCCGCCCGGGCGGGTCACCGCCACCGCCCGTCGAAGTAGCGCCTCCTGCAGCGCGGTAGCGTAGCGGGTGAATCCACGTCCCCGAGCGGGAAGATGGCCCTGCCGCCGGTAGTTCCCCTCGCCGGAGCACGGCGCGTCCACCAGGACGCGGTCGAATGCGGCGCCCCCGGGGAGCTCTCGTCCGTCTGCGGCGACGACGAGCACGTTCGACACCCCCAGCCGATACATGTTGCCGAGAAGGCCGCGAAGTCGTTTCTCCTTCGGATCGACGGCGACGATCGGCCCCGTCTCGTCCATGATCTCGGCGAGATGGAACGTCTTCCCGCCGGGGGCTGCGCACAGGTCGAGCACCCGGTCGCCGGGCGAGGGAGCCAGCGCCAGGGAGGGCAGCCCCATCACGGACTGTTGAACGTGGAAGAGT
>JBBDIV010000078.1:0-2232 GCA_040880225.1 Gemmatimonadota bacterium
AGGCGGCTCAGCAACGGCCTTCCGGAGAGTTCGGGAGACTGCGGAGAAATGGGCCCCGAGGTTCCACCGACCCCGAACCGAGAGCGTCGGGGAGAAGCCTCTCTCGTGCGGCCTCGTCCCCTGGACACCCGCGACCAATGCGCGCGCCGGACCCGGTCCACGGGATCGTCCTTGGCGGGCCGGCCGGACCGTCCCAAGGCGAACCAGGGCGACCGTCCTTCGCGGGACCACTCCACTCCGCCGACTCTATCTCCGCAATACCTCTACAACTCACCCGGCAGAGGATCCGGCCTCGCTTCTCCACCGCTTGACCTCGAGCACCAGATTCTGGAGGTCGGCAGGCGATACCCCGGGAATGCGGCCCGCCTGAGCCAGGTTCGCCGGCCGGATCCGGGCCAGCTTCTCTCGCGCCTCGCGGGACAGAGTCTGAAAGCTCTCGAAGGGGGCCTCCTCGGGCACACTGAACCGGGCTTGTGCGCGAAGCCGCTCAGCGCGCTCCCGTTCCCGCCGCACGTATCCCGAGTACTTCACTTCCACATCGATGGCATGAACGACCTCCGCGTCCAGATCGAAGGGCGCTTGGCCGACTTCGGCCAGGTGACGCGCTCCCACTTCCGGCCGGCGGAGGAGCTCCTCCGCCCGAGTAGGCTCGGCCACGAGGCTGGTGTTCGCCGCCTCCAGGACCGGGTTCACAGCGGCCGGAGCGAGGGGCGTCGCGCGAAACCAGGCCCGCACCCGCTCCCGCTCCCGCAGCCGCTCGTCCAGCGCGTCCCCCTGCGGGCCCGTCAGAAGTCCCATCTCCCTAGCCACCGGCCCCAGGCGCTCCACCGCGTTGTCCTGCCGAAGCAGCAGCCTGAACTCCGCCCGTGAGGTGAAGAGTCGGTATGGCTCGTCCACCCCGCGGGTCACCAGATCGTCGATGAGCACGCCAATGTACGCCTGGTCCCTCTCCAGCACGAGCGGCTCACGCTTCAGCGCCCTCGCCGCTGCATTCGCACCGGCAATCAGACCCTGCCCCGCCGCCTCCTCGTAGCCCGTGGTCCCATTGATCTGACCCGCGAAAAAGAGGCCTGGTATCTCCCGCAGCTCCAGCGAATGGCGAAGCTGGTGAGGAGGGAAATAGTCGTACTCGATGGCATACCCGACCTTCGTGATCCGCGCCTTCTCGAGCCCGGGAATGGTGCGCAGGAATTCGAGCTGTACGTCCGCGGGCAGCGAGGTCGACAGTCCGTTGACGTAGAGCTCCGTGGTGTCGAGCCCTTCCGGCTCGAGAAAAACCTGGTGCCGGCGGGCGTTCGGAAACTTGACGATCTTGTCTTCGATCGAGGGACAGTACCGCGGCCCCTGCCCCGCGATCTCGCCTCCGTAGAGCGCGCTCCGCTGCAGGTTGTCCCGAACCACCCTCTGGAGCTCGGGACCGGTCCACGCAATCCAACACGGTCGCTGGTCCGGTACGGCCTCCCGACAATACGCGGCGAACCGGTAGTCGAGCGGATCGCCGAGCTGCGTTTCGACTCGGGAAAAGTCCACGGTGCGTCCATCGATCCTGGGTGGGGTTCCCGTCTTGAAGCGCCCGATCTCGAGTCCCCGATCCTCCAGCGCCTCGGCCAGCTCGACGGACGGTGCCTCCCCGGCCCGGCCGGCCTCGACGCTGCCCTCCCCCCCGATGTGAATCCTCCCGCGAAGAAAGGTCCCGGCAGTGATCACGACCGAATCGGCGTCGAAGCGCAGGCCCCCGCGGGTGACCACCCCACCCACGCGTCCGTTCTCGACCACGAGGGCCGTCACCATCTCCTGGAAAAGATCCAGATGCTCGAGCTCGTCCAGGGCCCTCCGCACGGCCCGTGGATACAGCCCTCGATCGCACTGGGCCCTCGGCCCCCACACGGCAGGCCCCTTGGACCGGTTCAACATGCGGAAGTGGATGCGGGAGGCGTCGGTCGCGCGGCCCATCACCCCGCCCATGGCGTCCACCTCTCTCGCCATGACACCCTTCGCGACTCCACCGATGGCGGGATTGCAACTCATCTGCCCCACGCGCGCCAGATCCGGGGTGATGAGGAGAGTGCGAGCCCCCACACGGGCCGCGGCCGCCGCCGCCTCCGTACCCGCGTGCCCTCCTCCGACCACGACGACCTGATAGATGGTCTCCATGTCTCCCCGCTCTAGAAGGCTGTTGAAGAAGAGGAGTGCACCGTGTTGGGAGCGCCACGGGCCCGGATCCAAGGCGGG
>JBBDIV010000079.1:0-2215 GCA_040880225.1 Gemmatimonadota bacterium
CGTTGTCGGCGGCGACCTGTGCCTCCTCTATTTGCACCTGTCTGGAGAAGCCGTTGAAGACCGGGAGCGAAAGACTCAGCGACAAGGAGAGGGGCTGGGTGTCGTAGTCGAAGGGAAACCCCTCGTTCGCCTCGATGACCTGCCGGCGGAGTGTGGATTGGATCTGGGGGTCCGAAACATCGAATGCGCTGCAGTCCCGAAGCGGGTCACCGAGGAGCTCGCGAATCCGATTGTCCTGGATGCAGCTCTGGTACTGCCCGGAGACCTGTGCCAGCCGGCTCTGGATGAGCGGGGCAGTGTCGTCGGCCTCGAAGACCGTGCCCGACCACCCCGCGGAAAGGGAGAGCGACGGGAGATACTGTGTCTGGGTCATTCGGGTCTGGGTGCGGGCCGCCGAAGCCTGACTCCGCCGGGCTCGAAGCACAGGGTTGTTGGCCATGGCCACGGCGAGGAGCCGCGGCAGGTCGAACTCGGGCTCGAAGAGCTGGAACTCGCTCGTCAACTCGAGACCTGGAGGAAGGGGAACGCCGACCGCCTGACCCAGCGAGAGCCTCGTGGTGACCACGGCATTCTGGGCCTGGAGTAGCTGGATCCTCGCCTGGCCCAGATGGGTGTCGGAGCGGCGGACGTCCAGAGGCGTCGCCGAACCCACGGTCTCCTGTGCCTCGGCCTGAGCGACGTAGGTGGCTGTGCGGTTGACCTCGGATTGGGCCTGGGCGAGCTGATCGATCGCCTCGAGGGCTTCGAGGTAGGTCCGGGTAACCTGGTCGATCAGGTTGGCGGAAGCCCCGTCGACCTCGGCGCGCATCGCATCCTCCCGAGCCTCCGTCGCCCTCGGCTGGAGAAACGTGGCACCGTTCAAGCCGAGCGAGAGGGACAGGCTGTACCGGGACGAGAACTGGGCCGGCTGGGTTCCCAGGGTGAAGTCCCCGAAGACCCGCTCCCCGGACGCCGTGTAGCCGAAGGCGTTCGAGACGTTGAACGACGGGAAGAAGCCGGCCCAGGCCTCGCGACGCTGCCAGTCCAGGGGCTGTAGCCCGTTCTCCTGGATCCGGTAGTTCGGGTTGTACCCGTGCGCGATCCGAAGCGCCTCGGCGAGAGAGAGGTCCGTCACCTCCGGCACTTCTTGAGCATCCGCCGGGATCAGGGTCGGGACGAGAAAGAGGAAGGTCAGGGCGAGGGATCTAGCGACCGGACGGGGTGCGATGGGCAAGGCTCGGCTCTCCGCGGCGAAGCTCGGACGGTTCAAGGGGACGGACTCCTGCACGATACGTAGCGACCCTGGAACAAGATTCAAAGTGGGAGGCGAGCGACACCATTCCCATGGCCGACGCAACGACGACGCGGGGCCGAACGGTTCAGGAAAACGCCGGGGGGCGATCGAGGTGGTGGCGCGTACGCTCCTGGTACGCCTTCGCCAGCCGAAGGACCTCCGCCTCTCCCCACGGCGGGCCGATGAACGAGAGGCTCCCGGGTGTCCCGTCCGGACGGAGACCGTTCGGCACGACGACCGCGGGATGTCCAGACAGGTTCGTGGCGATGAGGAGTCCCGGTGCGAAGGTGGGGGCTACGATCACGTCCAGGCCGGTCCAGGCCTCTTCCATCGCCGACAGAAGCATGGTGCGGATCCGGTTCGCACGGATGTACTCCACCGCCGGGACGAACCGTGCCACACGGAGCCGGTTGGGCCAACGGTCCTCCTCCTGACCAACCAGTCGGTCGTCGAGGTCTCCCCGTGTGAGCTCGTCGAACGCCGCGGCGGCCTCGGCATCGAGAATTATCCGCAGCGCCTCCAGGGGCAGACCCGTGGGAAGCTCGACCCCTCGGAGGTCGACTTCCATGGCGGAAAGGGACGCCAATGCTTCCCGGTCCAGCCCCCCTGCCGACCTTTCACGCGCAAATGCAGAGTTCAGATATCCCACTCGGAGCCCCTCGGCTCCGACATCGCCATCCCATCCCCACGGCACCGATCGCACGGTCGGATCCAGGCCGTCCGGGCCCTGGATCGCGGCCAACACCACGGCACAGTCCTCGGCGTTCCGACAGATCGGTCCGATCTTGTCCATACTCCATGCGAGCGGCATCGCACCTCGGCGACTCACGCGTCCGAAGGTCGGGCGGAGGCCCGTGACCCCACATCGGGACGCCGGCGAGACGATCGATCCCAGGGTCTCGCTCCCGAGCGCGAACCCGACCAGCCCCGCCGCGGTCGCGG
>JBBDIV010000080.1:0-2204 GCA_040880225.1 Gemmatimonadota bacterium
GCTCATGGGGCCCTGAACACGGTCGCGGCCGGCTTCATGAAGATCGCGGATGACATCCGGTGGCTGGCTTCGGGTCCCACCTCCGGTCTCGCGGAGATCCGGCTTCCCGCGATCCAGCCCGGGAGCTCGATCATGCCGGGGAAGGTGAATCCCGTGCTCGCGGAGGTGCTGATGATGGTCGCCGCCCGGGTCGCCGGGAACCAGACCACCCTCACCCTCGCCGCTGGTCGCGGGAACTTCGAGCTCAACGTGATGATGCCCGTCATGGCTCAGGGCTTCCTGGAGTCCGCGACTTTGCTGGCCAATGCGGGGGTGACCTTCGCGGAGCGCTGCGTGCGTGGCATCGAGGCGAACGAGGAACGCGCCCGGCAGCTTCTGGAGCTGAATCCGGCGATCGCCACGGCCCTGAACATTCACATCGGCTACGACAAGGCATCCGAGGTGGCGAAGAGGGCTGCGAAGGAGGGACGATCGGTCCGCGAGATCGTTCTGGAGATGGAGCTCCTCTCTCCGGAGACGGTGGACGAGGCCCTCGACGTGCGCGGGATGACCGAGCCGGGACTCCCCGGTGAATCGGGGAGTTGACGCATGCCTGGATCGGTGGATGCTCGTGAAGAACCCACGGCCCCGGAAGAAATCGGCATCCTGGTTCGTGATGAACTCGGAGCCCACGTGTCGACGGCGGGAGGCGTCGAGAACGCCCCCCAGAGGGCCAGGGACATTGGCTCGGTAACCCTCCAACTCTTCACGAAGCAGCCGAACCGCTGGGCCGAGCCCGAGATCTCTCCGGAGCGAGCGGGAGCCTACGGGGCCGCCCGCGAGGCCTGCAAGGTGGCCACGGCCGGATCACACGATTCGTACCTGATCAATCTCGCCAGCCCGAAGGAGGATCTGTGGGCGCGGAGCCTCGACTCGTTCGAGCGCGAACTGACCCGGTGTGCGGCTCTGGATCTCGGCTTCCTCGTGACCCACCCGGGGAATGCAACGGACGGAGACACCGAAAGCGGGATCGCCCGAAATGCGGAGGGGATTACGCGCGCTCTCGAAAGGGTCCCGGGGGCCACGCGCGTGCTTCTCGAGATCACGGCGGGGTCCGGGACCTCGGTCGGGGGGAGCTTCCGGGCGCTCCGGTCGATTCTCGATCGGATCCCTCGGCGGTGGGAGGCCCGACTGGGCGTATGCTTCGACACCTGTCACGCCTATTCGGCGGGATACGATCTGGTCGGAGACTACGAGGGGGTCTGGCATGCCTTCGAAGACCTGATCGGCCTGGACCGGCTGGGGCTCTTCCATCTGAACGACTCGCTCCATCCGCTCGACTCCCACAAGGACCGCCACGAGCACATTGGTGAGGGCACATTGGGCGACGAGCCGTTCCGTCGGATCATGAACGATCCGCGATTCACCTCCATACCGAAGGTTCTGGAGACCCCGAAGGGAGATGACATGGTCACGCTGGACCGCCGCAACCTCGCGCGGCTCCGGGCCTTTCGCCGGAATCGCTGAGGGCCCGCCGCAGAGGCCTGCGGTTCGCATCCTTTACGCGCGGGGGCTGGACTGATACTATGCCTGTCCGGGCGTACCGTAGGGCACGTTATTGAGCCAACACAAGTGAAGCCGGGACTGACTCCCGAGATGGACGACATGCCCCACTGCGGGAAGTCGGAAGCTTCGGGGAGGTCACCATCAATACAACCCGGGCTTCAATACTACCCCTTCGGTACATGTTCCGGGGTCGGCACCTTTCGGGGTGCCGGCCTTTTTTCATGGTGTACCGGAGGATCGAAAACGGAACCCGGGGGGTACGCCAGCGCCCCGGCCCCTCCCACCCGACGGTTCCCCCGAGCCTGGTCTCACTCGACGCGGGGCGGCATGGCCGACGTCGTCGGAGGGCTCCGGGCATGATTCGGATCGGTTCCCGGGAGATCGTATGCCAAGAGTGTGCGTAACGCGGACGCTGCACTTCTCCGCGGCCCATCGCCTGCACCGCTCCGATTGGAGCGACGAGCGGAATGCCGACACCTTCGGGGACTGTTCCAGTCCGAACTGGCACGGCCACAACTATGAACTCGACGTGACCGTGGAAGGTGACATCGACCCCGAGACCGGGTATGTCATGGATCTCAAGGCGCTCAAGGAGATCGTGGGCGAGTCCGTCGTCCGGGACGTGGACCATCGGAACCTCAACCTCGATGTGGACTGGC
>JBBDIV010000081.1:0-13155 GCA_040880225.1 Gemmatimonadota bacterium
GGGAAACCTCGGGCACGCGCGGGGGATCTCCGGCCGACGCGAGATGGAAGTGGCGTTCCACTTCAGTGACGAACGCATCGTGCTCCAGATAGCCGGCCGCCGCCACGATCAATCGACCTCCGAGGTACCGCTTCTCGTGGAGGTCCTTCAGTGCGGCCGCCTTCAAGCTACCGACCGACGCGCGGGTCCCGAGGATGGATCGACCGTAGGGATGGGCGCCCCAGACCCGCTCACCGTGGAGCTCGAAGACGAGATCGTCCGGCGTGTCCTCCATGGCCGAGATCTCCTCGAGGACGACCTCCCGCTCCAGCGTCAGATCCTCCTCCCGCAGAAGTGGATCCAGCACCAGGTCCGCGAGCACGTCCAGCGCGGTGGGAAGGTGCTCCGAAAGCACCCGCGCCTGGAAGGCGGTATGCTCCCTCGCCGTGAATGCGTCGAGGGAGCCCCCGAGCCGTTCCAGGGAAAGCGCGATCTCCTTGGGACCGCGGCGTCCGGTCCCCTTGAACACCATATGTTCGAGGAGATGGCTCGCTCCCAGTCGATCGGGCGTCTCATGGGCAGCGCCGTGCCGTACCCATACTCCCGTCGAGACGGATCGCACGCTTGGGATCCGCTCGCTCAGGACCAGGATCCCGTTCGACAGAACAGTCTCCCGCATCTCACCCCTGATCGCAGTCCCGACGCCCACTGCGCCGGCGTCAGCCCCTGCTCGCAGCCTCGACCTCCGCGACCTTCTCGCCCTCTTCCTCGACTGCGGCCC
Source organism: Gemmatimonadota bacterium (assembly GCA_040880225.1). Lineage (GTDB taxonomy): Bacteria > Gemmatimonadota > Gemmatimonadetes > Longimicrobiales > Gaopeijiaceae > JBBDIV01. The sequence goes on from JBBDIV010000081.1 coordinate 761, forward strand.
GCCGGGACAGGCGGAGTCGCCCCTTCTCGTCAATCGCGAGTAGTTTCACGCGGGTAATGGTCCCACGCGTCAGAACGTCTTCCGTGTTCTCGACCCGTTCGTCCTTCAGCTCTGAGATGTGACAGAGCCCCTCGGTTCCCGGAAGGATCTCGATGAACGCTCCGAAGGTGGTCGTGTTCTTGACCGGCCCCTCGTAGATCCGCCCGACCTCTGGCTCCTGGACGATCGCCTCGATCATCTCGCGGGCCCTCGATGCGGCCTCTCCGGACACCGCGGCGATCTTGACCACACCCGAGTCCTCGATGTCGATCTTCGCGCCGGTCTCGTCCTGGATCGCGCGGATCGTCTTCCCCTTCGGTCCGATGATCTCGCCCAGCTTCTCCGGATTGACCTGCATGGAGGTGATCCGGGGCGCGTGAGGAGAAAGCTCCTCGCGCGGCTCTGCGATCGTCTGGTCCATGATGTCGAGGATGTGGAGGCGCGCCCGATTGGCTCGCTTCAGCGCCTCGTCCAGGATCTCCGTGGTGAGGCCCTCGACCTTCATGTCCATCTGGATCGAAGTCACGCCGGCACGTGTTCCCGCGATCTTGAAGTCCATATCCCCGAGCGCATCCTCCAGCCCCAGGATGTCCGTCAGGATGGCCACCCGGTCGCCCTCCTTCACCAGGCCCATCGCTACCCCCGCACAAGCCGCCTTGATCGGCACGCCGGCCGACATCAGCGCCAGCGAGGTCCCACAGACGGTCGCCATGGACGAGGATCCGTTCGATTCCAGGATGTCGGAGACGATCCGGATCGTATACGGAAAATCGTCGTAGGCGGGAAGGAGCGGCTGGATTGCTCGCTCCGCCAGGGCCCCGTGACCGATCTCACGCCGCGAAGTGCCCCGCATCGGGCGCGCTTCGCCCACGCAGAACGGGGGGAAGTTGTAGTGCAGCATGAAGGACTTCGTGATCTCCTCCTGCACATCGATCGAGTCGATCCGCTGCTCATCCCGGGACGTGCCCAGGGTAGCAACGACCAGCGCCTGCGTCTGCCCACGCGTGAACAGCGCAGAGCCGTGGGTTCGGGGAAGGAGTCCGATCTCGCTGGAAATGTCCCGCACCGTGTCCAGATCCCGTCCATCGGCGCGCGTGCCATCGTCCAGAATCTGCGCGCGCATGCTGTTCTTCTCGATATCCCGCAGGATGTCGCCGACCTGATCCTGCCACTCGTCGAACTCGTCTTCCGACAACTCGTCGTGGAGCCGGCCGACCACATCGTCCTTCACGGAGGCGAGCGCCTGTTTACGCTGCTGCTTCTCGGCCAATCCCATGGCCTCGGCCACGCGCGGCTTCGCCATGTTCTCGACACGCGTGCGGAGTTTTTCATCCGGGCGCTGCGAGACCCATTCCATCTCGGGCTGCCGCAGATCCCCGATCAACTCCTCCTGGATGTCGACCAGCTCCCGGATTCCGTTGTGCGCGACCTCGAGGGCTTCGAGGATCTCGGACTCCGGAACCTCGACGGCGCCGCCTTCGACCATGGTGAGGGCGTCTCGAGAGCCCGCCACAACCAGATCGACGTCGGAGTATTCCAGCTGCTGGAAGGTCGGATTCAGGATCCAGTTCCCCCGGATCCGGCCCACCCGCACGCTGGCCACCAGCGTATCGAAGGGAACCTTCGACATGTTGAGCGCCACGGAGGCACCCAGCAGGGCCAGCACGTCAGCGTCGTTCTCCTGATCCGCCGAAAGAATGTTGCACACGACCTGAGTCTCGTTCATGAAGCCGTCCGGAAACAACGGACGAATGGGACGGTCGATCTGGCGCGCCGAGAGGATCTCCTTCTCGCCGGGCCGGCCCTCGCGCTTGAAGAAACCGCCAGGAATCTTCCCCGCCGCGTAGGACTTTTCGCGGTACTCGACCGTCAAGGGGAAGAAGGGGAGATGCGTGGGGCGGTCCTGCACCGTCACGGCACACAGGACGGCGGTCTCGCCGAACTGTACCAGACACGAACCTTGCGCCAGCTTTGCGAGTCGTCCCGTTTCGATCGTGAGGGTACGGCCTGCGAACTCTCTTTCGATTCTCTGCATTGTCTTCCTTTCCGTTCACCGCAGAACATTGGTTGAATGGACGCGGGAGCCGGAGTCGATCTCCGCGCTCGCACGCATTCGGATTTTTCGATGTGTTGCTCGTCTTTGTCTCTCACATTCCGCGGATCCGGGTCGGGTCGACCGCCGTGCCACGTCAGGCCCGTGGGCCTCGCCGCGGTCCAGCTGAATCCGGGTCGATCGATCCGGTCCGGGATGCTGAAACGAGACGCGGCGGCCAGGATCGCCCGGGCCGCCGCGTCCATTGCTTCGAGCTACTTCCGTAGCCCGAGGTCTTCGATCAGCTCCCGATACTTCTCGAGATCCGATTTCTTCAGGTACTCGAGCAGCCGGCGCCGACGTCCGACCATCCGGAGGAGGCCACGTCGGCTGTGGTGATCGCCCTTGTGTGCCTGGAAGTGATCCCGCAGGTCGTTGATGCGCTGGGTGAGAAGCGCGACTTGCACCGGGGCGCTCCCCCGGTCTTTCTCGTGGAGTTGATGCTTCGCAATCAGGGCCTGTCTGTCGGCCGTGTTCACACTCGTCATGGCGCCTTCTGTTGCCTCCGCAGGAGTCGAATGCTGCAAGGGAAGCCGTACGTGGTATTGTCGGGAGCGGACCGCCACCCGTCCTTCGTCGCCTGGATCCCTCTACTCTATTAGCCCACTAACCTACCCGCTACCCTGTTCGGGAACAACCCCACCATCGCCTCCGATCGCAGGGCCCACGATCTCCTTCGCGAGAGCGACATCCCGCGCGATCCGGCGTACCAGCTCGGGCACAGACTCGAACGATTCGATGGGCCGAATGCGCTCGATCAGATCGACGCGCATCTCCTCTCCGTAGAGATCGCCCGAGAATTCGATCAGGTGTACCTCGATCGAAGGAGGCGAACCCTGAAAGGTCGGGCGCGGGCCCAGGTGAAGCGCGCCCGCGAACTCGCCGGTCCGGAGCACCGCTCGCACGGCGTATACGCCCGCGGGAGGCAGGAGCTTGTCCGTGCTTTCGATCTTGACGTTGGCGGTAGGAAAGCCGAGGCCCGTTCCCCTTCCGTCACCGCGCACCACGAACCCCCGGAGCGAGTAGGGCCGACCCAGACCGCGACACGCGCTGGAAAGGTCGCCTTCCGCCACCGCTCGGCGGATCCGGGTCGAGGAGACCGGATCGGAGCCCATCTCGACCGAATCCACGACGTCGACCTCGAGGCCGAGCTCCGCTCCGATCTCGCGAAGCAGTTCCGCGTCTCCTGCTCGACCTCGACCGAACCCGTGATCGTATCCGATCACGAGCTCTTCGACTCGCACACGAGCCAGGAGCACTTCTTCCACGAACCTGCGCGGAGAATACCTGGACAGTGCCGGTGTGAACTTCAGGAACACCGCATAGTCGAGCCCCGTCTCCGCGAGGATCTCCTTCTTCTCGGTCGGGGTCGTGAGGAGACGCGGGGCGATCTCGGGCCGCACGATGCGCAGCGGGTGTGGATCGAACGTCACGAGCACGGCTCGCCGTCCCGTCTCGCTCGCACGCGCAACGATCTTGCCCAGGACGGCTCGGTGACCTCGGTGCACACCGTCGAACGTCCCCACGGTGACGACCGATCCCCGACCGTCGTCCGGGAGGCCCGGGGGCAGGCTCAGGTCGAGGGCGGTTGGGTCACCCATGGCAAAACACCTTTCGGGGACGAAGCCGGTCCCCCTCCCGCACGGCCACGGCAAGAAGATGTGAACCAAAGGCGACCGCCATCTCGCCCGCATCCTCGACCGCCGGCGCTCCGTGGTACGGAAGTGCCTGGCCGGACTGGAGGAGCCGAGCTTCCTCCTGCGAGACTTCGATCACGGGAAGGTGGCCGAGGGCGTCGAGCGGGCGGATCAGAGCCTCTCGGACCGCCCCGAGATCCTCGAGGGCCTCGGGCGGGAGCGACCGATCGACCCGAAAGGGCCCGATGGCCATGCGCCTGAGCGCAGTCAGATGGGCACCGACGTTCAACCGGGCGCCCAGATCGCGGGCCAGAGCCCGCACGTAGGTGCCCGTTGAGCAGGTGACCCGGAATTCGACCTCGGGAAGCTCGACGCGCACCAGACCGATCTCGTGGATTGTGACCGAAACGGGCTCCAGGACCACCTCCTCGCCGCGTCGCGCGCGGGCGTACGCGGCCTCGCCCTTCACCTTCTTGGCCGAGTATGGCGGAGGGCGTTGCAGGCTATCGCCCTCGAAACCCCGAAGTGCCTCCGCGATCAGAATCTCGTCCAGATCCCGCCACATCTCGGAGCTGCTCGAGACCTCGCCCTCCACGTCGTCGGTCGTGGTGGATACTCCCAGACGCGCAGTCGCCAGGTACTCCTTCGGGAAGCCTCCGAGGTACTCGGCGAGCCGCGTCGAGCGCCCAATACACATCAGCAGGACGCCGGATGCGAAGGGATCGAGGGTCCCGGTGTGCCCAACCCGTCGGATCCCGAGCACTCGCCGGACCCGTGCAACCATGTCGTGGGAGGTGGGCCCCACTGGCTTGTCCAGGGGGAGAATTCCCTCGAGCCCCCCCACCGCCACGCTCATCCTTCGACGGACCCGTTCCTTCCCTCGGGCCCATCGGCGTCCGGGGATTCCTCCGGGCCGACCTCCGCGCCGCCGTCTTCGTCGGACCCCCGCTCCGGAAGAACCTCCTGCAGGATCCTCTCGATCCGGATCGCCTGGTCGAGGGTCTTGTCCGCCAGGAATCGCAGCTCGGGGATGCGTCGGACCTCGAGCACTTCGGCGAGCTGACGCCGGATGAATGGACCCGCGTGCTCGAGACCTTCGAGCAGGTCCGAGACCCCCTTCTTCTCGGTCGTGGGGTCCGACCGTACATAGACGCGCGCAAGCCACAGGTCGGGGGTGACCTCGACACCGGTCACGGTCGGAACTCCGATGCGCGGGTCCCGGACCTCGTCCCTGAGGATGTCGGAGATCTCGCGCTTGAGCTGCTCGTTGAGGCGAGCCAGTCGTCGGCTGGACATGTCAGGCCCGTTCCTGGTGGGAGGACAGGATCACCGCCCCACCCTTTTCGGCGACGAAGCGGTCGATGCGATCGGCCATGGACTGCGCGAGTCTAGCGTCGGAACTCACCAACGCCACGGTCAACTCGGCCCGGTCGGAGACGTCCTGGAAGGCGGTTTCCGCGACCGAAACACGGAACTCGTTTTGCAGTCGGTCCTTGAGAGATCGGACCGTCATCCGTTTCTGCTTGAGCGAGCGGCAGCCCGGGAGCGAGAGCTCCCAGGTGAGGATCAGTACGACCGCCACTCCGTCATTCCCGTCCCGCCGACGACCCGGACCCGGCAAGCGTACGCGCGATCTCTTCGACCTTGTAGCACTCGATCACGTCTCCGGTCTTGATGTCGTTGAAGTTCGCGATCGAGATACCGCACTCGAAGCCATCCCGCACCTCCTTGACATCGTCCTTGAACCGCTTGAGCGACTCGATTTCGCCGGAATAGACGACCGATCCATCGCGGACGAGGCGCACATGGCCCTTGCGATCGATGACGCCGTCGGTGACGTAGCAGCCCGCGATGGTCCCGACCTTCGAAATCCGGAAGACCTCGCGTACCTCGGCCGCACCCAACACCGTTTCGCGCCTCTCGGGCGAAAGCATCCCCTCCATCGCCTTGGTGATGTCGTCCACGGCCTCGTAGATGACGTCGTAAAGATGGATCTCGACCCCGTTCTGTTCCGCGAGCTGACGAGCGTTCGTATCCGGTCGGACGCGAAAGCCGATGATGATCGCCCCGGAGGTCTCCGCCAGAAGTACGTCGGATTCGTTGACGGCTCCGACTCCGCGATGGATGATCTGGACCTGCACCTCTTCCGTCGAGAGCTGTTCCAGCGAGTCGGAGAGGGCCTGAACCGAACCGTCCACGTCGGCCTTCACGACGACCGGGAGGGCGACCACTTCGCCTTCCTTCATGAAGTGAGCGAGATCCCCCAGCTTGATTCCCCTTTCCTTGACGCGGAGTTGCTTCTCGCGCTCGAGCCGCTGACGGGTCTGCGCGATCTCGCTGGCCTTGTCGGCCTCCATCACCTGGAGGGTGTCTCCCGCCTGCGGAATCCCGCCCGCACCGAGAATCTGTACCGGGAGCCCGGGGGGGACCTTCTCGACCGACTTCCCACGCTCGTCCAGCATCGCACGCACCCTCCCTTCGTACTTCCCGACGATGAATGCATCACCCACACGGAGGGTGCCCCTCTGAACGAGCACCGTGACCACCGGCCCCTTCCCCACATCCAACTTCGCTTCGATCACGGCGGCCTGCGCCTCGCGATCCGGGTTGGCCTTCAACTCGAGGATCTCGGCCTGGAGAAGGATCTTCTCCAGTAGATCGTCGATCCCCTGCCCCGTCTTCGCGGAAACCTCGGCGATCAGAACGTCCCCGCCGAACTCTTCCGCGGTGACGTCCTGCTGGAGTAGCTCCTGCTTTACCTTCTGAGCATTGGCAGCGGGAAGATCCGTCTTGTTGATGGCCACCACGAGAGGAACTCCCGCGTTCTTCGCGTGGGAGATCGCCTCGATGGTCTGGGGCATGATCGAGTCGTCCGCCGCGACCACCAGGACCACGATGTCCGTTACGTCGGCCCCTCGGGCCCGCATTGCCGTGAAGGCCGCGTGACCCGGCGTGTCCAGGAACGAGATCGTACGATCGTCCTCGAGCTCGACGTGGTAGGCACCGATGTGCTGCGTAATACCCCCCGACTCTCCTCCAACGACGTTCGTCTTGCGAATAGAGTCGAGAAGGAGGGTCTTTCCGTGGTCCACGTGTCCCATCACGGTGACAACCGGTGGACGGGGTTCGAGCAGCGCCGGATCCTCCTCGATCTCTTCTTCACTCTCCTCGGCGCCCGAGTATGCCTCCTCTCGGACGGCCTGAAAGTTGAACTCTTCGAGGAGGAGCTCGATCTGATCGAAATCCAGGCGCTGGTTGATCGTGATCATCAGGCCGAGATTCTTGAACGCCGCACTGACGAGGTCGGTCGACGGGACATCGATCAGCTCGGAAAGCTCGGCCACAGTCAGGAACTCGATCACCCGTACGGTCTTGGCCTCCTCCTCCTCTCGCTGTCTCTCCTGCTCCTCCTGGGCCTCCTGCTCCTCCCGGGAGGGCCGTGACGAGCTCTTGCGCCGCCGCTTCTTTCCGCCACCCTTGAGCTCGGCCATGACGCGCTGGATGTTGTCCTGCACTGCATCCTGGTCCACCCGTTCACGCCGCTTGCCTTTCTTCTTCCCCTTCTGACGACCACCCGAGTTGTATCCGTCGGCCTGGATTCGGACCTGACCACCCGGCCCCGCGCTTGCGGCGGGCGTTGGGCGGGGCGGCGCCGCGCCCTCGGCCTGTTTGACCTTCTCGGCCGTGCGCGCACGGCGTTTCTGTTCCGCGCCCGCTGCCGCCATGCCATCAGGCAACTTCAATCGCCTCTTGGGTTTGGATACGTCCTCCTCATCTTCACCCTCATCATCGACAGCCATTTCCGGCGGCTCGGCCTCCTCCAAAGTCTCCGCGGAGGGTGCAACCTCTCCTTCATCGACGAGTTCCTCATCGGCCGGGGGGGCCACGCTCGCGACTTCGGGTTCGGGCTCGGCCTGCTCCTCCGCGGCGACCTCTGGAACCTCACCGGCGGCTTCCTCGGAAGCTTCGTCAGGAACGGCCTGATCTGCCGTCTCTTCGGCTTCCTCGACCTCAGCGGCCTCCTCGACTTCCGGCTCGGGCTCCGGCTCGACGTCCTCCGCTCTCCGGCGTCTCCGCCGGCGCGTGGGGGCCTGGGATTCTTCGATGGCCGCCTGGACGGCCTCGCCGGTGTCCTTCTTCCCGGAACGTCGCTCACGCTCCACGCGGGCGAGTACCCGCGCCACGTCCGCGTCCTTCACCGGGGCGTCTCCGTCAGGCACAGGGATCCCCATCGCCCTGAGCAGGGCAAGGAGGTCTGCCGTAGAGACCTTGAGATCTTCCGCTAGTTCAACGACCCGCATCTGACCTGCGTTCCTCCTGTGCCTCCCGCCCGCTCTCCCCATCCGGCGAATCCGGTGTCCTCGGGTCGAGCGCCTGCGAAAGTTGTGATGCAAACGACTGTGATGTTATCCCAACGGCCGACACCGATGCGACGCCCAGCGCGTGACCGAGCTGGTCGCGCCCGGACATGCTCCGGATCTCTACGCCGGCGCGCTGAATCGGCCGTTCGAGCTTGGCCAACTGAGTCTTCGACGCGTCCTCCGCGACGACGACCAGGCGCACGAGACCGCCCTCCAGCGCCCTTCGGGTCGCGTCGATGCCGACCGTGACGGCACCTGCCCGGCGCGCGAGGCCGAGCAGCCCGGATGCGTCACCCGGCCGTGGCGTCTTTCTCGTCCTCGACGTCTTCGTCCGGTTCCTCGTCGCCCTCGTCTTCCTTCTCCGCTTCTTCTTCCTCTTCGTCTTCCTCTTCGTCTTCCTCGTCTTCTTGCTCTTCCCCGTCCACCTCGGTCGGATCTTCGGCCCCCGCCGCTCCGCCGGACTCGAGAGGCTCCTCCTCCTCCATCGACCCGGCAGGTTCGCCGTCGTCCGGAGAGGAGGCCCCGTCGTCACGGTCTCCCGCTCCGGCCGCTCCGGACTCGACCTCCGATTCCGGCTCGGATTCCGAGGCGGGGTCCTCGAGGACCGTGAGCTCGTCGATGATGCTCATGACCTTCTCGACACTCTCCTCCGGGAAGTCCTCGACCTTCCGGAAGTCGTCGTCGTCCAGGTCGATAATCTCAAGAAACGTACTATATCCAGCGCTTTCAAGGGCCGCTAGAGCCTCCTCGCTCAATTCCAGCTCGGAGAGAGGGAAGTCCGCCGTCTCGAGCTCCTCCTCCTCGATCCCGCCGCCGAAGAGGGCCGCGTCGGCCCCGCGTTCGAGCCACTCTCGCGACCCGTAGAGATCGATCTGCCACCCGATCAGTTGCGACGCGAGACGGACGTTCTGGCCGTTGCGCCCGATCGCGAGCGACAGCTGGTCCTCGTCGACGATCGCGGTGATCACCTTGCGCTCCGGATCCGAGATCACCTTCGACACGCGAGCCGGGGCGAGAGCCCGCCGCGCGAAGATCTCGGGGTCCGGATGCCAGGGCACGATGTCGATCCTCTCCCCTCCGAGCTCCGACACGACCGCCTGGACCCGAGAACCTTTCAGCCCGACGCATGCACCCACCGGGTCGATCGACTCGTCGCGCGAGGAGACTGCGATCTTGGTACGTCCCCCGACTTCGCGAGCCCGCTCCTTGATCTCGACGATTCCCTGGTAGATCTCGGGGACTTCGAGCTTGAACAAGGCTTCCACGAAGATCGGGTCGGCGCGCGACAGGATGAGACGCGGCCCCTTGGGCGTCTCTTCCACCTTCTTCAGCACCGCCCGGATCGGATCACCCTGACGGAAGCGCTCCCGTGGGTTCTGGTCCTTCCACGGGATGATCGCCTCAGCGTCGCGGGCGCGGTTCATCATGATGACGATCTTGCCGCGCTCGATCTGTTGTACCTCCCCCGAGAGGAGGTCTCCGACGCGATGAGCGAACTCTTCTCGGATCTTCTCGCGTTCACCCTCTCGGACACGCTGAACGATACGCTGCTTGGTGGCCATCACGGCGTTCCTGCCGAACTCCGAGAAATCGACGGGGATCTCCATCACGTCGCCGACCTCGAAGGTGGGATCGTCCCACCGAGCCTTCTCCAGAGAGATCTCGGCCGAGGAATCCTCTACCTCCTCCACGACTCGCTTGAGGACGATGATCTCGATTTCGCCGGTGACCTCGTCGAGCTCGATCTCCGCGCGCACGTTCGGTCCGAAGATCCGACCGAGCCCGGCCAGGATCCCGTCCTCGATCAGCTCATTCATCTCCTCGGGGGAGAGGCTTTTCGTGGCAGCCATGTCTCGGATGGCCGCAACAATCTGTCCGGCATTCGCCATTTGCATCCTCTCTTCCGTATCGCGCCTTCACCCCTCGCCTCCGGGGTGGAGCGCCTGCGCCCGATCTCGGGGCTTCGCGCCGCGAGGTGTCTCGAGGACTCGGTTCTCTGGCTCCCTAGTCCTCCTTCCACCGGAAGACCAGGTGGGCGCGCCGAATGTCGCGACGCGCGATCCGTGCCTTCGGCCCCTCCGGCGGCTCGATCACGACCTTGTAGTCCGTCTCGCCTCCCTCGTCCTCCTCGATCCCCTCGAGAACCCCCTCCACCGGTGCCGAAGATGGTCCTCCACCCTGCTTCCTCACCTGGACCGCGACCTCCTGCCCGGCGAACCGGGTGAAGTCCCGCTTCCTTCTCAGGGGCCGTTCGACCCCGGGCGACGAAACCTCCAACACATAACGGTCGGGAAGCGCCGGGTGGTCGTCGAGCCACGCTTCGAGCATACGACTCGCCCGAGCGCAGTCATCGACGGTCACACCTGCTCCCGGGACCGAGTCCGGGAAGTCGACCCTCAGCCTCAAGATCGGCTTCCGCCCGCTTCCGGCCCACTCGATGTCGACGAGCTCCATTCCGAGAGCCTCGAGCCTCTCCTCCACTCCCTCGTCGACCCCGGGAATCGGCTTCACGACCGTAGTCCCCTTCTTGCCGCGACCCCTGTCCGACTCCGGCAGTCCGCTGACTTCCGGAGCAAAAAAAAGCGGGGGCCACCTGCTCCCCCACTCCCCCAAAAAGCCACCGGGATGGCAGCTTTCGCTTGGTCCCAATGATAGGTCAATGTCACGGGCGCTTCAAGTCCCGGGGTCAGGGCTCGTGGAACCACCGCGCCCGCACCCGGTGGCCGGCCGGCGGTAGACCACTCCGTAGGGTAGCATCTGGAGCGGTGACCCCGAAACGCTATGCCCTTTTCGCATCACGGACCGACGGAGCTCTCGTGTCGGACTACTGGCCCCCCTCCTCCCAGTCCGGGTCCACTCGCTCGATCCGCGCTCCGATGGCCCGAAGCCGTTCGTCGATCCGCTCGTACCCCCGTTCGATCTGGCGGATGTTCTGGATCCGGCTCTGGCCCTCGGCCGCCAGCGCGGCTAAAAGTAGCGCCATTCCGGCGCGGATGTCCGGGCTCTCCAGCGTCTGCCCGCGAAGCTTCGTCGGGCCCACGACGACGGCTCGATGAGGATCACACAAGATGATGCTGGCTCCCATGCTCACCAACTTGTCGGTGAAGAACATGCGCGATTCGAACATCTTCTCGTGTACCAGGATCGTTCCGTCACACTGCGTTGCGGTCACGAGTGCGATCGAGGTGAGGTCCGCGGGAAATCCGGGCCAGGGCCCATCGTCGATTTTGGGCACGTGCCCGAACGCGTCGTGCCGGATCTTCCGGTCGCGGTCTCCCGCCACGACGAGATCCCGACCGTCCACGCGGCACTCGATTCCCAGGCGTCGAAAGCCCAGCAACGTAGAGTCCAGATGCTCGATCGGGGCGTCCTCGATGACCATGGTGCTTCCGGTCACCGCGGCAAGTCCGATGAAGGACCCCGCCTCGATGTGATCGGACTGGATCCGGTGTGTGGCCCCGCCGAGACTCGGGACCCCTTCGATCTCGATCCGATGGGTCCCGATCCCGGAAACCCGGGCGCCCATGGAGTTGAGCAGCGCACAGAGGTCCTGCACGTGGGGCTCGGCAGCGGCGTTCCGCAGCACAGTGGTTCCCTGGGCGCGAACGGCGGCCATGAGCGCGTTCTCGGTCGCCGTGACCGACGGCTCGTCGAGGAAGATGTCCGCACCCTTCAACGTTTTCGCCCGGATCTCGAAGCTGCTTCGGTCGAGGACCACCTCCGCACCCAATCCCCGGAACGCGAGGAAGTGGGTGTCCATACGCCGCCGGCCGATCACGTCTCCACCTGGAGGCGGGATCGCTACCCGACCCAGTCGTGCAAGCAATGGACCCGCCAGCAGGATCGAAGCGCGGATGCGGTCGGCCAGGGCCGGGGCCGGCCCGTGGCCTTCGATCTCGGCGGCATGGATCCGTACGGTACTCGGGCCCGTCCATTCGAACTCGGCCCCGAGGGACGCGACGATCTCGAGGAGGGTCTCCACGTCGCGGATCCGCGGGACGTTCTCGAGGACGACCGGTTCGGACGTGAGGAGGGCCGCGGCAATGCAGGGCAGCGCGGCGTTCTTGTTTCCCGTGGGACGGATCGACCCGGAGAGCCGGTGTCCTCCTTCGACGACGAATGCGGGCATGTGGTGGAACCTACCTGTGGGCCGCGGGGGGTACAACCATCTGTGCCTGGAAGGCTGTTGAAGAAGGGGAGTGCACCGTGCGCCAGGGTCTTGCGAGTCGAAGACAAGGAGGAGCCCATGAGGCGATGCAGCGCATC
>JBBDIV010000082.1:0-2189 GCA_040880225.1 Gemmatimonadota bacterium
CCTCGTCGTACCTCCCTTCGTCCAGATCGCGATCGATGATCTGACGAATGAAGTCCCGGCCGGCCGGATGCTGGGAGTTGGTGTCGGAGTCGGCCATCGCGTTCGGTTCGGTCGGAGAGTCCCGCGGGAAAGTCCGCGGATCGGCCACGTAACCTAGGTGGACCCAGCACCGTCCAAAAGACCTTCGTACATTCCCGCGAGCGACATCGGGGTGGCATCCTACATTTCGGTGGGGCCCGGGCGCGAGCGGACCGCGGTGCGACCCGAGGCGGAACCGTTGACCTCTCCGGTGGGCCCGAGTAGCTTCCAAGCCATGAACCAGGCACTGCGGCTCCAGCATCGGTCTCATCATCGCCGGTCCCCGACGGGACGGGTGGAGGCCGGTGTGCGCGCCTGAACCAAGGCGCTTTCGCAGTCGACCGAGCCCCGCGGCCCGTCCTCACACCGGACGGGTCGTATTTTTTTGTGCATGGTCCGAGGCATTCGACACCCGAAGGAATAGACTCTCAACACGAATCCGATGCTACGAATCGCAATACCGAACAAGGGCCGTCTCTCCGACAGCGCTCTCGAGCTCTTCGAGTTGGCCGGACTGAAGCCGGAATTCCGTGCCGATCGAGCCCTCGTGGCCCGCCTGGGCGATGACTTCCAGGCGATCTTCGTCCGCGCCCAGGACATTCCGGAGTTCGTCGCCGACGGTGCCGCAGAGTTCGGGATCACGGGTCACGACCTGGTGGAGGAGTCGGCCCGGCCCGAGGTCGGCGAGCTCCTGGACCTCGGGTTCGGCCGATGCCGGCTGATCCTGGCCATCCAGGACGAGAGCCCGATCGACGACCCTTTCACCCTCCCGGAGGGGACCCGCGTGGCAACCTCCTTTCCGGGGCTCGCCCGCCGATACTTCGACTCCCTCGACATCCAGATCCAGATCGTCCCGGTGTCGGGGGCCGCGGAGATCGCCCCTCTCCTCGGCGTGGCGGACGTGATCGTCGACCTCGCTTCCACCGGCTCGACCCTGCGGGTCAACGGGCTGAAGGAGATCGGGACGATCCTGGACTCATCGGCTCGACTGATCGGCAACCAGCGCGCGTTGGCGTCGGAGGATGTCGCCCGCTCACGCGGAGAGCTCGTGGCGGCCCTCGAGTCCGTGCTGCGTGCCCGGAAGAAGCGTTATCTCATGAGCAATGTGCCGCGGGCCCGCCTCGACGAGGTTCGCGACGTGCTCCCGGGCATCTCGGGCCCGACGATCGTCGATGTCCTGGACAAGGAAACCTGGGTCGCCGTACACGCCGTGATCGATGCGGATGCAGTGTACCAGACGATCGCCCGACTCAAGAGCCTCGGGGCCGAGGGGATCCTCGTGACCCGCATCGAGCGTTTGATGCCCTGAGGCATGGACTCCCCGACACGCCGACCCAGACGACCCAGACGACCCATGAACATCCGAATCGACAAGACGTTGCACGAGCTGACAGCCGACGACCGGGCGATCCTGCTCGACCGTCGACCCACGGACGAGGGACAGCTCCGGACATCGGTCACCCGGCTCCTCGACCGAGTGAAGAGCGAAGGTGACGCGGCCCTCTTCGAGATGGCGAGCGAGTTCGACGGGGTGAAGCTCGATTCCATCGAAATTTCCTCCGATCGCTGGGAAGACGCCCTCGAGGCCATGGACGCGGACCTGCGAGCCGGACTCGAACGGGCGGCGCGGAACATCCGTGCATTCCACGAGGCTCAGATCCCGGGCGAAGTCGAGCTCGAGGTCGAACCGGGAGTGCGACTCGGACGGCGAAGCGTCCCCCTCCCGGCGGTGGGTGTCTACGCTCCCGGGGGGCGGGCGGCCTATCCCTCTTCCGTGCTCATGGGTGTAGTCCCTGCGAAGGCAGTCGGTGTCGAGGAGGTCGTCGTCTGCTCGCCGCCCGGACCTTCCGGCGCGCCTTCCCCGGAGGTATTGGCTGCCTGCGCGATCGGCGGGGCGACCCGCCTCTTCGCGATCGGGGGTGCGGGCGCGATCGGCGCGATGGCGTTCGGGACGGAGACGGTCCCCGACGTCGATGCGATCGTGGGACCGGGAAATCAGTGGGTGACCGAAGCCAAGCGCCAGGTAGCCGGACGACTCCGGATCGACTCCCCTGCGGGACCATCCGAGGTGCTGGTGGTGGCCGATGCCACGGCCGACCCCGCGTGGGTCG
>JBBDIV010000083.1:0-2175 GCA_040880225.1 Gemmatimonadota bacterium
GCACCCGCGCTATCGCCCCACGCGGGACAACTGGGGCCCGCTGATCGTGCCGGAGCACCGCTATTTCGTACTGGGCGACAATCGGGACAACTCCGAGGACTCCCGGTACTGGGGGTTCGTGAGGCGGGAGGCCATTGAAGGTCGACCGTGGTTCGTCTACTACTCCACCGAACCCCGCCGGACAGGAGCTCTATCGGTCCTGCGCGACGTCCGGTGGGGTCGGATCGGGGGCGTAATTCGTTGAGGTCGACCCTGCGGAAGCGAGCGCGCGCCGGCGGCTGCGGGATCGGACCCGCGACCCCCTGGTTCGGAGACCTGGCGCGGTCGCCCGACCCGAAATCGGGTCGGGCTGAGGTGGGCGGCTCAGGGAAATGCCACGGTCCGTAGAGTTGCGTGACGATGGTCGGATCCCAATCATGACGATCCAGATGGGGGCGTGACACGTCCCCGTGGGTGCGCCCGTCCACCGGAAGACCTGCGGGATCTGTCTCCCCAACGGGCGAACGCCCGGCCGTCGACCCTGGCCGTACAGGCGCCCCATGAGCGTTTCACCACGCCGGAAGCCCCGAAAGGACGGGTCTCTCGATCAGTATCTCAACGAGATCAGCCAGTATCCACTGATCGATCGAGACGAGGAGGCGCGTCTCGCCCGTGGCATTCGAGCCGGGGAGCCCGAGGCTCTGGACAAGCTCGTCCGGTCCAACCTCCGCTTCGTGGTCTCGGTGGCAAAAAAATATCAGAACCAGGGGGTCATGCTCTCGGATCTGATCAACGAAGGGAACGTCGGACTCATCCGGGCTGCCCACAAGTTCGACGAGACCAAGGGGATCAAGTTCATCTCCTACGCGGTCTGGTGGATCCGCCAGGCAATCCTCCAGGCGCTTGCGGAGCAAAGCAGGATCGTTCGCGTTCCGCTCAACCGAGCGGGAGCGCTACACCGGATCGGTCGTAGATCGTCCGCACTCCTCCAGGAGCTTGGACGCGAGCCCACCGTGGACGAGATTGCCCAGGATCTCGATATTTCGAAGGAAGAGGTCTCTTCCACCCTCTCGATCTCACAGTCCCACCTTTCCCTCGACGCACCACTCACTCCCGGTGAAGACAACCGGATGCTGGACTACCTTCCCGATCAGTTCGCGTCGGATCCGGAGGACGAGGCGTACGAACAGGCCCTGCGTGAGACCGTGGACCACGCGCTCTCCACCCTCAAGGAGCGCGAGGCCAAGGTGCTTCGCCTCTATTTCGGGTTGGACGACCAGGAGCCCATGACGCTCGAGGAGATCGGCAGCCTTCTGGGGATCACCCGCGAGAGGGTCCGGCAGATCAAGGAGAAGGCGCTCACCCGACTTCGGCATGCGTCCCGCTCCCGCTTCCTGGAGACCTTCAACTTCTGAAGGAAGGGGCCCCGGGAACTGAACGGACAGGCGAGTTCGCCAGGCCCTCGACAACGACCCGTTCGCCGAGGGGTGTGAGAACGACCCGAGGGGTGTGATGTTCTCTGACTCATCGGAGTCGCGACGTTGGCGGGGGCGCGCACGCGGATGGGTGTTCCGGATGCGCGCACCAACTCCTCGAATCCCTGGGAAGGCCGCATCGTTTCCCAGGTAAAACGTAGAACACCCCGTTGACACCCAGAGGGTGCAGGAATATCATTCAAAGCTCTGTTCTCAACTGGTAGCAGTGGATCGAAATACCTACATGAAGACCTACACTCCGAAAGCGCACGACATCGAGCGTCGTTGGTGGCTCGTCGATGCGGCAGAAAAGCCGCTCGGGCGACTCGCGACCGAGATCGCCCGGGTCCTGCGCGGCAAGCACAAGCCGATGTACACTCCGCACCTCGACACCGGCGACTACGTCGTGATCGTGAATGCGGAGAAGATCAGGCTGACCGGGAACAAGGCTGATCAGAAGACCTATTTTCGGCACTCCGGGTACATCGGCGGAGAAAAATTCACTCCCTTTCGACGTCTCATCCAGACGCACCCGGAGCGAGTCATCGAGTATGCGGTGAAGGGGATGATGCCGAAGAACGCTCTGGGCCGTGAGATGCGGAAGAAGCTGAAGGTCTACGCCGGGAAGGATCATCCCCATCAGGGGCAGGATCCTCAACCCCTCGTGCTCTGACCTCGGTACTGAAACGCAGGCGATCGGAGTAAGGCAACGGAATGGCGA
>JBBDIV010000084.1:0-12954 GCA_040880225.1 Gemmatimonadota bacterium
GCGCGTGAGACCCCGATCCCGTAGATTTACGTGAGCGCGATCTCGATCCGCTTGTTGCGCGGGAGATCGACTCCGGCGATACGTGCCATTGGACTCCTCGATCCGCTACTGGGATGCCGTTCGCTTGCTCAACCCTGTCGCTGCTTGTGGCGGGGGTTGCGCTTACAGATAATTCGGACCACACCCCGGCGGCGAATCACTTTACAGTGTTCGCAAACAGGCTTGACGCTCGATCTGACCTTCATATCGGAATCTCGCTGTCCGTTCGTTGCAGAGCTTGGAAGTATAACCGTTCCTACAAGGACCTTCAAGTCGTTTGTCGAGCCTCGTCCAGGAGGTCCCTCGGACCCGCTCCATCAGCGGCTTTCCACGGCCGAAGGCGCTCCCGTCAAGACGCGGGGGCCCTCGGGCGTAAGCGCGACCGTATGCTCGAAGTGTGCCGATGGGGACCCGTCGGTAGTCACCATCGTCCAGCGATCCGCCAAGGTCCGGATCCGATGCGATCCCGTAGAGATCATCGGCTCGATCGCAAGCACCATCCCAGGCCTGAGTTCGGGGCCCGTCCCGGGTTCCCCTCGGTTGGGCACCTGCGGGTCCTCGTGGACCTTTCGCCCGACCCCGTGGCCGACCAGATCACGGATGATCGCGAAGCCCGTCCCGTCGACGGCCTGCTCCACCGCGTGGCCTATGTTCCCGATGTGGTTTCCCGGCACGGTCGCTTCGATGGCCCGCTCCAGGGCGTCGCGGGTCACCTCGAGCAGACGCGCGATCTCGGGAGCACTCTCACCCACCGGGAACGTACGCGCCGAGTCCGAGCACCAACCGCTCAATCTCACTCCGACATCGATGGAGATGATGTCGCCCTCCTGCAGGACACGCTCGCTCGAGGGAATTCCGTGGACGATCTCCTCGTTGATCGACGTGCAGAGCGAACCCGGGAACCCGTAGAGGCCCTTGAACACCGGTGTCGCACCCTCGGTCGACCGTATGAACTCCTCCGCGAACGCGTCGAGCTCCAGGGTGGAGACCCCCGGAGCGACACGCGCCTCCAGTTCTCCGAAGAGGGCTCCGATGATCGCCCCCCCGCGCGCCATCTCTTCGATCTCGGAAGGCGTCTTCAACTCCACCATGGCCTCAGGTCTCCACGGCCGTCTGCTCGGCCAGTGCTCGGCGGGTCTTTCGATTCACGGTCTCGAGGCCGTCATCGCCATCGATCCGGACCACCGGCGCATCCCCCTTCTCATAGTACCCGACCAGGGGCTCGGTCTGCTCGCGGTAGACCTTCAAACGGTGTGCGACCGTATCCGCCGTATCGTCCTTCCGGTGATCCAGTCGGGCGCCGCATTCGTCGCAGATGCCTTCGGTGGCCGGAGGATCGAAGTGCACGTTGTAGACGCGCCCGCAGTCGGGGCAAGTCCGCCGACCACTGATTCGCTTGACCAGCACATCGTCGGCGGCCTCGAACAGGATTACCCCATCCAGTGTGCGGCCCACGTCGGCAAGCACGGGTTCGAGCGCTTCGGCCTGGGGTACGGTCCGGGGGAACCCGTCGAAGATCACCCCGCGATCCTGCGCGAGCCCGGCCAGCCGCTCGCGCACAAGCTCCACAATCAGGTCGTCGGGGACCAGATCACCCGCGTCCATGTACGCCTGAGCCTTCCGTCCCAGATCGGTCCCGTCCCGTCGGGCCGAACGAAGAAGGTCGCCGGTGGCGATCCGCTCCCAGCCCAGATCTTCGGCCAGCATCGCGCCCTGGGTTCCCTTCCCAACCCCTGGTGGCCCGAGCAGGATGAGCACCGTACCCGAATCGCTCGTCATATTCTTCCGTCCAGAGTGGCCGAGCTGTTCCTCGTAGGTTCGGCGTTCGAAGTGGTCATCACATGTACCGCTGGCGCCCACGGACCTTCACGCGCCCACGCTTCATGAACCCGTCGTAGTGACGAAGGAGCAGGTGCTGCTGGGCCCGCTGGACCGTATCGAGACCCACACCGACGCAGATCAGGAGTCCCGTACCACCGAAGAAGAAGGTCTGGATGTTGAAGATGTCGAAGATCCAGAACGGGACCATCGCGATGAGTGCCAGATAGATCGAGCCGGGTACCAGCACACGCGTCAGCACACGATCGATGTATTCGGCGGTTCGGGCCCCGGGCTTCACACCGGGGATGAACGCACCCTGCTTCTTCAGGTTCTCAGCCAGGTCGACCGGGTTGAAGATGATCGCCGTGTAGAAGTACGTGAAGAAGATGGTGAGGGCACCGTAGGTCACATAATACTGCCAGTTCCCCGGCTGAAACATCGCCGCCAGGTCCTGGAGCATCGGGATGCTCGAGATCGCTCCGAGCGTCCCGGGAAGGATGATGAACGACTGCGCGAAGATGATCGGCATCACACCGGCCGCGTTCACCCGGATCGGGACGTAGGACTTCTGCCCCTCCTGCACGCGGCCCCGACCCACCACCTTCCGCGGAATCTGTACCGGTATCTGGCGCGCACCCATCGTCATCGAGACGACGCCGGCCGTGACCCCGATGATCACGAGGAGCAGAACGGTCAGGGCTACGGGACCGATCTCCCCCACTCTCATCGCCTCCCAGGTGCGTACGACCGCGCTGGGGAACCCCTGGATGATCGAGAAGAAGATGAGGAGCGACATTCCGTTGCCGATCCCCGACTCCGTGATCTGCTCGCCCAGCCACATGATGAACACTCCACCCACCGTCAACACGATCACCGTGGTGAAGGTGAACAGCCAGGGCGCGATCGTGACCGCTCCCTCGATGGAGCCGACGAACACGGAGTACCCGTATGCCTGCGCGATGCAGAGCGCGACGGTCGAGTACCGGGTCCACTGCGTCAGCTTCTTGCGGCCCTCCTCACCCTCCTTCTGCATCTTCTCGACCGTTGGAACCACAGCAGCCAGAAGCTGGAAGATGATGGACGCCGAGATGTACGGCATGATCCCGAGCGCAAAGATCGTAGCTCGGGACAGCCCGCCGCCGACGAACATGTCGTACACGCCGAAGAGCGTGCCCTGGAGCTGACCGAACTGGGCCTCGAGCGCGACCAGATCGACGCCGGGCGCGGTAATGTGCGCACCGACCCGGTAGATGAGGAGCATGAAGAGCGTGAAGACGATCCGGTCCTTCAGCTCCGGAAACCGGAAGAGGTTTTGAATCGGGTTGGCCATCCTGGAAGTCCCGTGCGCTCAGGCGACGTGTCTCGCTCGAATCAACAGCCTCTTACGCGTCCACCCGGGTTACCGACCCGCCCGCGTCTTCGATCTTCTTCTTCGCCGAGCCGCTGAACGCGTGGGCGGTGACCTGCATGGCTCGAGTCAGCTCTCCGTCTCCGAGGACCTTGACCGGTTCCTTCAGCGAGCCGATCAACCCGCGATCGCGCAGCATCTCCGGAGTGACCTCGGCCTCTCCGAGCTCCTCCAACGCGCGCACGTTGACCACCTGGTACTCCACCCTCCGAAGGGGTGTGAACCCCCCCTTCGGCACACGCCGGTGCAGGGGCATCTGCCCCCCCTCGAAGCGCGCAGGGATCGAGGCTCCGGAGCGGGCCTTCTGACCCTTGTGGCCGCGACCGCTCGTCTTTCCCGTCCCCGATCCCGGGCCACGTCCAATGCGCTTGCGATCTCTTCGCGAGCCGGGTGTCGGTCGTAGTTCGTGCAACTCCGCCATGATCCCCTACTCCTCCGCGTCCGTCACCGAAACGAGGTGACTGACTTTGTTGATCATTCCCCGGATCGCCGGGGTGTCGTCGTGGATGCGGGTCTGCTGGTGCTTCGTGAAGCCCAGCGCTCGCAGAGTACGCTTGTGGGTTTCCGGGCGTCCGATTCCACTCCGCACCTGCGTGATCGCGATTCGCTTCCCTTTCTTCTCAGCCACGGTAGACCCCCAGCGCCTCGACCGAAATTCCACGCTCCCGGGCGACCTGCTCGGGAGTCACCAGTCTCTGCAACGCCTCCACCGTGGCCCGTACCACGTTGATCGGATTCTGGGTGCCGAGGCTCTTCGTGAGGATATCTGTGATCCCGGCCGCCTCGACGACGGCGCGCACCGGCCCCCCCGCAATCACACCGGTACCCGGCGCGGCAGGTCGCAGCAGCACTCGCCCCGCTCCCCACACCCCAGTGATCTCGTGAGGGATCGTGCCGTTAACGAGCGGGACCTCGAACATGTCCTTTCGGGCATGCTCCATCGCCTTCCGAATCGCCTCTGCGACCTCGTTGGCCTTCTGCAGCTGGATCCCGACCTTTCCCTTCTGGTCGCCGACCGCGACGAGGGCGGTGAAGGAGAAACGGCGTCCGCCCTTCACGACCTTCGAGACCCGGTTGATGTGGATCACGGTCTCGGTGATATCGCTGTCGCGACCTCGTCCCCTGCCTCTGTCTCTGGCCATCAGAACCTCAGTCCTCCCTCACGCGCACCCTCGGCGAACGCCTTGACCCGGCCGTGGTACTTGTAGCCGCCGCGGTCGAATACCACGGCCTCGATTCCCGCCTCCTTCGCGCGTTTTGCCAGAAGCTTCCCGGCCGCGCGAGCCTTCTCGATCTTCGGATGGTCGCCCTCGACCTCCGTGCTTCGCACATCCGGAGCCAGGGTCGAAAGCCCCAGCAGAGTGCGGTGCGTACGGTCGTCGACAAGCTGTCCCTCGGTGTTGCGGAGGGAACGATGCACGACGAGGCGGGGACGCTCACTCGTCCCGACCACCTTGTTGCGAACCCGAAGGTGGCGGCGAACCCTCTGAAGGCGCCGGCTCTTCTTGATCTTGGAGTACTTCACCTTGCTCACGACGATCTCCTCATGAGGTCGTTCGAAGATCCTTGTCCGACCGGGCCCTTATGCCCCGGCCGTCTTCCCTGCCTTGCGACGAATCTGCTCGCCCGAGTATCGGACGCCCTTGCCCTTGTACGGCTCCGGAGGCCGGATGCCGCGAATCTCCGCAGCGACCTGACCCACGAGCTGCTTGTCCGCTCCGCGCACGACCACCTCCGTCGGCGACGGAGTGTCCAGATCGATGCCTTCCGGCGCAGGGTACGGGACGGGATGCGAGAATCCGAGATGGAACGTCAGGTCTCTCCCCTTCTTCTCGGCACGGTATCCCACGCCCTGGATCTCGAGCTTTCGCTCGAACCCGTCGGTGACCCCCTCCACCATGTTGGCGATGAGGGACCGTGTAAGTCCGTGCAGGGCTCGGTGGCGAGCCTGGTCCGTTGGACGGGTCACGGTCACGGACCCATCTGCAACCCCCACTTCGACCTCCGGGTGCGCGTCGAGAGAAAGCTCTCCCCTCGGACCCTTCACGTGGACGGTCCGGCCCTCGAGCCGGATCTCGACACCCTTCGGAAGCTCTATCGGACGATTACCGATTCTAGACATCGTTCGCTCTGGAAAGCTGTGTTCGGGGTTCCAAGGTCACCAGACGATCGCCAGCACTTCGCCCCCGACGCCTTCTTCTCTCGCGCCGCGGTCGGAGAGCACCCCTCTCGGTGTCGAGAGGATCGCCATGCCCATTCCGTTGCGCACGCGGGGAATCTCGCTCTGGCCGACGTACTTGCGCAGGCCGGGCTTCGATACGCGCTTCAGGTGCCGAATAACCGGCTGACCCTCGTAGTACTTGAGGTAGACCCGGAGCACCCCATGGTGACCATCGTCGAGGACCTTGTAGTCGAAGACGAAATGGTTCTCCTTGAGGATCCTGGCGACCTCCACCTTGAGCTTGGAGATCGGCATATCCGCCCAGCGATGTCCGGCCTGAGCCGCGTTCCGGATACGCGTAAGCATATCCGCTATTGGATCGGTCATCATAGACTTGATTCTCGTCCTTTACCGGTTACCAGCTGGCCTTGCGCACGCCCGGAATCTCACCCCGCAGGGCCATCTCCCGAAAACAGATCCGGCAGAGTCCAAACTTGCGGATGTAGGCTCGCGCGCGGCCGCATCGGTTGCAGCGGTTGTAGTCCCGCACGCCATACTTGGCCTTGCGGTTCGCCTTCTCGACTAGTGCCTTCCTCGCCATTCAGCCCCCAACATTTGGGTCAAGCTCCATCGAACGTCAGGCTCCGACCGCGACGGGGATCTCACCCCGGAACGGGAAGCCCATCTCTCTCAGTAGCGCGTATGCTTCGTCGTCCTTGTCGGTCGACGTAACCACGCTGATATCCATCCCGTGCACCTGCTCGACCTGGTCGTATTCGAGCTCGGGAAAGATGATCTGTTCCTTGACGCCGAGCGTGTAGTTGCCTCGCCCGTCGAAGGAGCGGGTCGGGATGCCACGAAAGTCGCGGATCCGCGGAATCGACGCGCTGACCAGCCGGTCCAGGAAATCGTACATCCGACCCCGTCGGAGTGTGACCGACACACCCACCGGCATCCCTTCGCGGAGCGCAAACCCCGCAACCGACCGGCGAGCCGTCGTCACAACCGGCTTCTGTCCCGTGATCGCGCCGACTTCCTCAATCACCGAGTCCAGGAGCTTCTGGTTCCGACCCGCTTCACCGATCCCGACGTTGACCACGACCTTGGTGACGCGCGGGATCTGGTGCACGTTTTCGAAGCCGAACTCCTCCCGGAGCTTCGGCCGCACCTTCTCCTGGTAGTGCTTCTGCAGTCTCGATTCCATTCTGCGATACGCTCCTGGCAAGTCGCGTTACGGCTTCGGGATCGGGTTGCCCGTCTTCACCGCGATCCGATCCTTGGTGCCGTCCTGGTTCACTTGGATCCGGACGCGCGACGGTTCACCCGACGCCGGGTCGATGAGCATCACGTTCGACAGGTCGATCGGCGCCTCGAAGGAGATGATCCCTCCATCGGGGTTCTCCTGCGTCGGTCGTTGGTGACGCTTGCGGAGGTTCACTCCCTCCACAACCACCCGGCCCTGCCCCGGGTCGACCCGCATCACGGTGCCCTCCATCTCGCGGAAGTTTCCGCGGATGACCCGCACCCGATCACCCTTCACGACATGCGTGTGGTTCTTGCTGCGTCGGTTTTTGCGCGCTTCCTTCTGGGTCGCCATCAGAGCACCTCCGGGGCGAGCGATACGATCTTCATGTACTGCTTCTCCCGGAGCTCGCGACCCACGGGTCCGAAGATACGCGTCCCCCTGGGCTCACCGAGGTCCGTGATCAGGACGGCCGCGTTCTCGTCGAAACGGATATAGGACCCGTCTCGTCGCCGCATCTCCTTCGCAGTACGCACGATCACGGCGCGGGCCACCTCCCCCTTCTTCACGGAAGCGTTGGGGATTGCGTCCTTGATCGCGACGATGATCACGTCTCCGACCCGAGCATATCTGCGACGCGATCCTCCGAGGACCCGGATGCAGAGGGCCCTCTTCGCGCCCGTGTTGTCCGCGATCCTCAGGATCGACTCCTGCTGAATCATTGCTCAGTTCTCCTCTGACACGCCTGCTCTATCGGCTCGACCGATCGTGAATGCGGGGCCGAGCTCAAACCCGCTCCGGCCGTTCGACCAACTCGACGACCCGCCACCGCTTCCGCTTCGAGAGCGGCCGGGTCTCCTGGATGCGGACCACGTCCCCGACACGGAACTCGTTCTCCTCGTCGTGCGCGTGATGCTTCTTGGAACGGATCATGGACTTGCTGTAGAGCGGATGGGAGATGCGCCGCTCCACCCGGACCACGACGGTCTTGTCCCCCCGGTCGCTCACGACCGTGCCCTGCCGGACCTTCCGGCGATTGCGCTGGTCCTCGCCGGCCGTCTCGGCCGGGATGCTCTCGTCGGTTTCAGTCATCTCGGAATCTCTCACCCTGTCTGCGTCCGGAGCTCGCGCTCCCTCAGAATCGTCTTCATCCGCGCGATCTCCCGGCGAATCTGCCGAGGCAGCTCCGGGTTTTCGAGCTGCATCATGGTGCTGCGAAATCGCAGGCGGAACAGCTCTTCCCGTAGCTCGCCCATCCGCTCAGCGATCTGGGCGTCCGTCATCTCTCTGATGTCTTCGGCGGTCAGCATCGTTCAGGCTCCCAGCTGCTCGTCACGAACCACGAATCGTGTCTTGATGGGCAGCTTGGCCGAAGCCAGCCTCATGGCGTGCTCGGCGATCTCCCGTGGCACGCCCTCCATCTCGAACATGACGCGGCCCGGTTTCACCACGGCGACCCAACCTTCCGGATTCCCCTTCCCCTTCCCCATCCGGGTCTCCGCGGGTTTGCGGGTGATGGGCTTGTCCGGAAAGATGCGGATCCAGACCTTCCCTCCACGCTTGATGTGGCGGGTCATCGCGATCCGGGCCGCCTCGATCTGACGATTCGAGATCCATGCGGGCTCGGTGGCCTGAAGCCCGTATTCACCGAAGGAAACGTAGTTCCCACGGTGGGACGCGCCCCTGGTGCGTCCCTTGTGCTTCTTGCGGTATTTGACTCGCTTCGGCGACAGCATCTTCGTTGGTCCCCTTCAGAGATCTTGCGGTCCGTTCGGACTAGGTATCGCTCGAGTAGGTCCGACCCCGGCGCTCGTCCACGACTTCACCGAGGAAAATCCAGCACTTCACGCCGACCGTCCCATAGGTCGTCTTGGCCACGACGTTCGCGTAGTCGATGTCCGCGCGCAGGGTGTGAAGGGGCACGCGCCCCTCGTTGTACCCCTCGACACGCGCGATCTCGGATCCGCCGAGGCGGCCGCCACACTGGATCCGGATGCCCTCGGCACCCGCCCGCTGGGATGACTGGATGGCCCGCTTCATGGCGCGACGGAACGAGATCCGGTTGCGGATCTGGTGCGCCACGTTGTCCGCGACGAGCCGGGCATCGAGTTCAGGGCGCTTGACCTCCTCCACGTTAACCGAGACCTCCGCGTTCGTGAGGACGCCGAGCTCGTCGCGGAGCTTGTCGACCTCCGAACCCCGCTTTCCGATCACCACACCCGGACGAGCCGTGTGGATCGTGACCACGATCTTCGACGGCTTCCGCTCGATGTGGATCGACGAGATGGCCGCGTGGGCCAGGCGTCGCTCGAGGTACTTCCGGATCGTCTCGTCCTCCATGATCAGACGGGGGAAGTCCTTCTCCGCGTACCACTGTGACTTCCAGTCCTTGATCACGCCAAGGCGGAAACCGACCGGGTGTGTCTTCTGTCCCATAGGGCCCTATTCCTCCGTATCCACCACGATGGTGATGTGACTCATGCGTCGGCGCCGAGGGGC
The DNA here is from genome assembly GCA_040880225.1 of Gemmatimonadota bacterium. Taxonomy (GTDB): domain Bacteria; phylum Gemmatimonadota; class Gemmatimonadetes; order Longimicrobiales; family Gaopeijiaceae; genus JBBDIV01. The sequence goes on from JBBDIV010000084.1 coordinate 9,172, forward strand.
AGCTCGCCCCATGGCCGCGGCCTTGAACCGCTTGAGGGTCGGTCCCTCGTCCACATAGGCCTCTCGAACGATCAGATCGTCCGCGTCCAGGATCTCGCCCTGTGCCTCACCCTTCTGCTGGGCGTTGGCCACGGCGGAGCGGAGTGTCTTTCCGACGGGCACCGCGGCCGCCTTCTTCGAGAACTTGAGAAGCGCGTACGCCTCGTTCACGGAGCGCCCGCGAATCTGGTCCACGACCAGCCTCACCTTCCTGGGGCTCATCCGGATGAATCGTGCAATCGCCTTCGCTTCCATGTCGGTCGTCTCCACGATACCGTCGACCTCGCTCACTTCGGGCGGGTCCGCTTGTCGGCGAGCTTGCCGCCGTGTCCCCGGAACAGCCGGGTCGGCGAGAACTCCCCGAGCTTGTGCCCGACCATGTTCTCGGTGACGTATACCGGCACGAATTTGTTGCCGTTGTGGACCGCGAACGTATGACCCACGAACTCCGGAGAGATCGTGGACGACCGGGACCATGTCTTGATCACCTTCTTCTCTCCCCTCGAGTTCATGCCGTCCACCTTCAGGAGCAGCTTCTCCTCGATATAGGGGCCCTTCTTGACGCTACGCGGCATGGGTTCCTTCCATCCAGATCCAGAATCGACGCACGTGCGAGCTCGATCGACGGGGCATCACTTCGTCGCCTTCCCGCGGCGGCGGCCCCGGACGATGTACTTGTTCGACTTCTTCTTTCGCTTCCGTGTCTTGACACCCTCGGGCTTGCCCCAGGGCGAGACCGGTGGCCGACCGCCGGAGGTCCGTCCCTCTCCACCTCCGAGCGGGTGGTCCACCGGGTTCATCACAACCCCACGTACCTTGGGACGGCGGCCCCGCCAGCGCGCCGCGCCGGCCTTGCCGAGCGACCGCAACTCATGGTCCTGGTTCCCCACCTGTCCGATGGTCGCCATGCACTCCTTATGCACGCGCCGCACCTCGGTAGAGGGAAGCCGAAGGCTGACGTAGTCGCCTTCCCTGGCCACGACATTGGCACCCGACCCCGCCGAGCGCGCCATCTGGCCGCCCTTTCCGGGCTTGAGCTCCACGTTGTGAACCGTCGTGCCCAGCGGTATTCGTCCTAGCTTCAGGGCATGTCCCACAGTGATGTCGGCCTCGGGACCCGCCAGGATCCGGTCCCCCACGCCCAGTCCCCGGGGGAGCAAAATGTAGCGCTTCTCGCCGTCGTCATAGGTGATGAGCGCCAGGTGGGCCGAACGGTTCGGGTCGTACTCGACCTCCGTGACTCGCCCGGGCACCCCGAGCTTGTCGCGCTTGAAGTCGACCCGACGATACCTCCGCTTGTGTCCACCGCCCTTCCGGCGGGTCGTGATCCGTCCGTGGTGGTTCCGTCCCCCATGTCCGTGCAGGGGCTCGGTCAGGGACCGTTCGGGCTCCCTGCGCGTGATCTCGGAACTGTCCACGATGGAGCGGAAGCGGGTTCCACTCGTAACGGGCTTGAATTTCTTCAGAGCCATGATTCAATCACCCCAACTCATAGAGCTCGATGTGGTCGCCTTCCGCGAGGCGGACCATCGCCTTCTTGTACTCGGGCTGCCGACCGGCCGGGGAGCGTTGCGTGAACCGCCCCATGAACGCCCGCTTCATCTTCCCGGGATACCGAGCCGTCCGGACGTCTTCCACGACCACATCCCAGGCGGACTCGACGGCGTCGGAGATCTGCGCCTTGTTGGCGTCCTTGTGGACGACGAAGGTGTAGACGTTGTGCGCCTCCTGCTCCGCGGTGGCCTTCTCGGTCATCACGGGTGCGACGATCACGTCGAAGACATCACGCATCGGTCGTCTCCTCCTCGTCGCCGTCCGACCCGCTCTCCGGCAGCTCGTCCGGTTCCGCAGGCCCGGCCACCTCCACCTTCGCGACGTCCGGAACCGACTCGACTTCGGCCGCGACCTTCGCCGTCTCCGCCGGCGACCCGGTCTCCAGCGCGTCGATGGCCGACCGCTCGATCACGACGGTCGTCGCCCAGAGGATGTCATAGGTCGATTCCTCCCCGAAGGGCCGGACCAGGATCTCAGGGACGTTTCGCGCCGAGAGAACGACCGTATCCCTCAGGCCGTCGGTGAGGAGGAGGACCTTTCCGGCAGCCTCGATTGACTCCAGGTACTTCACGAGTCGGCGCGTGGCGGGCGCCTCGAGGTCGAGAGCGTCGATGAGGACGACCCGGTCCTCCTCGGCGCGCGCCGTGAATGCGGACTGCCGGGCCAAGGCCCGGACCTTCTTCGGAATCCTCTGACGCCAGGAGTGCGGCTGCGGGGGAAACGCTCTCCCACCGCCGACCCACTGGACCGACCGGATCGAGCCCTGACGGGCACGCCCGGTACCCTTCTGCCTCCAGGGCTTCCGGCTTCCGCCGCGGACCTCGCTGCGGGTCTTGGCCGAGCCCGTTCCCTGTCGCCGGTTCGCAAGATGCGCCCTCACCACGGTGTGGAGAACGGACTCGTTCACCACTCCGCCGAAGAGCGAATCCGGTAGGCTGCGGGCGCGTCCCTTCTTCCCGTCGACTTTGTAGTAGCGTGCCTTGGCCATGTCGTTACTTCGAGATGAAGAGGTAGCTGTGACGCGCACCGGGGACTCCACCCTTCACGAAGAGCAGGTTCCGTTCGGTATCGACGCGTACGATCTCGAGATTCCGCACCGTGGTCCTGTGGGCGCCCATCTGCCCGGGAAGCTTCTTCCCCTTGATCACGCGCGACGGGTCGGTACCCGGTCCCATCGAGCCCGGAGTCCGGGACATCGGGTGGCCGTGCGACCCCGGACGACCCGCGAAGCCATGTCGCTTCACGACACCCTGAAAGCCCCGACCCTTGGAGGTCCCGACGACCTTCACCCGATCGCCCGGCTGGAACAACTCCACGGTGATCTCCTGTCCGGGCTCGATCTCGGTCTCACCCGAGATACGGAACTCGCGAAGCACGCGTGGTGCGTAGTCCAGGCCGACCGAGGCGGCGTGTCCCAGTTCGGCCTTGCTCGACCGCTTTTCCTTCTGGCGGCCGAACCCGAGCTGCACGGCCCTGTATCCGTCCCGCGCCTCGTCCCGGACCTGGACGACCGGGCACGGTCCGGCCTCGACGACGGTGACGGGAACCGCAGTTCCCTCGTCGTCGAACACCCGGGTCATTCCGATTTTTCGTCCAATCAATCCCGCCATCGTCCCAGTCCTCTGTACGTTCTTCAAAACGGCGTCACGGTGGGGTCCCTTCCGGCCAGCGGCCGGCCAGGAATCAATCCACCTTGATCTCGACGTCGACTCCGGCGGGCAGATCCAACTTCGTCAGGGCATCCACGGTTGCCGTCCGGCTATCGACGATGTCGATCACCCGCTTGTGCGTACGGAGCTCGAACTGCTCCCTCGACTTCTTGTCGATGTGCGGGCCCCGCAGGACCGTCCACCGTTCGCGCTTCGTCGGAAGGGGGATGGGACCTTTGACGGTCGCTCCCGTCTTCTCGGCCGTGCGGACGATGTCCGATGCCGTTTGATCAACCACCCAGTGGTCGAACGCCTTGAGTCGAATCCGAATCCGTCCAGCCATGTCCATCCTCAGTTGGTGAGAGGGGGTTCGTTCCTCTCCCTGCCGTTCGCTTCGCTACCGGACGGTCGAGGAACGAACCCCCTCGCACCCGGTGCGGTACTCCACGTCCGTAAAACTCGCCCTGCTCGATCCAGCCCGCTGCACGCATGGCCGGGAGCCGAGAGAGGGGATCCCCCTCCCGTCCTCCCGCCCCCGAGC
>JBBDIV010000085.1:0-2088 GCA_040880225.1 Gemmatimonadota bacterium
CCAGACCCTCGGGCAGTTCGAGAATTCGTAGACTGTCCGGCCGGACCCGGATCTTCAGAAATGGCGTGGAAGCCTCCATCAACTCGCCGTCCAGCTCGAAGTCGAAGCCCCGTCCGTCGAGGGAGCGGATCTCCACGGCGGTGCCTTGCATCTGCCAGATCTCCGGACGGTTCATGGTTCGTCCCCTCAGGATGCCCGGAAGGTACCGGGCTACCCGGACCAGTCCAAGCGTCCGAACCACGAAGAGATCGAGGAGTCCGTCGTCCGGTGTGGCCGCGGGGGCGAGAACGAAGCCGCCGCCGACGGACGGACCCACAGTCACTGCAGAGAGCAGGACGGGGACCTGGATCGGTGGCTTCGATCCGTCCGGACCCGACAGGACGATCTCGAGGGCCACGGGCCGGTAGTGCCGGAGCGCGGAGAGCAGCGCGGCGAGGTATTGAAACAGTCCCGGAAGTCGGCGGAACCCATCCCGCCGACGGAGGACCTCCACGTCGATACCCACCCCGAGAAGGTTCACGAAGTGGCCACGACCCCCGTCCCACCGGACCTCACCCACCTCGAACCGGCGGGGAACGCCCTCCCGGAGGAGCCGGACGGCCTGGTCCACACCGCCGGGGGCTCGGACCATGCGGTGGAAGTCGTTTCCGGTGCCGACCGGCAGCACCGCGATCTCGGGCGGTGGAGGGTCGTGGGACGGAGATCGGCGGGACCCTGTCGCGGTTCTTCGCGAGAGGAGTCCGGTCGCGACCTCGTGGATCGTGCCGTCTCCTCCGACCACCAGAATGCGGCTCGAACCGCTGGGATCGAACTCACGTGCAATCTCGCGCGCGTGGCCCGGCGCCTCGGTGATCCGGAGCGTATAGGGGACCTTCCCGACCTCGAGCGCCCGCTCGAGCCTCGGGGCGACCCTCGCACCCCGTCCCCCCGAGGCGTTCGGATTGAGGATGACGAGGACCGGCCTCACGGATCCGCGTCCTCCCGGTCGGGCTCGTTGGTGTCTCGGCCGGATCCGGAGAGGCGGGCACGGCGCCCCTCGATCTCGTGCGGAGCCAATGCGAACAGGATCGAACGGTGGGGCGCCGGATCGTCTTCCGCGAACGTCTCGACGGCCGTATCGGAGAGGGCCTGGATCGCCTGGGCACGCAAGGCCTCCTGAGAGGCCCCTCCCCCTTCTTCCAGGAGATGGATCGCGCCCCGGACGACCACACTGTCCCAGTTCCACAGATCGTGGACCTCATCCACCTGGAACGCGATCCAGCGGTTGTGTCGGATCGTCGTGAGCTTGCTTCCCTCGGAGGTCCTCCCGAAGAGCCATCCGTCCCGGTAGGCGTACATGATCGGTCGGATGTCGACCCGATCCCGGAAGGAGTAGGCGAGACGTCCCACGCGGTGGGCACTCAGCAGAGAATCGCATTCCTCGCGAGTGAGGTCGACCACTTCGAATCGGTCAGCCATTCCCATGCCTTCGTTTGCCTGGGTTCATCGGGGGTGGATGCATCGGGGAATCCTGAAAGTAGGCGCGCACGCGGGACCGTCGGACGGCCGAACCCCACACGATATTCACGAGGCAGGACCGAAGCCACCCCGCGACGGTCCGGTCGCTGTTCAGCCTATTGCCCCTCCTCCTGCTCCGGTCGGCGCGTCACGAGCACGGGCACCGGGGCCGCCCGCAGTAGCTTGTCGGCCACGCTCCCGAGGAAGAACCTGGCTACGCCCCCCCGCCCGTGGGAGGAGATTCCGATCATGTCGATGTCTTCCTGTTCCTCGCAGAGCTGAAGAATTCCCTGAGCGGGATCCCGCGCGTCCACGACCCGGATGTCGATGGTCGCGACCCCGGCGGCTTCCAGTCGACCTGCGACCTCATCGAGGTAATCGCGCACGCGTTGGAGCTGCTGCTCGTGCAGCGCCTCCTCCGAGACCGCATGGGGCAGGTAGGCCGAGGAGATGGGGAAGGGAGGTTGGACCACCGATGTGAGGGTCACCTTGCCGGTCCCGATCGTCCCGAGGAGGCGTGGGATGATGCGGAGCACCGACTCGGCCGCCTCCGACCCGTCCAGTGGAACCAGGAGGTTCCGGGGCGATTCC
>JBBDIV010000086.1:0-2070 GCA_040880225.1 Gemmatimonadota bacterium
GGTGAAGAACTCATCCACTCCCACGTCGACCACGGTCGACCCGTCTCCTGCCGCCTCCTCGGATTCCGGCCCGATGGTCGGCATCCACACCCACCCTTCGACCCGAACACGTGCCCAGCTCCCGTCGCGGGCGAGAACGCGCAGGTCCGAGCCGGCACCTGCCAGCGCCAATGTGTCCCCGTCCGGAGCCCCGAGGATGGGAGTTCCCCCGCGTCCGACGCTCAAGAAGGTGGAGTCGGATAGCGGAGGCGAGTCGGGAGATCCGCCCCCGGCGGCCGGCGCGGTCGTGGCAGGATCGGAATCGGTCGCCGTCCGAGCCCCGGCGCGGTCGACGACGGAATCCGCGATCCCGGCGGAGTCGGATACCCCAGATCTGGCGGCTGCGCCGGAGGCGATCTCTTCGATCGATGGTGTCCAGATCCAACCGGTCCGTCGGACCTCGATCCACCCGGGAATCCTCCGCACCTCCTCGAGCAGCGTCCCCTCCTCGAACCGGCCGGCGACGCGGCCGGCCGGTTCCACACGGAGATTTTCCCCCTCGGGCGCCGACACCACCAGGTCGAGCGAGGAATCCGGCCAGACCTGCAGCGACGGGATGAACACGAAGCCCTGGACCGTGGCCTCGGTCCAGCCCCCGTTCCGCTCCCCGACCCTGATCCTCGCACCAGGATCGAGACGACCCAGAACCTCACCGTTCGGCTCGGCTCTGAAGTTCTCCTCCATCCGCACCACGGCCTCTTGCGCCGTGGACTGCGCCGGCGTCATGCCGATCCAGAGGAGCACGGTCACGACTCCCGAGAGACCGGGGGGGAGCGTCGAAACGGCCGAGCGGGGGAACAGTTGACACATGGACGAAACGAACCCGGAAGGAATGGGTTACACGTACGGCGGTTCGGGCCTTTCGCTCCGAATCTCGACGCGCGATCGAGTCTCGTCAAACGCGGCCTGTGTGGGTTGCTCTGCCACGGTCCATTCGGGTAGCTTCTCCGCGGCCCCTGAGCGGGGCGCATCCTCTCCCTCACCCCGGCGTACATGCGGATCTCTCGCACCCCAGTTCGGCTGATCCTCGCCTCGCTTGCATTCGGAGTGTTCGTGCTTCCGGAGGCCGCGGCCGGTCAGACCATCGAGTCCCCATTCCGATTCATCCAGGGACGCCACGATGCGGGCGTCGTCGTGGGGACCGCGGCCGAGGACCGGGGGCCCCTCGGGATCGGGCCAGGGGGCGGAACGCTGATCGGTGCGCGATACGCCCTCGAGATCCGAGGGCCGTTCGCGTTCGAAGGAAACGGATTCTACCTGTCGACGAACCGGGACGTATACCAGCCCGTTCTCGACGAAGGGCTGGTCCGCCTGGGAAGGACCGAAATGGCCCTGGTCGGGGCGGACGCGCGCATCCGTTTCACTCTTACCGGGGACCGGACCTGGTATCGATTGGCTCCCTACCTCTCTGTCGGGGGCGGAATCGTCGGGCAGTTCGGAGGCCAGAACGCCGAGGCCGAAGCGGGATTGCCGCAGGAGGACCAGTTCGACTTCGGACCGTCTTTCCTCGGTGTGCTGGCAGGAGGAACCCGATGGCTCCCAACCGACCGGTTCACGGTTCGCGCGGAGACGTCCCTGACCTTCTGGAAGCTGGGCATGCCTCCTGGGTTCCAGGAGGTGGGAGCGGAACTCGGAGCCAGGGCAGGAGACCATTGGGCCGGGATCGGGTCCGTCCTGGTCGGTGTTTCCTATCGCTTCTGATGCATCGGGGGGCGGCCCGATTACCGTGACCGCAGCGGATTCGGGGGGAGCATGACCGACTTCGAAACCAGGAAGGCCGATTGGCTCTCGTTCGAGGAGGCACTCGACCGCGTCCTCTCGACGCCGGCTACTGGACCTGAACGAGTGGACCTCGAGGACGCTCTCGGCAGGGCGGTCGCCGAGCACATCGTCAGCCCATTCACCCTTCCGCCGGGACCCTCCTCCCACATGGATGGCTATGCTCTGCGGGCGGACGACTTCGTCCGAAGTGGCACAGATCCCTCCGGCCCGCTCGAGGTCGTTGGGACGAGCCGACCCGGCCACCCATGG
>JBBDIV010000087.1:0-12039 GCA_040880225.1 Gemmatimonadota bacterium
GGAAGGTGGACCGGATCACCCTTCTCGTCGTCCCCGGAATGGCCTGGGACCATGAGGCTCTGGGCACCGTGCGGGCCATGGTGGCCGACGGGTGCGGCGTGGCGGGGCACGGCTGGTCCCACCAGGCGGTACCACCGGCCAACCTGTACCACCGGGCACACGGTGCCCTCATCTCGAGGGATCAGGCCGAGCACCTGTCGCGTTCCGCCGGTGAGCTCCGCCGGCTGGTGGGTCGGTGTCACGCCTGGTTCGATACGATCGACCTTCCCGAACCGGAGCTCTACGTGCCGCCGGCCTGGGCGCTCGGACGGCTCTCCCGCTCCGATCTCGCCGGGCTGCCGTTCCGGTGGTACGAGGTCCTCAGCGGGGTACTGGACGCAGAGCGTGCGGATTTTCGGTGGATGCCCCTGGTCGGGTTCGAGGCCGACACCCGCGTTCGTGCTCTGGCGCTGGGGTGCACGAACGCGTTGAACGTCGGGATCACCCGTTTCATGCGGCGCCCATTGCGGATCGCGATCCATCCACAGGATCTTCGGCTCCACCTGGCCACCCGTCTGCGGGAACTCCTGGCGCGAGATTGGGAATTCACTACGGTGGAGGCCGCCATGCGCGAACGCGTTTCCGCGCCGCCACCCCGCCGGTCGACCCGAACCCCGTGAACCCTTCATGTCCCGATCCCCGGACCCCAATCTGACTCCTCGCGCCGGCTCGAGCGTTCCCGCCGTGGCTCTGTTCGCCTTCTGGGTTGGAACGACCGGTGCCCTCGCGGCGCAGGAAACACCGACCAGCGCGGCGGACTCGGTCCAGATCCTCGAAGCGGTCCAGGAGCGTCAGGTCGAGTTCGAGCGCCTTCGCGAGCGGTTGATCCCCCCGGCGGCGAACACGGGTCGGGGCGGCTGCGACGAGCGCATCGGTCGGATCTGCATCTGGTTCGGAGGCGAGGGGGAGGAGGACTTCCCCCGCGAACCCACCGAGACCTCGCTCGCCCGGGGAGAGTTGATCGGCGACCTGCTCGCGGCGCGCGAGACCATCCGCGATCCCTGGGTCGAAGGGCAGCTCGTCCACTACCTGGTCGAGGTCGGCCGCCTGGGTGACGCCGAGCAGGTCGCGCGGGACTGCGGGCTGGCGCAGGGGTGGTGGTGCTCGGCCCTGCTCGGATACGTCTTGCACGTCGGGGGGGACGTGGTCGCGGCCGAGGAGGCGTTCCGCGAGGGTGCCGCCAACGTACCGCCGGAGGAACAGGAGCGATGGCGCACGCCGCGGTTCGTCCTGAGCGACGACGCCATCGAGGTCTTCGAGGACGCGGAGCCTGCCGAGGGGCAGCGTATGTGGGAGACCTTCTGGCGGTTCTCCGACCCTCTCTTCATGGTGGAGGGCAACGACCGGCTCACCGAGCACTACGCCCGTCTGGTGGTGGCGCGCAACCGGGAGGCGGCCGCAAACCCCTACGACATGGAGTGGGGCGAGGATCTGGAGGAGTCCCTGATCCGGTACGGTCGACAGATCGGATGGAGTCGTGTCCGAGGGGCCCCTCCCGGGGTGCTCGGCGGAGGGGGCAACCTCCAGGACACCCGGCGCGTGGTGGGGCACCATCATCCGATGAGCCGTGGGTACCTCTTCCCCGAACGCTTCCTCGAGGCGCCCGCGGATGTGCCGCCGGAGAGCTGGATCACCGCTCCGCGCGAAGCACGGACCTGGTATGCTCCACCGTATGCCCCGGATTTCCGGGGTCTGGAGACCCAGATTGCCCGTTTCCGGCGGGGCGCCGAGATGCTCGTCGTGGGGGCGTACCGACCGTCGCCGCCGGAGCAGGATCCCTTCGCCTCGGCCGCCGACCAGCAGGACGGAGGAGGATCCAATCCGTTCGCCCGCAGCTCGGGCTTCGGACAGCCGGACCCGCCGCCCGAGCCGGAGCCCGATCCGTTCGGGAACACCGGGGTGGACAGCCCCGTGCGATCCGCGCTGTTCCTCATGCCCGAGGCGGGCGGCGACCCCATCGTCGCCGAGGGAAGCGAGGCCGCGGGGGTGTTCCGACTGCAGGCGCCCACGGGCCGCTACGTGAGCAGCCTCGAGGTGTTCGAGCCCGCGGAGGAGCGGGCCTGGAGAGCGAGGCAGGGGGTGAATCAGGCCGAGCTGCTGAGGGGCCTGGTCGCCGCGTCCGACCTTCTGATCCTGAGTGAGGACGCACCTCTTCCCGATGACCTCGACGAGGCCATTCCGCTGGCCCGGCCCGGGGTGCGGATCGGAACGGACGAGCGGTTCACGGTGGCGTGGGAGGTCTACGGTCTGGATGTGGACGAGGAGGTCGAGGTGACCCTGGGATTCACCGAGGGCCGCCCCGGGTTCCTGGCGCGGGTGGGGGAGTTCCTGGGGGTCCTCGAGCCCGCTCAGCCGGTCGAGGTCACCTTCTCGGACGCCGCCCGGGGCGAAGTCGCCACGCTCTTCCGCGCCGTGTCGCTCGGGCTACCCGAGATGGAGCCCGGCGAATACACCCTGCACCTCCGATTGGAGCTGCCGGGCCGCGAGCCCGCAGTGAGCAGCCGACCGATCGTCGTCGTGCCGTAGCCGGTCCATATCCGGCTCCGCGGCCCTCCCGAGCGGGCGCCAGTCCATGAACTCCAGGAGACACCGTACCATGCCGAAACCTTTCGACTTCCTACCATGTCTCCTGGCCCTGGGGGCGATCCTCGTGTTGGGCGGCTGCGACAGCAGCCCCACCGCTTCGAATCCCTACGATGAGGACACCCGCCCGGAGGATCTCACCTACGCACCGGCGCTGGTGGAGCTGGGGGTCGACTTCGACGAGATGATCCAGACGGCAACGGGCCTCTGGTATCGAGACTTCGAGGTGGGCACGGGAGCAGAAGCGAGCGTGGGAGACAACGTGAGCGTGGAGTACACCGGCTGGCTGCCGGACGGAACCCAGTTCGACACCGGCACGTTCGACTTCGAGCTGGCGTCCGGGAACGTGATCGAGGGGTGGGTGGAAGGACTCGAGGGCGTGCGCGTGGGCGGCCATCGCCTGCTGGTGATTCCCTGGTGGGCGGCCTACGGCCGGTCCGGGGCGGGGGGCGGGGTGATTCCGCCGTACGCGCCCCTGGTCTTCGAGGTGAAGCTGGTCGCGGTGAATCCGTAGGGGTTCGGGCCTCCCTGGGGAGCGGTCGAGGCCGGGTGCCGAATCCGCCGGAGGAAGGTCGCCGTCATCCCAGGAAGAGACGGTAGGCGGGGTTCTCGGGTACGAGAGTGTGTGGATAGCCCAGGTTGTGGAGAAAGCCCTGGAAGGCATCGCGTTCGGATTCGGGCACCTCGAATCCGGCCAGGACCCGGCCATAGTCGGCACCGTGGTTCCGGTAGTGGAAGAGGGAGATGTTCCACCGCCCGCCCAGGGTGTCGAGGAACCTCATCAGAGCTCCGGGTCGCTCCGGGAACTCGAAGCGGCAGGCGATCTCGTTCGTGACGGTCTCCGGCGCCCGGCCCCCGACCATGTGCCGCACGTGGAGCTTGGCCATCTCGTCGCCGGAGAGGTCCGCCGTGTCGTAACCCCTGGACTCCAGCCGGTCGACGAGCTCGGCCAGGTCTTCGGCCGAATCCACGCTGATCCCCACGAAGATGTGAGCCTCCTCGCGGTCGCTCAGTCGATAGTTGAATTCGGTCACCACCCGGGGCCCGATCTGCGCACAGAAGTCACGGAAGGCTCCCGGTCTCTCCGGGATCGTGACCGCGAGGATGGCCTCGCGCGATTCGCCCAGCTCGGCGCGCTCGGCCACGAACCGAAGCCGGTCGAAGTTCATGTTGGCGCCGCTGAGGACCGAGACCAGTCTCGCTCCGCGTGCCCCGTCCCGGTGGACCCACCGCTTCATTCCCGCCACCCCGAGGGCGCCGGCGGGCTCCATGATCGAGCGCGTGTCCTCGAACACGTCCCGGATCGCCGCGCAGATCTCGTCGTTGGTGACCCGGACCACCTCATGTACCGCCGTGCGGGCGATCTCGAAGGTGAGCTCGCCCACTTCCTGGACCGCCACGCCGTCCGCGAAGATCCCGACGGTGTCCAGCCGTACCCGACGGTCGGCCTCCAGCGAGCGATACATCGCGTCAGCTTCGAACGGCACGACGCCGATCACCTTTACCTCGGGCACGAGCTCCTTGAAATAGCCGGCGATCCCCGAAATGAGCCCGCCTCCACCCACCGGGACGAAGATCGCGTCGATCGTGCCCCGGGCGTGGCGCAGGATCTCGTCCGCGATCGTACCCTGGCCCGCAATCACGAGCGGGTCGTCGAACGGGTGGATGAGCGTGAGCCCCCCTTGCGCCGCGAGCTCGTCGCAGTGGGCCCTGGCCTGGGTGTAGTTGTCGCCGCGGAGGATCACCTCGGCCCCCATGGATCGGACGGCCTCGACCTTGATCTCGGGTGTCGTTTCGGGCATGACGATCACGGCCCGGACCCCCAGGTGGCGTGCCGAGTACGCCACGCCCTGGGCGTGGTTTCCGGCGCTGGAGGCAATGACCCCGTTTCGCCGCTCGGCCTCGGATAGCCTGGTCATCCGGTTGTAGGCCCCGCGGAGCTTGAAGCTGAAGACCGGCTGGAGATCTTCACGTTTCAGGAGTACCGTGTTGGCCAGAGATCGGGAGAGGCGTCGAGCTTCGACCAGCGGCGTCTCCCGTGCCACGTCGTAGACTCGGCTGGTCAGGATCTCTTTCAGCAGGGATTCGGTGGTCACGTCGTTTCGGCTTCGAGGTGGGGCGTGTCCGGCAACGAGGGCTCTCCCGCCGGCTTGCGATCGCGCCGAAGCAGCGACTGTCCGTCCGGTGGCCGCCGAGCGGGTAGAGCTTCACGCCCGTGGTGGTCGCATCGGTGGCCGTCGTAGCGAGCCTACAGGCAGAGTACAACCAGGAACCCGATCCCGTAACCGGAGCAGACGTGCTGTTCAGACTCGGATGCCTCTTCGTGCTGGTCCCGCTCATCGAGCTCGCGCTCCTGATCCGGGTGGGACAGTGGATCGGGCTCGGACCGACCCTGACGATCGTGGTGACGACGGGGATCCTGGGGGCCTGGCTGGCTCGGCGGGAGGGCATCCGTGCCCTCACGGCGGTCCAGGTCGAGCTGGCGGGAGGGAAGCTGCCGGGCCAATCTCTGATGGACGGTGCGGCGGTGCTGATGGGGGGAGCCCTGCTGCTCACACCGGGGATCCTGACGGATCTTGCGGGCTTCCTTCTCCTCGTGCCTACTACGAGAGTTCTCGTGTTTCGCTGGGTGCGTGGGCGGATGGAGCGGGGGATACGATCCGGCAACCTCAGGGTGTCCGTCTGGAACATGGGAGGATTTCCGGGCGGGCCGACCGACCCGAAAGGCCGGACGGGCGGCCCGGGATCCCATGGACGCGAGACGGGTTTCCCGTTTTCGTCACGGGGTGGACGACCCGGCGCAGGCGGTGATTCCGACGAAGAGGATCCGCCGCGACCCGGTGAGATCGTTCAGGAATGACGACCTTCTATGCAGGGACAACATGATCATGGAGCAGCGCGATGAGTGACCAGTGGGAGTTCCTCGAACGGCTTCTCGAAGAGCCGGGGCCCTCCGGCTTCGAGTCGAGGCCGGCGCGAGTGTGGCGGAGCGAGGCGAAGTCCTTTTCCGATCGGGTCTGGTCGGATGTCCATGGGAACTCGTTCGCCGAGCTGGGCGTCGACCGACGTCCACGGGTGATGCTGGCCGGCCACGTCGACGAGATCGGGCTGCAGATTACGCATCTGGACGAGAACGGTTTCCTGTACATCGACAGCATCGGGGGATGGGATCCCCAGGTCCTGGTGGGCCAGCGGGTACGGGTTCTGGGGAAGGACGGGGACGTTCCGGGTGTGATCGGAAAGAAGCCGATCCATCTGATCAAGCCGGACGACCGCAAGAAGGTGACCGAGATCCAGGATCTCTGGGTTGATCTGGGCGCGTCGTCGGCGGACGAGGTTCGCGAGCTCGGGGTTCAGGTCGGCGACGCGCTCGTGCTTGCGGCGGGGTTCCAGCGACTGGCTGGAGACCGCATCGCCTCCCGAGCGATCGACAACCGGGTCGGGGCCTACGTCGTGCTCGAGGCGCTGAGGCTGCTGTCCGAGGAGGAGGCCCCCCACGCGGGTGCAGTGGCGGTGGCAACGGTGCAGGAGGAGATCGGCTACACCGGTGGCGGAGCACGGAGCTCGGCCTTCGCCCTCGATCCCCAGGTGGCCCTCGTGGTGGACGTGACGTTCTCGACCGATGTGCCCGACGCAAACAAGAAAGAGCTGGGGGAGCATGAGCTGGGGGGTGGTCCGGTCCTCAGCCGGGGCTCCGCCATGCACCCGCACGTGTTCGACCGGTTGGTGGAGGTCGCGAAGGCGGAGGACATTCCGTACAGCGTCCAGGCCGCACCGAAGGCGAGCCGGACGGACGCGGATGGGATCTTCCTGGTGCGCTCCGGTGTCCCGACCGGGTTGATCTCGATTCCGAACCGCTACATGCACTCACCCAACGAGGTGGTTTCCGTGGAGGACCTGCACCGGGCCGCCCGGTTGATCGCCGGGTTCACGAGAAGCCTGGACTCCGACACCAGCTTCATTCAGGACTGAAGCGCAGGGGGAGCCCCGGCTCGCGGGCGGCGGCGGCCGCTGGAAGGGCTGGTCGAACCCTCCAGGGCAGCCGAAGCCAGGAAGACCAGCCCAAGCCAGAGGAGATCGGCCAGGAGAAGGTGGACGAGCCGGAGGGTGGTCGGGTGGAGGAGCGCGATGGTGAGCGGGCCCACGACGAGTTGCAGGGCCGCGAGTCCGGCGACCCCCACGGCCAGGCCGCGGGTCGTGCGGTCGGGGTTCGGCGAGGCGGAACCGGAGGCCGCGTCCGGGCCGTCAACACGACCGTGTCCACGAATCGCGTCCAGGATGACCCGTGCCAGGAGGACGACGGCGACGAGCGCCACGATCGGGTGCACGGTCCGCAGATAGACGAGGAGGTGGTCCGGGCTCAGATACTGACCCAACCCTTCGCGTACCGTCTCCACGGGGAACGCCGTACCCGCGAGTCCCGTCCACGAGCCGACCGACGCCAGGGCGAGGACCGCGACCACGGCGGGGACCACGGTTCCGGCCGCGGGCTGAGCGAGCGGGGGAAGACGTTCCACTCCCCGTGACGCCCACCAGGCCGTGAGGCCCAGCGCAGCCATCAGGGTGAAGGTGTTCACCACGTGGACCGGCCGGATCAGGACCCGGCCCACCGACATGTCTCCCGCCACCCAGCCGAACACCACGAGTACCGCGCCGAAGAGGGACTCGGTGACGGTGAAGAGAACGGACGCGAGCGCGGCCCAGCGCACCGCGTGGTGTCTCGGGTAGATGGAGAAGGCCCAGACGGCCATTGCGACGGTGAGTACGAGCACGCCGCCGGACGAGGCCCGGTGGGTGAGCTCGACCCATGTGGGGAACTCGGCGGAGGCGGGGACCACGGCCCCGTTGCAGAGGGGCCAGTCCGTGCCGCAGCCGTCTCCGGAGTTGGAGATCCTCAGGAAGTACCCCCACACCACGACCAGGAGCGAGTAGGCCAGAACGCCCCAGGCGAAGGCGGGAAACCGGGAGCGGGCGGGCGGGCTACCGCTCGAAACAGGTGATTCGGAGCGCATGGAACACCGGGGGATCGCGTTGACTCGCTCTGGCGCCGACCATTAAACTAACCATTCTCGATTCCCGGATACCATGGCATCGCAGTGCCAGGAAGGCCCGGGAACCTCGCCGTCGGCGGTTCGACCGTCGACGGCTCAATGATCTGCATCAGGGACGCTTCATCTCATGTTCAATGCCAAGGAGCTGGTCGGAGACCTCCAGGAAATGCGGGACCAGGGCTTTCTCTCCGACGCGCTGCTCCGCAAGTCGGTGAAGATCATCGCCGAGTCCGACGAACGCTTCGACTGGGTGGGGGTGTTTCTCCTCGGCGAGAGCGGGGACGAGCTCTGGCTCCACAACTACGTGGGTGATCCGGCCGAGAATGCGAAGATCCCGATCGGCGAAGGCGTTTCGGGAAAGGCCGTCGCCGACAAGGAGAACCAGAACATCCCCGACCTCTCGGCGATCGAGACCCCCCGGACCGGGGGCCCCGACGCACAGTCCGAGCTGGTGGTTCTGATCCGGGCGGGTGACGAGATCTTCGGCGAGATCAACGTCGACAGCGAGGAGACGGCGGCTTTCACCGAGGACGACGAGAACGCGTTCCAGGCCGTGGCCGACAAGCTCGCCGAGCAGATCATGGCGGAGCGGCGCTGATCGCCGACCGAAAACCCGGTTCGAGCATGGGTTCACATTCGGATCCGGAGTCCGGATCCATGGAAGGGCCCCGCGTCTTCGCAGCCGACAACGCAGGGCCCTTCACGTTGGACGGGACCCGTACGTTCATCGTGGGTTCGTCCGCGGTAGCCATCCTGGATCCCGGTCCGGACGCCCAGCCACATCTGGACCGGCTGGTCCGCGCGGTGGCGACGGCGGACACCGGTACGATCCTCCTCACACACCTGCACGCGGACCACTCCGCCGGTGCCGCCACACTCTCCGGACGAACAGGGTTTCCGATCGCGGGGCCAGGTCGGTCGCTCGGTCAGGAGGTGAAGCCCGGAGACCGGATCGAGACCGATGCCGGGGCACTGGAGGCGATCCCCACGCCGGGCCATTCCCGGGATCATCTGGCGTATCTGCTGCATCGCGATCGATCGCTCTTCGTGGGAGATCTGGTCCTGGGCAAGGGTACGACGACCTGGGTCGGTGGGTACGGAGGCTGCGTCGCGGACTACCTCGCGTCGCTGGACCGGATCGAGGCGCTCGAGCCCAGCCGTCTGCTTCCCGCCCACGGTCCGCCACTGGAGAGCCCCCGGGAAGCCATCCGCGCCTTCCGCGAGCATCGACTGAAGCGGATTGGACAGGTCGAACGGGCGCTGAGCGAGCTGGGCATGTCCGGGTTCGTCACCGACCCCTCCCGGGTCGAGCAACTCGTAGATCGCCTGCTGATCGCGGTGTATCCGTCCGATCTGCCTGCCCCGGCGCGTGAGGGCGCGAAGTGGAGTCTGCACGCGGTCCTGGAGTATCTGGAAGTGGCCCCCTTCCCGGAGGAGCCGTCGCCTGACGATTGAGGGCGGCTCCGGGCTCGGACAGGCTCCTCGGGAGTTCCCTCGTATATGGCGCCGGGCCCGTCGCAGCCCCTACCTTTTCGTTTGTGTCCGCACCCGCCCAACTTTCCGTCCGCGCCCCGAGCGCCGATCTCGTCCGTCGACTCCGCTCGGTGGTCGGCGACGCCGCCGTCATCCTCGATCCGGACCGCCTCCTCGTGTACGAGTCGGACGGGCTCACCCAGTACCGATTTCCACCGTCCGCGGTGGTCCTTCCGGCCAGCACCGACGAGGTGAGCGCGGTGCTCCGGGCACTCCACGACGCGGGCACTTCGTTCGTCCCGAGGGGAGCGGGGACCGGGCTCAGCGGAGGCGCCTTGGCCGTGGACGGAGCGGTCGTCGTGGGGACGGCCAGGATGAACCGTATACTGGAGGTGGATCCGGTGAACCGCCGTGCGCGTGTCGAGCCGGGGGTGATCAACGCGCACCTGACCCGGGCCACACGACCCCACGGACTGATCTACGCGCCGGACCCGTCCTCGCAGAGCGCCTGCACCCTGGGCGGGAACGTGGCGGAGAATTCGGGGGGCCCGCACTGCCTGAAGTACGGCGTGACGAACCGATACGTGACCGGGCTCACGGTGGTGCTGCCCGACGGTGAGATCGTCGTCCTGGGCGGGGCCGGCCGGGGATCGGAGCGGGATCTCGATCTCGTGGGACTCTTCGTGGGTTCGGAAGGCTGCCTGGGGATCGCGACCGAGATCGAGCTGGAGCTGATTCCAGCGCCCGAAGGTGTGCGCACCCTGCTCGGGATCTTCGACTCGATCGGAGATGCGGGAAGGGCCGTGACCGAGATCATTGCCGGCGGCCTCCTTCCCGCCGCCCTCGAGATCGTGGACAACGCTACGATCCGAGCCGTGGAGGCATCCGTCTTTGCCGGTGGGTATCCGACCGACGCAGGGGCCGCCCTGGTGGTCGAATTCGACGGGATCGATGCGGGGCTCGACGAGGATCTGGAGCGTGCCGCTTCGTGCTGTACGGAGGCCGGAGCCCGTGAGATCCGGACGGCCAGGGACGAGGAAGAGCGTCTCGCCCTCTGGCGGGGACGGAAGAAGGCCTTCGGGACGATGGGACGGCTCGCGCCCGATCTGCTGGTGCAGGACGCCACGGTGCCCCGGACGCGCCTGCCGGAGGTCCTGGAGCGCATCGGCGAGATCGGCCGACGTCATGATCTTCTCGTAGCGAACGTCTTTCATGCCGGGGACGGAAACCTGCACCCCAACCTCCTATTCGACCGGCGCGATCCGGATGAGCTGAGCCGGGTGGAGTCCGCATCCGAAGAGATCATGCAGGTGTGCATCGACGCGGGCGGTACGATCACCGGAGAGCACGGGGTGGGCGTCGACAAGCGGCGGTACATGACCCGGATCTATTCGCCCGAGGTGCTGCGAGCGATGGGCGGCGTGAAGGCGGCCTTCGATCCGGCCGGCAACTGCAATCCCGGCAAGGTACTCCCCGACGAATACGTTTCTACCGCCGAGCGAAACAGTGGGGGCAGGGGTGGCGGGGGAGGTCTGGGATGAGCGGTGTCGAAACCGCCCCGGGGCGCCCTCGTCTCGACCGGGTGCGGGGCCTTCTGGGAGAGGGCCGCGCGGAGGTCGTAGGTGGAGTTACCGTGGCGCACCCGCGCACGGACGAGGAGGTCTCGGCGCTCCTGCGGGTGGCGGGTGAAGAGGGATGGCGCGTACGCCCATCGAGCGCGGCCTCGGCGGTCGGAACGTTGGGAGATCCAGATCCCCATCCGGGTGCGGCGCGCATGGAGTCCGAGTCGCGGATTGGGACCCGAGCGGATCCGGTCCGGCCCGATCTGGTCGTCTCGACTGCCGCGATGGATCGGCTCGTGGAGCACGAGCCCGGCGATCTGATGGTTCGCGGGCAGGCCGGGTTGCTCCTGGCGGATCTCCAGCGTGCGGTCTCCGGGTCTGGGCAGTGGCTTGCCCTCGATCCTCCAGGAGGAGCCTCGCGCACCCTGGGCGGGATCGTGGCCGGCGGAGAGTCCGGACCGCTCCGCCCCCTGTACGGACGGCCTCGCGACCAGGTTCTCGGAGTGACGCTCGTGGACGGCGCGGGTCGGATACTGCGGCTGGGTGGCCGGGTCGTGAAGAACGTGGCCGGGTTCGACCTGGTCCGTTTCACGACGGGGAGTCGTGGGGTGCTGGGCGTCGTCACCGAGGTCGTGTTTCGCCTGTACCCGAGGCCCGAGGCCGACGAGACTCTCGTGTGGGAGTGCGAGTCGTTGGCCGCTGCCTGGAATCTGGGGCGGACGCTCACCGAGCAGCGCCTCCCGATCGCGTCCGCCGAGTTGGTGTGGGGAAGCTGGGATCCGGTGGCGAGGGTCGTGGGCGCCGCAGGATCGGATGAGGACGGGACGGCGGAGAAATCGAGGATGGCGGGGGAGTTCGGGACGCCGGTCCCAGCGAGGGAGGTCGACAAGTCCGTGAAGACCGGGGCGCACGAAAGCGCTGCGGGGTTCGAGAGTGCAGAGGCGCGGAGATCTGAGTTTAACAAAATAAGAATACTGATTCGCTTACATGGCTCCGGCTCGGCGGTCCTGCGACTCCGGGACCAACTGACGCGGGAAGCCGCTTCGCCCGACCAGGTACTCGAGGGTGCCGACTCGAAGGCTGTGTGGGAGCGGGTGGCGATCGGAACCGGATCCACTCCCGGTGCCGAAGACGTGCTGCTCGCCGCCCTGCCTTCGAGAGGAGCGGGGCTGGTCGATGCCCTCTCGATGCTCCCGGTCGAGAGGGGATCTCTTCACCTTCTCGAAGGGACCTTCCGGGTCCGGCCGGGACGTCCGCTCGAGGAGCGGGAGGTGGAGGAGCTGTCCGAGGCTGCACGATCCGCGGAGGGCAGGATGCGTTGGGTGGAATCC
>JBBDIV010000088.1:0-11821 GCA_040880225.1 Gemmatimonadota bacterium
GGAGGGCCGCGGGATCGTAGCGATCGCGGGCGGGCTGGTTGCGGCCGAAGGAGAGCGACGGTCTGGACCACCGGTAGATCCGGAGGACCCCCTCGTCGGGAGTGAGGTCGCGAGCCAGCGCTTCATCGACCGCCATGTTCCAGGCCGCGGGCCCGGGAGGATCTCGAAGGACCCGCCATCGCCTGCACGGGGGTCCTTTCGGAAGCTCGGTGGGATGCACCGGGATCGGTCAGGCCGGCGCTTCGGCGTACGCGTCGACCGGCGGGCAGGCACAGATCAGGTTGCGGTCCCCGTAGGCGTTGTCGACGCGTTCGACCGGCGGCCAGAATTTGTGGGTCCGGGTCCACGGCGCCGGGAATACGGCCTGCTCCCGCGAGTAGGGATGGGTCCACTCCTCGGCCGCCAGAGCGGCGGCCGTGTGGGGTGCGTTCTTGAGCGGGTTGTCCTCCGGATCCATGAGACCCATCTGGACCTGCTGGATCTCTGCGCGGATCGAGATGAGCGCATCGCAGAAACGATCCAACTCGGCCTTCGATTCCGACTCCGTAGGCTCGACCATGATCGTTCCAGCCACGGGCCACGACATCGTCGGCGCGTGAAATCCATAGTCCATCAAGCGCTTCGCGACGTCCTCCTCGGTGATGCCCGGGGACCTCCGGAAGGGCCGCAGGTCCAGAATGAACTCGTGTGCGACCCGTCCGTTGCGTCCCCGGTACAGGACGTCGTAGTGCCCCTCCAGGCGCGTTGCCATGTAGTTGGCATTCAGAATGGCGATCTCGCTCGCCCGGCGGAGTCCCTCGCGTCCGAGCAACGCCATGTACGCCCATGAGATCACCAGGATGGAGGCACTTCCCCAGGGGGCTGCGGCGATCGGGCCGATCCCCTCGCGCCCGCCCACCGACCGAGTCGGATGCGAGGGGAGGAACGGAGCCAGATGCTCGGCAGCACAGATGGGACCCATACCCGGCCCGCCGCCACCGTGTGGAATGGCGAACGTCTTGTGGAGGTTGATGTGGCAGATGTCGGCGCCGTACTCTCCCGGCCGGCAGATCCCGACCTGGGCGTTCAGGTTGGCCCCGTCCAGATAGACCTGCCCCCCGTGACGGTGAACCGTCTCGCAGACCTCGCGCACGTCCTCCTCGAAGACGCCGTGCGTGGAGGGGTAGGTAATCATGAGCGCGCCCAATCGGTCGGAGTGCTTCTCGGCCTTGGTCTGCAGATCGTCGAGATCGATGTTGCC
Organism: Gemmatimonadota bacterium; assembly: GCA_040880225.1. Taxonomy (GTDB): domain Bacteria; phylum Gemmatimonadota; class Gemmatimonadetes; order Longimicrobiales; family Gaopeijiaceae; genus JBBDIV01. The sequence goes on from JBBDIV010000088.1 coordinate 1,241, forward strand.
GCTCTCGTCGCACTTCACCACCACGACCTCGAGCCCCGCCATCACTGCGGAGGCGGGGTTCGTCCCGTGCGCGGACGAAGGAATGAGGCACACCTTCCGCTCACTCTGGCCGCGCGACTCGTGGTACCTGCGGATGATGAGAAGTCCGGCGTATTCACCCTGGGCACCCGAGTTGGGCTGAAGCGACACCGCCGACAGGCCCGTGATCTGTCCGAGCCACTCCCGCAGGTCGTCGATGATGCGATGGTATCCCGCGGCCTGCGCCTCTGGGGCGAAAGGATGGATCCGTGAGAACTCGGGCCAGCTGAGTGGGATCATCTCGGTCGTCGCGTTCAGCTTCATCGTGCACGAGCCCAACGGGATCATGCTGGTCTGAAGCGAGAGGTCGCGAGCCTCCAGCCGGTGCATGTACCGCAGGATCTCGGTCTCGGAGTGGTAGCGGTTGAAGACCGGATGCTCCAGGAACGGTGAGTTGCGTCGGACCGCGTCGAAAAGAGCGTCGTCGCCGGCCTCACCGTCGGAAATCTCCCGAAAGAGTCGCTCCTCGACGGCGTCGTCGTCTCGCCCCACTCCGAAGACCTCGAGGAGGGTTCGCAGATCCTCGCGTTCCACGGTCTCATCGAGAGCGATTCCCAGGGTCCCGTCGCCGAAGTCCCTCAGGTTCACCTTCACGTCGGAGGCGCGCCGGAGAACCCCACGGGCGGTCGGGTCCGCGGGCCGAACCCGCAGAGTGTCGAAGTAGTGCCCGTTGAGCACCTCGTGCCCGCCCTCGCGCAGGCCCGCGGCGAGCGTGCGGGTGAGATCGTGGATCCGTCGAGCAATCCTGCGCAGGCCGTCGGGGCCGTGGTATACGGCGTACATCGACGCCATCACCGCGAGAAGGACCTGGGCCGTGCAGATGTTCGAGGTCGCCCGTTCGCGCCGGATATGCTGCTCACGAGTCTGCAGGGCCATGCGGAGGGCTCGGTCCCCCGCTGCGTCCTTGGAGACCCCGATGATCCGGCCCGGAACCGATCGCTTCAGAGACTCCCGTGCGGCGAAGAAAGCGGCGTGCGGACCTCCGAACCCCAGAGGTACGCCGAAGCGCTGACTACTTCCCACGGCCACGTCGGCGCCCATCCGACCCGGAGACTCCAGGAGCGTGAGCGCCAAAAGGTCCGCCACCACGGCGACCAGCGCTCCGGCCTCGTGGGCTCGCTGGATCGTCGGGGCCAGGTCCCGGACCTCCCCATCCGTGTCCGGATAGGCCAGCAACGCACCGAACACCCGATCGTCGAAGGTGGCGTCGCCGACTCGCCCGATCCGTACCTCGATCTCCACGGGCTCCGCCCGCGTACGGACGACCTCGATCGTCTGCGGGTGGCATCCGGCATCGACCCAGAAGACGTCGCGATCGCGATCGGCCTGATCCAGAAAAACGGACATGGCCTCGGCCGCGGCGGTTCCTTCGTCCAACAGCGAGGCATTTGCGATCTCGAGTCCCGTGAGATCGATGACTGCGGTCTGGAAGTTGAGTAGCGCTTCGAGTCGACCCTGCGAGATCTCCGCCTGGTAGGGAGTGTACTGGGTGTACCAACCAGGGTTCTCGAGGATGTTCCGAAGGATGACGGAGGGGGTGACCGTGTCGTGATAGCCCATTCCGATATAGCTGCGAGAGACGACGTTCCGGTCGGCGATCTCGCGTACGCGCTGGAGGAGAGCCGGCTCCGACAGTCCGACCTCCGGCCCCGCGAGGTCCGATGTCCGGATCGAGGCCGGGACGGCGTCGGAGACCAGTTCATCGAGCGAGCCGTATCCGAGAGCGTCCAGCATCTCGGAGACGGATTCGGAGGTGGGCCCCAGATGTCGATCGGAGAATCGGTCGGTTCGATCGAGGGGATGCGTCATGTAGGTGGACTCAGGGATGCGAAACGAGGTCGATCGCGGCCCCGTGCGATCGGGGCCGGTCCGCTCGTCCCGCTTGTAGATGGATGGCAACGTCTTCGTGAACCCGGATCTTCCGCCGGCGTTCCGAGGGGAGGAGGGGGGCCTCCGGCTCCCGGAGTGCCTCCGGCTACTCCACCAGTGTCCGGTATGCCTCGGCGTCCATCAGATCGTCGAGGGCCGAAGCATCGTCGACCCGGAGTCGGACCATCCACCCATCACCATACGGGTCCGAGTTCACCAGTGCCGGATCCTCCTCCAGCGACGGGTTCGCCTCGACCACCTCTCCCGCGACCGGACAGAAGAGGTCGCTGACCGCCTTCACGGCTTCCACGGTTCCGAACACGTCCATCGCCTCGAAGTGGTCCCCGCTTCCGGGGAGCTCGAGGAACACGATGTCGCCCAGCTCCCCCTGGGCGTAGTCCGTGATTCCCACCAGGAACACATCGTCCTCTTCGGTCGGCTTGAGGTATTCGTGCTCTTCGGTGTAGTACAGTTCGGCGGGAATGTCGGACATTCGAGTCTCCTGTGCTGGGTCGGGTCCCGGAGGGACTGGCCGCCGGCGGACGACACGCCAATAGAAATTCTTGATCGGGAGGCGTCAAGCGGACCCATGGCCGCCGGGGCCGAGCCCTTCACGTTCCAGCGCCCCCCTCGGGGATTCCGCCCGCGGGGGCCCCCCTTTTTTCCTCATCGGGTTCCGTCAGATTTGGATTGCCATGGGTCCCACCCCGGGGCCCGATCACCAGGTTCGGGTGCGCGCCATGTCCAGAGACTATGAGGAAACGAGGCCACCGCTGACGCTCTTCACCGAGGACGAGCGCATGTTCCGTGATGCGGTCCGGGAGTTCGCCCTCGCCGAGGTTGCACCGCGGGTCCAGGCCATGGACGAAGCGGAGTCGATCGATCCGGACCTCGTCCCCCAGCTCTTCGACCTGGGGCTGATGGGAGTGGAAGCTCCCGAGACTTCCGGTGGACTGGAGAGCTCCTTCTTCACCGCAATTCTGGTGGTTGAGGAGTTGTCTCGGGTGGATCCCTCGGTAGCGGTGCTCGTCGATGTGCAGAATACCCTGGTGGTGAACGCGATCCTGAGGTGGGGCTCCGAAGAACAGAAGGCAGAGCTCCTCCCGCGCCTGACCCGAGATGTCGTGGGCGCATATGCGCTCTCCGAGGCCGGGTCCGGATCCGATGCCTTCGCTCTTTCCTGTCGGGCAGTGCAGGCGGGTGGCGACTGGATCCTGACCGGAAGGAAGCTGTGGACCACGAACGGAAGTGAGGCGGGGCTCTACATCGTATTCGCCACCGTCGACCCCGACGCGGGGCATCGGGGCATCACCGCCTTCCTGGTGGATCGGGAGGCGCCCGGGTTTTCGGTTGGGAAGCGCGAGAAGAAGCTCGGCATCCGAGCCTCGTCCACGGCCGAACTGGTCCTGGACGGGTGCCGCGTGCCGGGGTCCCGGGTCATGGGTGAGGTCGGCAAGGGATACCGCGTCGCCATCGAAACGCTGAACGAAGGTCGAATCGGGATCGGAGCGCAGATGGTGGGGCTCGCGCAGGGTGCGATCGACCAGACGACCCGATACGTCGGTCAGCGAGAACAGTTCGGGCGGCCCGTTTCGGAGTTCCAGGCCGTCCGATTCCAGTTGGCCGACCTCGCCACGGAGCTTCAGGCTGCGCGGCTCCTGGTGTACGACGCGGCTCGCCGGAAGGATGCCGGCCTGGAGTTCGCGATTCCCGCGGCACAAGCGAAGCTGTTTGCCTCCCGGGCCGCGCAGCGGGTCGCCTCGGAGTGTCTCGATCTGCACGGCGGATACGGGTTCACACGGGAGTACCCCATCGAGAAGCTCTACCGCGACTCGAAGATCGGGACCATTTACGAAGGGACCACGAACATGCAGCTTCAGACGATAGCCAACCATCTCCTGCAGGACGATTGAGGCGACCATGTTCAAGCAATCCCACGATCTGGAGGCATAGCCGTGTTCGGTGGTCTCGGAGTCCTCGAGGTCGTAGCCATTCTCTTCCTGTTACTCCTCCTCTTCGGCGCGAAGCGAATCCCCATGATCGCACGGGGACTCGGGGAGGGGATCCGGAACTTCAGATCCGATGTGAAGGATCCCGACAGCCTTTCGCACGGCGAGGCGGACCCGCCGGAGGACGACGAGCGAAAGGGCTGACGCTCTTCCCTGCTGGATGACTCCCTCTTCACGTCGGAACCTCTCCGACAGCCCGCCGTGGGTTCGCCTCGGTATCCTCTTCCTCACGGTCTTCGTGGACCTGGTGGGCTTCGGGATCGTCCTCCCGCTTCTGCCGCTCTACGCCGATCGATTCGGGGCTTCGGGTACCGAGATCGGGATCTTGGTGCTGTCCTATTCGGCGGCGCAGCTCCTGCTCGCCCCTATCTGGGGCCAGTTGTCCGATCGGTTCGGCCGCCGACCGATCCTCATCATTGGTCTGGTGGGATCGGCGCTTTCCTACCTGGTGTTCGCCTACGCGGGCTCTCTTCTGGTGCTTCTGCTCTCCCGCATCATGGCCGGCGTGGGGGGTGCGAATATTCCGGTAGCGCAGGCCTACATTGCCGACATCACCCCTCCCCATCGCCGCGCGGGCAACATGGGGTTGATCGGGGCGGCCTTCGGGCTCGGCTTCATCTTCGGACCGGCGATTGGTGGGCTTCTGGCTCCCGTCGCACCGGAGCTTCCCGGCCTCACTGCGGCTGGACTCTGTCTCTCGAATGCCCTTCTGGCCGTTTTTCTCCTCCCCGAATCCCTCTCACCGTCGGAGCGGGAGGCGCGCGCCGCCCGTGCCACGGACATGCAGCCCGGCCTGGCGCTCACGAGCCGGGCCGGCGGCATACGTTCCCGACTGGAGGATCTCCGGGTGACCCTGCGGAGTCCACAGTTCTTCCACGTCGTGGTGATGTCCTTCATCTTCACCACGGCCTTCTCGATCATGCATCCCACGTTCCCCCTGTTCGCGGCGCAGCGTTTCGGGCTGGACGCGCGAGCGGTGGGATGGCTCTTCGCCTTCACGGGGGTCGTGTCGGCCGTGATGCAGGGTGGGCTGGTCCGGTTGATCGTGGCGCGGACCGGAGAGGTGACCCTCATCCGTCTGTCGGCCGTTCCCTTCGTGGCCGGATTTCTGGTGATGGCGGTGGCCGGATCGGTACCGATGCTCCTCCTGGGGTTGGGGCTTCTGGCCATGGGTTTCGGAGGCACGCTTCCCTCGCTGGTGAGTCTCCTCTCTCAGCACGCCCCCGACGAGGTTCAGGGTGGATCGCTCGGTATCGGGCAGAGCGCCGGAGCTATGGCCCGGATCGTCGGGCCCTTCATGGCCGGGGTGATCTGGGATACCATGGGAATGTCGTGGCCCTACTTCGTGGCGGCGGCGATCGGAGCCGTCGCGGGACTCTGGGGCCTCCGCCTTCAGCCGCCTCCAGGTCCGGATTCCAGGGCGCAGGGAGACACTCTCCGTCACAGCTCGAGCCGCAGGGTGCGTGACTCCGTCCGGGTCCCGCTGGACTTGCGGCCCGGTTCCCCGAACCCGTGAGCACCCTGATGTTCGATCTATCGAATGCGCGAACTCATTGATGTGTGGACTTCCCACCGCGAACCGTCGGACCTCTGATGCGTGAGTTGCCTGATGCGTGAGGATATCCTCGAGAACGTGATCGTGGTCCTGGATCACCCCCAGAACCTGGTGAACATCGCCGGTGTCGTCCGGTCGATGAAGAACATGGGATTGAGGCGGCTTCGGCTGGTCCAGCCGGCGGAATTCGACGCCTGGCGGATCGAGGGGATCGCTCATCGTTCCGAGGACGTAATCGAGGCCGCCGAGATGTTCGACACGCTCGAGGATGCAGTCGCCGATTGCGTCTTCGTTCTCGGAACGACAGCTCGAGCGCGGACTGCCCATCGCAACTACGGGCGACCCCGCGCTCTGGCACCGGGGCTCGTGGCGCGAGCCGGAGAGGGCGCGGTGGCCGTCGTCTTCGGCCGGGAGGATCGCGGCCTGGCCAACAAGGCCCTCGATCTGTGCGACGGAGTCGTCGTCATTCCAACGGACCCCGACTATTCGAGCATGAATCTTGCTCAAGCCTGTCTGTTGACGGTCTACGAGATCTTTCTCGCCGCTGAGGGTGCCGAGCAACCGCTGCCTCGTGGCAAGCGATCGACACGGTTTGCTACGCGAGAAGAGATGGAGTCGATGCTGTCTGCCCTGGAAGACGGACTGAGCCGAATCGATTTCTTCAAGGCGCGGTCGCCGGACAGCGTGATGCGGACCTTTCGCACACTGCTGGCCAGGGCGGAGCCCGATCAGCAGGAGGCTGGTCTGGTCAGGGCTTTGGGGTTCGAGATTGGAAATTACCTCGATCGCCGGCGGGAGGTCTCGCGGCCCGGCACTGAGAGTGGGACGAGGGAGGCCGACGGGCTGGAGTGACGTGGCCCCGGAAGCCGGGGTTCGCAAAGGCTATTGCTTCGCGCGCACGAAACGTCGTAGCCGTGCGGCAGTCGAGAAATGCTGATTCAGGGTATCAGGGGTCCGATGATCGCCAGCGATAGCAACTCCATGACGGCCTCACCCGCCGAACGGTACCGGGTCCTCCTCGAGATCGGCCGCGCCCTTACCGGGACGCTCCGGGACGAGGAGTTGTACGCTGCGATCTATCGGGAAACCGCGCGGGTCATCGAGGCGGACGGATTCTACGTTTCCCTCTATGACGTGGCGTCCGACGAGGCCACAGTGGTGTTCTGGGCGGACGCCGGGCGGGGAAGTCGGGCGCAGATCGTCTACCCCGGATCGGAGAGTCCCGCAATCCGGACGGGAGAGCCGACGATGGTCTCCGACCATCTTCGCGAGCAGTCCCTTCTCGTGATCGGCGACCGGGGCGATCGGGTCACCCGCTCGGCCATCTCCGCGCCGATGAGGGCTCGCGGGCGTATTCTCGGTGTGATCAGCGCCCAGAGCTACCGTCCGAGGGCCTACACGAGATCCGACCTCGAGCTTCTGGAGGGGATCGCGGATCTCGCCGCGGTCGCGAGCGAGAACGTGAGCCACGTGGCCGAGCTCGAGCAGAGGCGTCGCGAAGCAGAGAAGATGGAAGGAATCGTCCGTGCACTCGTGAGCTCGCTCGACGTGGACGAGGTGCTGGCTCGGGTCGCGGAGGTCTCCCTTGACCTGCTCGAGGCGGATGGCGCTGTGGTCTGGCTCCTGGAGGAGGAGTCCGCTCGAGTCGCCGCGAGCCAGGGACCGATCGCGCCCGAGGTAGGGGCCCGATTCCCTCTCGAAGGTGAGCTCGGGTCGGCCTGGGGTGAACAGGGGGGACGCGGGCTCCCGGACGACCGTGCGGAGAACCATCTCCTCTCCGAGGAGCTGAAGAAGCATCTACGCGCCCGGAGTGCTCTGGTGGCCCCCCTTACCTTCGGGGAGCGCGTGACCGGTGCGCTCTCGGTGGGGGTAGCGCATGCCCGCGCCTTCGGAAGGGAGGAGTCGCACCTCCTGCAACGCCTGGCCGGGCACGCTTCGGTGGCGCTTCACAACGCGCGCCTTCACGCCGGCCTGCAGGCACTCTCGCTGACGGATCCGCTCACCGGGCTGCCGAACCGGAGACATCTCGAGCTCCATCTGGGCCAGGAGCTCGCCGCGGCCCGTCGCGGACGAACCCTGTCCGTCGTCCTCTTCGATCTGGACAACTTCAAGCAGTACAACGACACCCTGGGGCATCTGGCCGGTGACGAGGTCCTGAGCGCCATGGGAGAGGTTCTGGGTGGGGAGACGCGGGCGATGAATCTCGTGGCGCGCTATGGCGGGGACGAATTCTTGTCCGTCCTCTCCGACACGTCGCTCGAGGGTGCTCGTCAGCATGCCCGTCGGGTCGAAGAGCGGGTCGCCCGCCATCCGGCACTCGGACCGATCGGCATCACCGTGAGCGCCGGTGTCGCGACCTTCGGCGAGGGCAGCGACACGGTGAAGGACTTGATACGGGCCGCCGACGAGGACATGTATCGCTCCAAGGCCCAGAAGAGCTCTCGATGATCCCCCGGCGAGGAGTCGGCAGTATGGTCCGATCACGGGCCCCCCGATGAGCCGTCCGGGTGAGGAGCCTCGGAGCCTTCTCGAGGCTGCGCGTGAGTGGGCCGTAGCGGCGGGAGACATCACTCTCGGATATTTCGGAGAGGTGGTCGCGGCGCAATCCAAGGGAGACGGGACCCCGGTGACGCGGGCCGATCGCGAGGCCGAGACGTTCCTGCGAAACGCGATCCGAGAGCGGTTCCCGACGCATGGCATCCTCGGAGAGGAGTTCGGAGAGCATATCGGGGAAGGTGCGGTCCGGTGGATCCTGGATCCAATCGATGGTACCCGATCCTTCATGCGCGGTGTGCCTCTCTATACCGTGCTGATCGGTATCGAGGTCGAAGGCCGGCCCGAGGTGGGCGTCATCCACATGCCCGCCCTCGGCGAGACCGTGGCTGCGGCACATGGAGAGGGTTGCTGGTGGTGGCGGCCCGGTGCAGCGTCGCCGGTACGGGCGCGGGTTTCAGGTGTTGGAGAGCTCAGTGAAGCGCTCGCACTGACGACCGACGCTTTGCGGGTCGAGCGTTCTGAGTTGGCTCGCGGGTGGCGCAGGGTGCGTGAGGAGGCGGACTTCTCCCGGGGATGGGGGGACGCCTACGGCCACGCGCTGGTCGCGACCGGTCGCGCCGAGATCATGCTCGATCCCGAACTGTCACCCTGGGACGCGGCTCCCCTTCTGCCGGTCGTGGTCGAGGCGGGAGGTACATTCACGGATCTCTCCGGGAACGCTACGATCCACGGTGGCTCCGGTGTCTCGACGAACGGGCGGCTCCACGCCGAAGTGTTGACGGCCCTCAGCGAGGCAACCATTGCATCAGATGGGCCGGGGGATCAGCGCGGCCCCGTGGCGTAGACCTCCCGCCGACGCTCCTGCTCGACCATCTCCACGTCCGGACGGGCCTGCCAGATCTGGATGATGGGGAAGGTTGCGAGGAACCAGCGCACCGCTCCCCCGAAGATCCCCAGAAACCCGAGTGCGATCAGGGGCTCCCAGAGCGTGATCGTGGCCGTGCCCGCCTCGTGGAGAGAAGGAGCCACCAGGAGGAAGCGCTCCAACCAGAGGCCCACGAGCGCCAGCGCCGCGACGCTGCCTAGCCAGCCCGGGATCAACTTGGGTGTGCGTCCGATCAGCCCCGCGAACGGGACCACGAAACAGAGAACGATCGCCGCCAGCGCGAGTGGGCCCCACTCCGCACCCGAACGGTGGATGATCCACTCCTGCTCCCACGGGAGCTTCCCATACCAGATTACGATGTACTGTGACCAGAACAGGTAGGTCCAGAAGATGGAGAACGCGAAGATCAGCTTACCGAGATCATGAAGCTGGAACTCGGAGATGTGCTCGTCGGCGAAGGCGCTCTGTCGCTTGAGGAGCACGGAGATGAGCGCGGTGGCGCCGATCCCACCCCAGAAGGCTCCCATGAAGAACCAGGCCGGGAACAGGGTCGAGAGCCAGTGCGGCTCCAGCGACATCGCCCAGTCGATGGCGAAAACGCTCATTACCACCGCATACACGAGGACCAGCGCGGGAGACAGCTTGTTCAACTTCACCCAGCTCCGGTCCTTCTCATCCTCGTCACCGAGCCAACTTCCCGCGATCCTGTTCCGCCAGCGGGCACGCGTCCCGTCCCCATCCTCGTCCGACTCCCTTTCCGGGCCCAGGTCGGGACGCAGTGCCCAGTACATGAACATCAGGCTCATCGAGAAGAGGAGGAGGGCTCCGACCACGTTACGGGCCGTGAGGAACGGGATGTTGAGGTACGCGGCCTTGTGCTGGACGATCTCGTCGGTCGCCATCAGCTCGATCCAGGGGAAGTAGTTCTCCCGGAGCGTGAGCATGGGCAGCAGAAGGAGGAACGAGAACGGTAGGAAGGCCCCCATGGCCAGCGAGATGCGCCGAATCGACCAGTTCCACTTCGCCTTCGTGATCACGGTCGCGGCGCAGAGGATGATCGCTCCCTGGGCTATACTCGTGAAGAAGAGCCAGTTCGACACGTAGGCCTGCCACGCTCGATCCGGGTTCGTGCCCAGGAGGATGAAGAACGAGATCGCCCCGACCCCGACGAGTCCGGCGGCGACGAGAGCGGAACCCTTTCCCCGCGACAGATACCGGGCCGGGATTTCTTCCGGAGTGGGAATGTCGTGCATCTACTGTTCCTCGGCCTGGTCCGGAGTCGCGGTGTCGGCGGCGGGTTCGGCATCTGCCCCCTGGAGCTGCCGGACGTAATTCACGATGTGCCACCGGTCGTAGTTGGTGATCTGGTGTGCGTACGGAGGCATGCCGCCTCGCCCGATCCGGACGATCGAGTAGATGTACCCGTCCGGATACTCCATGGCCTGGGGAGTGAGCAGCGAGAACGAAGGCATCCCGGCCTGTGCGACCGGACCATCCCCCGCGCCCCCCGCCCCGTGGCAGGGACTGCACGCTCGGTCGTACATCACCTCGCCTCGTGCCAGGGAGGCCGGGGTGGCCTCGACCGGGTTTACGATCTCCATCACCTCCGGGGGCTGCTGCAGGAGTTGGAGCGTCGTCACCGGAGGAGGGACTTCAGCCAGCTCGGGCTGCCCGATGTTCACCGATCC
>JBBDIV010000089.1:0-11387 GCA_040880225.1 Gemmatimonadota bacterium
ATGTGGACGACCTTCGCAAGATCGTCGACGAACACGTTCGACTGCGAGAGGGTGCACTGCCCGAAGCGGACCGAATCATCGACGATGGGATGGCGGAGTTCCGGGCATGGTACGCTTCACTGGAGGTCGTGCCGGTAATCCGACGGATGCGGAGCAAGGCGGAAGCGCTGCGGGAGGTGGAGCTCGACAGACTCCTCCGCGGGCTGGGCCATCTGAGCGATGAGGATCGCGAGCGGGTCGAGGATTTTTCCCGCCGTCTCCAGAACAAGTTGTTACACGAACCAACCGTGCGACTTCGCAAGGGGATGGCTGAGGGTGCGGGATCCGAGCTCGTGGATGCGGTGCGCTTCCTCTATGGCCTCGACGACGACCCGGATCGGCTCACGCGGCCGGAGCGACCGAAGCACCCCGACCGGGGAGACGAACTCTCCGCGGATGAGAACGACTATCAGGAGACAGGTGAGCAATGAGCGGACCGGCGGGAGCGAACACCTCGGACTGGACGAACGGCGGGCCGAGAAACGTGCTGGTGACCGGAGGCGCCGGATTCATTGGAAGCCACGTCGCCGAGGGGTACCTGGCACGAGGGGATCGGGTGTGGATCGTGGACGACCTGTCCTCCGGGCGACGAGAGAACATTCCCGAGGCCGCGACCTTCGTGGAGATGCCGATCGACGATCCGGGGATCGACGACCTCTTCTCGGAGGCGGCGTTCGACGTCGTGAATCACCATGCGGCGCAGATCGATGTGCGGATATCGGTGGAGGATCCCGCGCGAGACGCCCGCACGAACGTGCTTGGTCTGCTGAACCTCCTGGAAGCCGCCAGAAAGCACGGGGTCGGTCGCGTGGTCTACATCTCCTCCGGGGGCGTCGTCTACGGCGAGCCGGAGGTGATCCCGACACCCGAGCGAATGCCCAAGCTGCCGCTCTCCCCCTACGGGGTGACGAAGCTGACGGGCGAGTTCTATCTTCGGTACTATCGAAGGATCCACGGCCTGGAATACGTCGCGCTACGGTACTCGAACGTCTACGGACCCCGGCAAGACCCTCACGGCGAGGCCGGAGTGGTAGCGATCTTCTCGACGCGGCTTCTCCGGGGAGAGGAGCTTCACGTGTTCGGAGACGGTGAGCAGACCCGCGACTACGTCTACGTGGGTGACGTCGCGCGGGCGAACCTCTTCGCCTCCGACGTGGAGCTGAACGGTGGGGACGATCTCGATGACTTCGCATTCAACGTCGGCACGGAGGTGGGGACCAGCGTGACTCAACTCGCGGATGCTCTCGAGAAGGCTTCCGGGCGTCGAACCGGACGGAGCCACCAACCCGCTCGCCCGGGCGAGCTCCGGCACAGCACACTGGACACCACTCGGATACGGAGCATGGGCTGGCAGCCCCGGGTCCATCTCGGTGAGGGACTGGGCCGGACGTTCCGGTGGATCGAGGAGCGAACCCGAGCGACCGGAGGGACCACATCGTGACGCAGACCCTGCTTCAGATCCGAGGGGACCTCCCTCGCACGACGCTGGACCTCGTCTTCGTGGGAGGCTGGCCGACCCAGCTCATTCTTCTGGTTCTCACCGGCTTCTCGATCGCTTCGTGGGTGATCATCTTCTGGAAGTGGCGCCATTTCAGGGTGGTACAGAGGGAGGGAGACCGGTTTCTCGACGCGGTCGAGCGGGCGCAGAGGATGGAGGACGCCTACAAGGTGATCCTCACTCTTCCGGATTCACCCTATGGCCGCGTATTTCGCCAGGGGGTGAATTTCTTCAGCGAGCTCCGCCCAGGGGCCCTTCGGGAGGGGTCCGGCGAGCCCGAAGGCCTGACACTCACCCAACTGGACGTTCTGCGTGCGGTGATGGAGAAGGAGGAGGCCGAAGAGCGGGACGAGATGGCGATCGGGCTGACCTGGTTGGCTATCATCGGCTCGGTCTCTCCGCTTCTGGGACTCATGGGAACGGTGATCGGGATCATGCAGACGTTCCTCGGAATCGTGGCACAGGGATCGACCAACATCGCTGCGGTCGCTCCCGGCGTGGCCGCCGCCCTGATCACGACCGTGGTCGGCCTGGCCGTCGCGATTCCGGCGGTGATGGCGTACAACTTCTTCGTGGCCCGCCTCAACCTCGTGATGGGTGAGCTGGAAGGCTTTTCCTCCGAGTTCATCGGGACACTGGCGAGGGAGGGCCGGGTTTGAGCCGACGTGGCGGGCGAGGCGTGGCCGACCGTAGCGACCTGCGCATGAATGCGGAGATCAACGTGACATCGTTGATCGACGTGGCGTTCACTCTGCTGGTGATCTTCATCATCACTGCACCCGTGCTTCAGGGTGGGGTGGAGGTCAACCTCCCCCAGGCGGAGGTGCAGGCTCTCGAGCCCCCCGAGGATCCTCTGATACTCACGGTGATCGCGAACGGGGAGATCGTGGTGGGCGAGACGCCGATCTCGGTGGAGGAATTCGACGAGGTCTTCCCCCAGCTGTTCGAGATCGCGAACCCCACCCACGTGTTCATCCGCGGGGACTCTGCCGCCGTCTACGGCCGGGTGCTGCCCGTGTTCGTAACGGTCTCTAACGTGGCCCGAGCAGCGGGCGTGCCGGTTCGTTTGATCGCCGAGGACCTGGGCCCGAATTGACGCGTGGACGTATGAGGCTACATCGGTCGAGCTTCCGGAGGCCGGCTCCCGACGACGACCCGCACGCGGGTTTCCGGGTATGACACTTTCATGAGCGGTTCCGAGTCCAACCCCAGACGCCCCGGCCGGGGCCCGATGCTGCTCTCGGTCGGGCTGCACCTCGTGCTGGTCGCGGTGCTCGTGGTGGGGCAGTTCGTCGGCAGCGAGCCCCTGGAATACGTCACCTACGAGATCGAGATGGTGACGATGGCGGAGATGGAGGCGCTCGAAGAGCCGGGCGCGCCGCCCGAACCGATCGTGGAGACACCGGATACGCCTCCCCCGGAACCTGAACCCGAACCCGAGCCGGAACCCGAACCTGAGCCGGACCTCGAGCCCGAGCCCGAGCCCGAGCCCGAGCCGGAGCCCGAGCCCGAGCCCGAGCCGGAGCCCGAGCCGGAGCCCGAGCCGGAACCTGAACCGGAACCTGAGCCCGAGGCGCGGCCGGAGCCCGTCGAGAATCCACCGGACACCGACATCGAGAGTGCCTCGACTGAAGCGATGGTAGTCCGCATGGAAGGTCTGCGTCGGGACTTCCCACGCTACTACCAGGAGATCGTGAGGGAGATGGGCCGGTGTTTCCGGCCCAGTGCCACGGGTCGCTGGACGACGGTCATCCGCTTCGAGATCGGACGCGACGGCCGGGTTCCGGCTTCTTCGATCCGAGTGCATCAGCCGTCGGGTAACGGTGCCTTCGACCTGGAGGCGTTCGGGGCGGTCGAGTGCGCGGGCGGGGGTCGCCTGGGACCTCTGCCTGACGATCTGCCGTATGAGGCGTTACCCATCCAGTTCACCTTCCGCCCCTGACCTTCGGGGGCGGACGAGACATTTTTTCGGAGGTTCCAGATGAGGATCCACTCCGCGCATGCGCCCTGGACCGTTTCGCTACGGTCGAGGTTGCTTCTGGCCACTCTGGTCACCGGCGTCACAGCGTTCGCCGCGGGCGCCCAGGAGGTCGAAGAGCGTTTCCCCGGAGTGAGCCTGGGGCTCAGCTACGGCGCGGGAGCTCTTCCCACGCTTGCGATCCAGCCTTTCGCGGGCCGCATGGGAGGTGAGTCCCAGGCTTCCGAGGTCGAGAACATCATCGCCAGGGATCTGCGCTACTCCGATCGGTTCACGGTCATGGACGCGGTCCCCGAGGCGCTGGTGACGGACGAGGTGGACTATGCGCTGTGGGACGAGATCGGCGCGACATGGCTCGTGACCGGGAGGGTGGAAGGGGCCGGAGCCAGCTCGGTGTTGATCCTCGAGCTCCACGACGTCATCTACCGGGAGGTCGCACAGCGAGATCGCTTCACGATCCCGAACAACCAGTCACCCGACTTCCGGATGGCCGCGCACGGGGCGTCGGATGCGATCGTCGAGTGGGCGTTCGACGAACCGGGGATGGCGGCGACCCGGATCGCCTTCTCCCGGAGGATGGAGGACGGCAGCCAGGACCTCTGGATCGTCGACTCCGACGGCGAGAACCTTCGTCGCCTGACGAGCCATCGGGGCGGGGAGACGGGCATCCCGCTCTCGCTCTCTCCCTCGTGGTCACCGGACGGTCGTCGGATCGTCTATACCTCCTACAAGGACGAGGGTCTTCCCCGCATCTACGAGTTGGATCTGGAGACCGGACGCGAGAAGCAGGTGCCATCCGAGCGCCCCGGGGACTACATCACTCCCACGTACCATCCCGACGGTGAGCGGGTCTACTTTTCGATCAACAGTGGAAGCCGGAGCGGGATCTACAGTTACGACCTGGCCAACGAGTGCTGTTTCGCGGGACTCACCGAGGGCCGTAGCGAGGACCTTTCTCCGACGTTCGCACCGGGCGGGGATCGGCTCGCCTTCAACTCGAATCGGCTGGGCGTGGGAGCTCCCCAGATCTACATGATGCCCACGAGCGGAACCGGACGGCCCGAGATGATCTCTCCCTACGTCTACAGTACCCCGGGTTACTACACTTCGCCCGATTGGTCGCCGGAGGGGAACCGGATCGCATATCACGGCCGGGTCGAGCGCCGGGGAGCCCATCAGATCCTCGTTGCCGAGCTGGACGGACGGAATCGTGTCACCGAGACCGTCCAGATCACCTTCAGCGGAGTGAACGAGGACCCGAGCTGGGCTCCGGACGGGCGGCACCTCGTACATGTGGGAGAGCGGTCCTATGGGTATGGCCTGTTCGTGACCGACCTGCTTACCGGCAACACCCGCACGCTGGTCTCGGGGATCCGCCCGAATCCGCCCGGATGGTCGCCTTCGCTGGCCCCGGAGGGCAGATAGCTGCTGGAGAATTCGTTTCCGGGGGGATTGTGCGATACGGTATTTTTGGGTATAAGGTAAGTATATTTTTCCCGCCGTCTGGCAGCCATGGACCAGGTGGCAGACCCGGATTCGCAACACGCCAGTCAACCCTTCTCGACCAGGAGACCGACCCGATGACCTATCGCCGAGCTCTCGCCACCTCCGTGGCCCTCGCGGCGGCCGTCACCCTCGCCGCCTGTGGCGGCGAAGAGGCACCGCCCCCGCCGGCCCCGGAACCCACCGCGCAGGGGCCCGACATGGACTCGCTCCGGGCCTATGAGGACTCTGTCCGGGCCGCCGAGGAGCAGGCCCGAGCAGAAGCCGCGGAGAGAGAGCGTGCGATCGCGGACGCCCGGGCCGTGCTCGAGCAGCGCGTTCACTTCGACTACGACCAGTCCGCGATCACTGCCGACGCCGAGAACGTCCTTCGGCAGAAGGTGGAGATCCTGCGTGCCAGCCCCGCGGTCGAGATCCGGCTCGAGGGCCATGCGGACGAACGGGGGTCGGTCGAGTACAACCTCGCGCTGGGCAACCGTCGTGCGCAGAGCGTGCTCGATTTCTTCACGCAGCAGGGCCTCCCGGCGAACCGGTTCCAGACGACCTCGTTCGGCGAGGAGCGTCCCGTCAACAGTGCGAGCAACGAAGCGGCCTGGGCCCAGAACCGGCGCGTCGAGTTCGTGATCGTCTCGGGCGGAAGCGCGATCAACCCGCCGGGCATGTAGGTCAGGTCCATGTGATGGCGTGAGTCCCGTGTGATGCCCCCGACGGGTGGGGCACCACACGGGACTTTTGCTATGGGCCGGTGGAATGGACCCTGCATCTCGCGGCTGGTGTAGCTGCCCCTGTCGCTCCACGACCTCGTTCGCGCTCGCGGCCTCCGAATTTTCGAAGGACGGCTGCTGCCCAACCCCGCCCCGGGCCATGATCCGAAAGTCTTTCCCTGGACACACCGAGTGCCGCCGCTTCCGCCGGCATCCGACCGCTCGCTGGATCGGTCGCATCTCGATTCTGCTAGCACTCGTCCCCTTGACGGCCTGCGCGACCAAGCGGGATGTGCGAGACGTACGCGAAGAGATCCGGGAGCTGCATGCCCAGACCCAGGCGATGTTGCGCGACATTCAGCTCAGCGAGCGCGCTCAGCAGGACTCGATTCGACAGCTCGCGCGAAACCTCCAGGAGTATCGGGCGGAAACATCGCGGCGGTTGGTCAGCATCGGCGATCAACTCCTCACGGTTCAGGAGCTGACCGGTCTGTCGCAGCAGCAGCTCGCGGGCCTTCGTGACGAGATGGAACGGGATCGGGCTCGTGCCTTGGGCGGCGGTGGCCCGGGCGGATTTGATCCGATGGCTGGCGACGCGGATCCGGGAGGCGCCGGCGAGATCTACCAGGCTTCACTGAATGCGTTGAACCGGGGGCAGCTCGGTACCGCGCGACGCGGGTTCGAGCAGGTCGTCGAACAGTTCGGCGGCGACGCCCTGGCTCCGGAAGCGCGCTACTATCTGGCGGACATTCTGTATCAGGAGGGTGAACGGGAGAGCGCGATCGAGGCTTTCCTGGAGATCCCCGAGTTCCATCCAACCGCTCAGCGGGTCCCCGACGCGCTCTACCGGGTGGGGACGATCTACAACGAGTTGGGAGACGTGGCGGCCGCGGAGGAGTATTTCGAGCGTGTCGTGAATACCTACCCCGACACCGGAGCCGCCGACCTCGCCCGCGACGAATTGGAGCGCCTGGAGTAGGACGGCCGCCGCTCCGGCTCGCTCCTCGACTCCTCGCGTGGCCGACACCTCCGGTGTGGGTGCCACGGGCCCGTTCCTTCGTTCCCAGGATCCGGACAGGCTCCGAACATGCGTTGTCCACGATGCGACTCGACCGAGAACCGGGTGGTGGATACCCGGACCAGCCGAGGAGGCCGGGCCGTCAGGCGGCGGCGTGAGTGCACGGGCTGTGGCTCGCGATTCACGACGTATGAGTATGTGGAAGAGCGCCCCATGCAGGTACTCAAGCGAGACGGAAGCTCGGAGGAGTTCGATCGCGCGAAGCTCGTCCGAGCCATGAAGACGGCCTGCGCCAAGCGGCCTGTATCCCTGGCCCAGGTCGACGCCATCGCCGACCAGATCGAGGACGGGCTTTCGAGCCGGGCGGGGATGGAGGTGCCGAGCGCCCGGATTGGCGAGATGGTGATGGAGCGACTGAAACCCCTCGACCGCGTCGCCTATGTGCGGTTCGCCTCCGTGTACCGGGATTTCCAGGATGAAGACGAATTCCAGGAGTTCGTGGACGAGATGAAGGAGCGAGGGCGCCGGGACCTGCAGCAGAAGCACCAGTCCGAATTGCCGCTCGGATGATTCCATGGCTCGCCGTACCGTGAACGCGCTGGGTGAAATGCCCTTCCTGGACCACCTGGAAGAACTCCGCTGGCGGATCTTCTACATGCTGATCGCGCTCGCGGTCGGCACGATCGTGGGATTCCTGGTGGTCCACTACCTGGGGATCATGGAGATCCTGATCCGGCCCGTACGGCCGATGCTGGATGGCGACCAGCTCGCCTATTTCAGCCCTGCCACGCCGTTCTTCGTGACCCTCAAGCTGTCCCTGGTGGTCGGGGTGATTCTCGCGTTGCCCATCATCGTCTACCAGATCTGGGCCTTCCTCTCTCCGGGCCTGACCCGCAGCGAGAGGCGAGTGATCGTGCCGAGCCTGTACTTCGGTGTGGTCCTGTTCTGCATGGGTGTGTCCATGGCCTACTTCTGGGTGCTCCCTCTCGCCCTCGTGTTTCTGGCCGGCTTCCAGCAGCAGTTCCTCGTTCCCACGATCGAAGTGGGTGAATATCTCTCGTTTGTGACGCGGCTCCTCCTGGCCTTCGGGGCGGTGTTCGAGCTGCCGATCGTGATCATGATCCTCTCGGCGCTCGGGATCGTCACCCCACAGTTCCTGCGGGAGAAGCGGAGGCACGCGATCGTGGGGATCACCGTCCTCGCATCGTTGGTGACTCCGGGCGACCTGGCTTCGACCCTCCTCATGATGGGACCGATGATGATCCTCTACGAGGGGAGCATCATCCTCTCCGTGATGATCTACCGAAAGCGGGAGGAGTCGATTCTCGAGCCGTCCGAGGAGCCCCCGTCCGGTGCGATCGGAGCGGAGGGACCGTGATCCGGAGGGGCTTGGGTCGGTGGTTCGCCTGTGGACTCCTGGCGACCTCGCTGTGCGCAGTTGGCCCCGCGCCCGGCAAAGCGCAGGTGGCGGACACGGTCCCCTCGGCGCCGATCGACTCTCTACGGGCTCGCATCCTCGATCGCGTGCGTCCGCCTGCTGCACCGCAGGATTCTCTGGCCGTGGATTCAGTGACGCCACGACCGGACTCCCTCCCGAGGGAACCCGAGCCCGGCGGGGCTCCCCCGCCGAGGACGACCGCCGGCTCGGGCTCGACTGCGCCACCCGAGCTCCCGGCCGGAGCCGACTCGATCATGCGCTCCCTGGTGGGGCTCGAGGGGTTCACCGCAGCCACCTATCGGGGTACCCGCGCCGACTTCGAGGCCGCTGACCGTCGGCTGATCCTTCAGGGGACCGAGGAGGAGCGCGCCTTTTTCTCCGGCCGCGGGATCCGGCTCGAGGCGGATTCTTCGATCACCTACGACGACGTGGAGCGAAGGGTACGAACGCGCGGTGCGACCAACCTCCTCCCCGAGACCGGCGAACCACTCCGGAGCCGTACGCTGATCTACGATCTGAACCAGGAACGCGGAACGGCCGTCGACGCCGAGACCGTATATACGGAAGGAGCCCAATGGATCGTCCGTGGGGACCTGGATTCAGTCCAGGAGGACCTTCTCTTCGGGAGCTCGGCTCGGTTCACCACCTGTGACCTCCCCGTGCCTCACTCCTACTTCCGGGCCGGGCAGCTCAAGGTCATCAACAACCAGGTCCTCGTAGCTCGCTCGGTGCAGATGTACGTGGCCGACGTCCCGGTCCTCTGGCTTCCCTTCATCGCGCAGAACCTGGGCAGCGGTCGGGCAAGCGGACTTCTCACGCCCACGTTCTCGGTGAACGACATCGTTCGGACCTCCGGCTCCTACAACCGGAGGATCACGAACCTGGGGTACTACTGGGCGATGAGCGACTACAGCGACCTTTCGCTCGCGCTCGACTGGTACTCGGACAACTACACCGCGATCCAGGGCGGATTCCGCTATCGATGGGCGGAGCGGTTCCTGAACGGAGTCGTGAATTACAAGTACTTCTGGGGCGCGTCGGGTCGCCGGGAGCGCTCGTTCAACACGAACCACAGCTGGGATCTGTCCGAGCGGACCTCCCTGCGAGCCAGTGGGCGCTATGTCTCGAGCGAGAGCCTCGTCAACCAGTACTCGCTGGACCCACGAGAGACGACGTCCACCGTGGATTCGGACGCGAATCTCAACCGGCGGTTCGACTGGGGAACGCTCACTCTCGGCGCCAGTCGGAAGCAGTACCTGACGGAGGATCGCACCAGCACCACGCTTCCATCGGCCAACCTGTCCCTTTCGACTCTGACGTTTCTCGACGCTCCCGCCGCGACGGCGAGCTGGTACAACAACATCTCCTTGAGTGGGAGCATGGGTTGGGACCGCCAGGAGGAGGACCGGGGGGCGCCGCTGCCCGACTCGATCTTCGCCTTCAATCGGGCCTCGCGTGTCGCGACACGTGGATCGGCCAGCGGGAGCCTGGGGCTCGGAGATCTCTCCCTGCGAGGCAATGTCGACCTGGACGAGACCACGTTCCGGCAGGTTCCGGGGAACTTCTTCCTCCCATATCGGGCGCGGGGTGCGTATCCACAGACCGGTGATGCGTTCAAGGAAAATCCCACCTCCGAGGCACCTGACGACCTCCCCGCGCAGTCCGCACGCGCCGACTTCCTGTCTCGCCAGGTCACCTGGACGGCCGGCCTTTCCTATCAGCAGCAGCTTCTCGGGGGGGGCACGACCCTCACGCCGAACCTTTCGATGAGTGGCGAGTTGCGGCAGGTCGACTCGATCCCGGCCGCGGAAAACTTCGTAGAGGGGCCCACCCGGCTCAGCACGGGGGTCACGCTTCGGACGGATCTCTACGGATTCTATCCAGGGTTTGGGAGCTTTGAAGCGATCCGGCACAAGTTCTCGCCGAGCATCACCTTCTCCTACGCGCCCGAGGTAACCTCCACGGACCTCCAGAGGCAGGTGTTCGGGGAACGGGTCGCACGGGCGCGACGCACGATCTCGTTCGGGTTCAACCAGACATGGGAGGCCCGGCAGGATGTCGAGGAAGTGGAGCCCGACGCCGCCGACACCGCGGCTGCGGCACCGACCGCTGATCCCGAGCCGGCTTTCGATCCCGCGGACCCGGACGCCGTCCCGCCGGAGTCGGATGGGGAGGGTGTTCAGGCCGACCAGGACACGGCGGCGGTTCCACCGGGGGCCGAGTCGGCGCTGGACGACGAGGGGCTGGCCAGGCTCCCGCCCTCGAACAACGTGGTTCTCCTCTCGCTTCAGACCATCGTCCTGAACTATGACCTCGTGCAAGCCGACTCGATCGGTGGGTTCATCGACGGGTTCACGACGACCCAGGTCTCGAGCAGCATTCGCTCCGACTACCTCCGAGGCCTGGACAACCTCTCCTTCACCTTCGACCTGTTCGACGACTCCGAGCGCAGCGTCGGTGGACCTCGCCTGCTCGATCCCCATCTCTCGCAGCTTTCTTTCGGCTTCGGTCTGGACGAGGACTCGGGAGTCGTTCAGGCCCTGGGAAGGCTTCTGGGCGCCGAGCCCGAGGAGGAAGACGAGTCTGCAGTGGACGAGGGCCGGTCGGCGGAACTCCCGCCCGCGGACAGCGTGCCGGATGCACCCCTGGATCAGCAGACTGGATTCGATCCGAACCAGGTGATCCCAGGTGAGAGCAGGGACGGCGGTTCCGGCCGGGCCCGTCTCGAGGGCTGGCAGGCCAATTTCAGGTATTCTCTCACCCGGCCGCGAGCGACCGGGTCACGCTTCAGTCGGCAGCAAGCACAGACCCTGTCCGCGGACCTGTCGTTCGCTCCCACGGAGCACTGGACCGTGGACTGGCGGACGGCGTACGACATGGAGGAACGTCGCTTCCTGGATCACATCGTCAGCCTGCGACGCGACCTGCACGAATGGGAGGCGAGCTTTTCGTTCGCGCAGACGACGACCGGAAACTGGTCGTTTCAGTTCGAGGTGGCGCTGCGGGCGAACCAGGATCTCCGCTTCGACTACCAGCAGAGGAGCCTCCAGGGCGACGGCCGCGGGCTGTCAGGGGGCTTCTAGTCCCCGCGTGGAACGGTGACTTCGGCCGGTCGAGCCGTATCCATTCATCCGAGGAGAAGCCGAATGTCCGACCCGCTCCGACCCAGTGGCCCGTGCGCTTCGCGGTTTCGCATTCCGTTCGTCCTC
>JBBDIV010000090.1:0-1883 GCA_040880225.1 Gemmatimonadota bacterium
GCACGAAGGGACTACCGCGGCGGGCCGTCACCTTCCAGTCGATCGCCCGGACATCGTCTCCGGGCTGGTACCTGCGCACGTGCGAGAACTCGAGTCCCCGCCCATGGAACACGGACGCATATTCGCCCGAGAAGAGCGACTCGACGAGACCCCGCGTACGGAGATCCAACCGCCGAATCTCGCGGAATGTCTCGGAGTCCGACGCGTCGTCCGGGATTCCCCCTGCACGCGACCCGCGCAAACGTCTCCATACCCTGGCGAGCATAGAGGTTACGGTGAAGGAACCGTTCGAAGCAGACGGGCGATCAGCTCGTCCGCATCGATTCCGCGGGCATCGGCTTCGTAGGTGGTCCGCATACGATGGCGGAAGACCGGAGCGGCCATGGCCTTGACGTCGTCGGGGAGCACGAAGTCCCTGCCCTGGAGATAGGCATGGGCACGGGCGGCTCGGGTCAGGAAGATGGTGGCGCGTGGCGAGATCCCGAACTCCAGGAGAGTTTCGAAGTCCGCCAGGCCCGCCGTAGCCGGCTCGCGTGTAGCAAACACCAGCGCCACGACATAGTCCTGGATCTCGTCGGCGACCCCGACTCGATCCAACTCCCTGCGGGCTGCGAGGATCGCGCCGGCCGCGGCACCCGTCCCATCGGACCGATCCTCCGACGAGTCAGCCGACGCGTCGTTCGGGACGGGCCTCGTGGGAAGATCCTCGAGAGGCGCTGGACGCAGCGCTACACGGCGAATGATCTCCTTCTCTTCGGCCCGGTCGGGATAGCCGATCCTCAGCTTCATCATGAAGCGATCCAGCTGGGCTTCGGCAAGCGGATACGTCCCCTGCTGCTCGATCGGGTTCTGGGTGGCGAGCACCATGAACGGGCTGGGGAGGGCGTGGGTGATGCCATCGATCGTGACCTGCTCCTCCTCCATCGCCTCGAGGAGCGCCGACTGGACCTTGGGAGGCGCGCGGTTCACCTCGTCGGCGAGGACCATGTTGGCGAAGATCGGCCCCTTGTAGACCTTGAATTCCCCCGTGCCCTGATGGTATACCGGGGTGCCCACGATATCCCCCGGCAGGAGATCCGGGGTGAACTGGATCCGGCGAAACGAGGTGTCCAGTGCATTCGCAAGGGTACGCACGAGGAGGGTCTTGGCCAGCCCCGGCAGTCCCTCCAGCAGAATGTGCCCGCCCGTGATGAGAGCGATCAGGAGGCCCTGGATCGTTCGATCCTGGCCTACCACCTCGCGATGGACGGCCTCCTCCACTTCTCGGAGGAGTCGATATCCTGCGGTTTCCGAAACGGTCGGCATCTGGTCGGGGAGTGGAAGGTCGGTGCTGCGGTGACGCGACCCGCCGCCGCGACAGCGGAGCGGCCGGTCCCGAATGGGGTGACAGGGGTCGATGGCAGGGTACGAGTGGGCGTAACGCCAGGCAAGGCCCGACCTGCGAGACCTTTGCCCCGGATGGGGGTCCACTGTATCATTCAGACGGTGGTTCCCTTTACTCCGGGGAAGGCCTTCGACCAGGTCAACGGGATGTTCGAGATGCTCCGGCACGACTCCAGGAATCCTTCGAAGCGCAGGCATCGCCGTCGGCTCCCGGTCGGTGTCGGGCTCGGTGTGGCCCTCCTGGCGGCGGGCTTCGCCTGGACAGCGGCCGAGGTCCCTTCCGAAGTCGACCGAGACGATCGCCGCGACGAGCGCGCGGGCATCGGATCTCCGGCCCAGGCATCCCTGATCCCGGGACCCTCCTTCTACGAGCCTGCAGGTGGTGCGGCGGCGGCCCACCAGCGGTCCGGAGGTGGTGCAGGGGCGGTGGGACTCCAGCCCGGTGACATGGCTGCTCTCGCTGCAGCGTCGGAGTCCCTCCTGCGAGAAGAAAGATCCCC
>JBBDIV010000091.1:0-11010 GCA_040880225.1 Gemmatimonadota bacterium
TCCGGCGTTGGCCCGTCTCACCATGGCACAAGGCCATGCCGTCGACGACCCGCCTCGGATCCGGGCCCGTGGCGCTCCCAACACGGTGCACTCCCCTTCTTCAACAGCCTTCTAGAGAGACGGTCCGGGTTGGAACGTTTTCCTGCATCCCCTCTACTGTGCATCCATGATGGCAACCCTGGTACTCCAGACCGCCGCCCAGGTGGACACCGTCGTCACAGTGCCGGCCCGGGACACCTACGACATCGTGCAGGCGCTCGCCGCCGGCTCCGTGGCCGCCACGTTCATCGGAGTCCTCACGCTGATGTTGTTCACGGTGATCCAGGTACGCAGGGCGGCCCACGCCGTGAACGAGGCCCGCCGGCAGATCTCGATCGACCCCGCCGTGGAAAGCCTTCGCCGCACCGCGAGCTACGTGGAATCGATCTCGGCGTCGGTGGACCGTGAGGTTTCGAGGATGGCGCAGTCCGTATCCGGCCTCTCCGAGCGCCTCGACCAAGCATCCGACAGGATGGAGGAACGGATCGAGGAGTTCAACGCGCTCATGGAGGTCGTTCAGTCCGAGGCCGAGGGTACGTTCGTCGACGGCGCATCCGCCGCCCGCGGGGTCCGGGCCGGGATCGAGAACCTGGGAAGCCGCCGACGACGTCCTCCGCCCCGACATCGCCCGGAGTCCGATGACGACCTCTGAGGGGCCCACCGGTCGTGCGCTGCGCCCACCCTCCCGGGACACGCTGGAGTTTTCGGCGGGTGTGTTGGTGGGAATCGCGGCGGGGATCGGGGTCGGCCTGGCCATTTCCGCACCCCGGGTCCGGAGCACGATCGCTCGAGCCGGTCGGCGGATTCCACCTCTGCGAGACCGCCGCCTGCGAGGCTGGGGCCGCCGGGTCATCGAAGCGCTGGAGCGGGGGTGAGGCCCAGCCAGATTCCCAGCCGCCTGATCCCGATCCTCTCGGGACTCTGTACCGCAGCCGCCTGGATATTGATCACGCCGGCGGATCTCTTCGCGTGGGGACCCGCGACCCACATCGCCATCGGGGAGGCCGTCCTCTCGTCTCTGCACCTCCTCCCTCCCGCGATCCAAGTGGTCCTTCGGAAGCACAGGACTTCCTTCCTCTACGGCTCCGTGGCGGCCGACATCTCCTTCGCGAAGAAGTACGCCGCAGCAGGACGACACTCCCACCATTGGCATATGGGCGAGGAGATCCTCGAGACCGCGGACACCGAGGCGCTGCACGCGGTGGGATTGGGTTACCTCGCTCACCTCGCCGCCGACACGATCGCACACAACTTCTTCGTACCTCGCCAACTCCTGGTCACGAGCACGACCCAGGCCGTGGGTCATACCTACTGGGAACACCGGATGGACGTCCATCTCGGGAAGCGATTCGGAGGGGTGGCCCGCCAGATCGTTCTGCTTTCCGACCACGGAGAGGCGGACGAGCTCTTCGACCGCGTACTCTCACGGACGCTCTTCTCTTTTCAGACGAACCGGAGGATCTTCCGGGGAATGATCGCGTTCCAGGATCACGATCGCTGGCAGCAGGTGTTCGACGAGATCCTGAGGCGCTCCCGATTCGATCTTCCGCTCCATACCCGTGACCGGTACGTACGTTTGTCGTACGACCACGTGATGGGATATCTGGCCGATCCGGACACCGCGCGCGCCGCCGGGATGGATCCGACCGGCGAGGTCAACTTGAGGTTGGCCAAGTCCGTCCGGCGGGAGGCCCTCTCGGCACTGCGGCGGCGCGATCCGGAGATTCTCTGGGAGATGGCAGACCAGTTCTTCCCCTTGCCCGAAGGGCCCCTTCCCTTCCTCTCCCGCGCCGGAGAGCTCGCCGTCCCCGGGCTGGACGGCCTCAAGCGTTCAACTTCCGACCAAGAAGCCGAGCCACCTCCGCCGGATCCGCTTTCCCCTTCGACGCCTTCATGACCTCACCCATGAAGTAGCCCTGGAGCCGCTTCTCGCCCTCGCGAAAGCGGGCGACCTCGTCGGGGTGCGCATCCAGCACTTCATCGACCCACCCTTCCAACCGGCTGGTGTCCTGGATCTGGGCCAGGCCTTCCGCCTCCACGATCGCGTCGGCCGACTCGCCGCGCTCGACCATCTTCCCGAGGACCTCCTTCCCAACGTTCCGACTGACGACGCCTTCCTGTACCAGGCGAACGAGCCCGGCGAGCGCCTCGGCCCCGACCGGGAACGCGTCCACGGCAGTCCCCCGATCCTTGCTGAGCGCCAAGACCGGCCCCATCACCCAGTTCGACGCCTGTTTCGGATCGCCGACCGCAGCCGCCACGGACTCGAAGTAATCCGCCAACTCGCGGGTAGATGTGAGAACTTCGGCATCGTACTCGGGCAGTCCGAGGTCACGGACGAATCGCTCCCTTCGGGTCACCGGCATCTCGGGAAGCTCTGCCCGGACGGCCTCGATTCGCTCCGCGCTCACGACCAGTGGGGGCAGATCCGGATCCGGAAAGTAGCGATAGTCGTGGCTCTCCTCCTTGCTGCGCATGGGTCGAACCTCACCTCGAACCTCGTCCCACAGCAGGGTGATGTGCTCCACCGACCCTCCCTCGGCGACGATTCCACGCTGCCTCCGGATCTCTACTCCGAGCGCCTTCTCCACGCCCGAGAAGGAGTTCATGTTCTTGAGTTCGGTCTTCGTACCCAGGCCGGCAGCTCCGGCCGGGCGAATGGAAACGTTCGCATCGACCCTGAGAGAGCCCTCCTCCATGTTGCAATCGGAAACGTCGAGGTACTCCAGGACCTGTTTCACCTGCTGAAGGTACGCCCGTACCTCGGACGGGCTCCGCAGATCCGGCTCGGAGACGAGCTCGATGAGTGGGGTTCCCGTCCGGTTCAGATCCACGGCGGTCGAGCGGCTGAAGCGGTCGTGGAGCGACTTTCCAGCATCTTCCTCCATGTGGATCCGCCGGACTCTGACCTCTTTCACCCCTCCACCGTGTTCCACGGCGAACCGGCCGTCCGTCGCGATGGGCTGCTCGAACTGGGAGATCTGATATCCCTTCGGCAGATCGGGATAGAAATAGTTCTTCCGGGCAAAGATGCTGGTTGGGTGGATCGTGCATCCGAACGCGAGCGCGGTCCGGAGCGCCAGACCGACGGCCTCTCCGTTCAGAACCGGGAGCGCTCCTGGAAGCCCCAGACAGACGGGGCACACGTGGGTGTTTGGAGCGTCCCCGAATCGCGTGGAGTCGGGACAGAACAGCTTCTGCACGGTGCGGAGCTGCACATGGATCTCCAGCCCGATGACGGCCTCCATGCCTCCACCGTCCGTCGGGGTCGCCGTCCGCGCTACCTCACTCATACCATGCCTCCCTCGCCGCCGGCTCTCGGGTCGGGATCCCGCCGCGACCGCGTCCCGGCCAGGCTCGCCTCCAACGCACGCGCCACTCGGATCATCCGCGTCTCCTGCCACCGCGGCGCGAGGATCTGCCCTCCGATCGGCAACCCGTCTACCGAACCCACCGGGACCGAGATCCCGGGGATTCCTGCGAGGTTCGCCGTCACCGTATAGATGTCCGAAAGGTACATCGCGACCGGGTCGCCGGTGCGCGCGCCCAACTCGAAGGCCGGGGTCGGGGAGGTTGGGGTAAAGAGCACGTCGATCCCGTCGTCCCACGTCCGCTCGAAGTCGCGGGTGATCAACGATCGAACCTTCTGCGCCCGACCGTAGTAGGCGTCGTAGTAGCCTGCGGACAGCGCGAAAGTCCCCAGCATGATACGACGGACGACCTCGGGCCCGAACCCACGCGTGCGCGATTCGTCGTAGACCGCACGCACCGATTCGGCCTCCGGAGCTCGGACCCCGTAGCGGACCCCGTCGAATCGCGCCAGGTTCGAGGATGCCTCCGCCGGAGCCAGCACGTAGTAGGTCGGCACGGCGTACGCGGTGTGGGGCAGAGACACCCGCCGGATCCTGGCCCCTCGGTCTCGGAGCCGCTCCAGCGCTTCGTCGCAACGGGTCCGGATCTCCTTCTCCAGAGCATCCGTGAAGTACTCGTCCGGGACCCCTACGACCAGACCTTCGACTCCGTCGTCGAAGCCGTCCAGAAAGTCGGGCACCTCCCTGCGCGTCGAGGTCGAGTCACGCTCATCATGCCCGGAGATCACCTGGAGGAGTCGTGCGGCGTCTTCGACCGAGGCCCCGAAGGTCCCAACCTGGTCGAGGGACGAGGCGAAGGCCACGAGACCGTAGCGACTCACACGCCCATACGTCGGCTTGATCCCCACCACGCCGCAGAACGCCGCGGGCTGCCGCACGGATCCGCCCGTGTCAGAGCCCAACGCGCAACGCACGATCCCCGCGGCCACCGCCGCAGCCGACCCCCCCGAGCTCCCCCCGGGGACCCGTCCGAGGTCGTGTGGGTTCCGAGTGGGACCGTAGGCCGAATTCTCGGTCGACGAGCCCATCGCGAACTCGTCCATGTTCGTCTTCCCCAGCACGACCCCTCCGGCTTCGCGAACCTTCCGGATCACCGTGGCCTCGAAGGGCGAGCGATAGCCCTCGAGAAAGCGTGAGCCGCAGGAAGTCGGGAGGTCCAGCGTACAGAGGTTGTCTTTGACGGCGACCGGCACACCGGTGAGGTCTCCCTTCGCCGTGCCCCGGCCCACCAGCTCCGCCTCCTCCCGCAGGGCCAGGAAGGCGTGGAGAGAGTCCGATCCCTCCTGCGTCCGCTGGGCCCGGGCCAGCGCTGTCATGACGAAGTGGTCCGGAGCGGCCTCCCCGCTACCGACGCTTCGGGCCATCTCTGCGACGCTCGTTTCAGCGCTCAAGGCGCACCCCGGTCCTCATCGGCGCCCCCGTCCAGCGCCGGCAATCGGGGAACGACGAAGAAGCCGTTCCTCCAGTCGGGAGCGCGATCACCCGGCGCTCCCGCAACGAGTCCGTCCGGCTCGAGATCCGGATCCCGGTAGGTGATCGCTCCGTTCGACCCGTGAACCGTATCCTCCGGCCCTTCCACGTCCAGCCTCTCCAGAGCGCGCACATGCTCGAGAATGCCGTTGAGCTCGCCCGTGAGTCGGGCGATTGCCGCCCCATCCGGCTTGAGCCGGGCGAGATCGGCGATGCGTCGCACCTGTTCCTCGGATACCGCCACGCTGATCCTCCTGGTTCGGTTTCAATCTCGTACGTTCTACCGTATCCCCGTCGGGCCGGCGCCCACTCCAATCGCGCGCATCGCCCCTCCGGAGGCCCGCGGGGGAACGTCCCCCTGGGGGGCGCGGGGACCGCCTCAGAAATCCCTCTCCAGGGCGGCATAGCGGGCGAGGAGTTTCTTCGTACCTACGGAGTCGAACGTGACGGTGACCTTCACATCCCGTCCAAACCCCGACACGTCGACCACGGTCCCGGAACCGAAGGTCTTGTGCCGAACCCGCTCTCCCCGGACCAGATGGGCCTGATCCTGGTTGAGTCCTTCCTCGAAGACGCGCTCTTCCTCCTCCCGCTCGGCCCCCCCGGGGTCGACCCCGAACCGGATGTTCGTGCCCGTCCCGCCGTATCTGCGCGACTGTGAATGGTAGGCCGCGCGCTCGCGCTCGAGACGAGGGGAACGCCGGGAGTCGAGCAACTCCTCGGGAACATCGTCGACGAAGGAGGACAAGCGACAGGTGGTGAAGTCGCCCGCCCGCCGGCGCTCCCGCGCCCAACTGAGATAGAGCTTGTCCTCCGCTCGGGTGATTCCTACGTAGAAGAGTCGGCGCTCCTCCTCGAGCTGGCTCGGCTCATCGTACGCCCTTCCGAGCGGAAAGAGGCCCTCCTCCAGGCCCGCGATGAAGACCGTCGGGAACTCCAGCCCCTTCGCATTGTGCAGGGTCATGAGCGTGATGGCGTCCGAATCGGGGTCATGGCGATCCAGATCGGTGACCAGCGCAACCTGCTGCAGGAACAGGTCCAGCTCGGTGAAGTGGTCCGGGGGCTCGCCCTCCCACTCCTGCTCCACGAGAGCAGCATCGAATTCCATCGCTCCGGCGATCAACTCCTTCACGTTGTCCACCCGGTCCTCACCTTCCGGCCCTTCGTCGCGCAGGTGCGAGAGAAGATCCAGCTCTTCGATCAACTCCTCCACCAGCGGACCCACAGCGAGTCGTACGGCGCGCGTGGAAAAGTCCTGGACCAGCTCGGCGAAACGCATCAGCCCCTTGGCGCCACCCGAAGGGATGTTCGGAACCTCGTCGGCCCGGACCGCGGCCTCGAGGAGGGTGAGCCCCTCCGATCCAGCCCAGTCCTGAAGACGCTCCAGGGTCTTCCGACCCACTCCCCGCCTGGGAACGTTCACCACTCGATCGAACGCCGCCATGTCCGCGGGATTCGAGATGAGACGTAGGTAGGCGAGAACGTCCTGGATCTCCCGGCGTTCATAGAACCGGACCCCACCCACGATCTGATAGGGGATCCCCTTGCGCCGAAAGGCGTCCTCGAGCGCACGAGACTGGGCGTTCGTGCGGTAGAGGATGGCGACCTCACGGTACCGGTGGAGGTCGCCGTCCGACATCCGGGTCTCGATCTCCCCGACCAGCCATCCGGCTTCGTCCCGCTCGTCGGCGGTCTCGACCAGGGTGATCGCCGCTCCGCCTTCTCGATCGGTCCGCAAGGTCTTGTCCTTGCGGTGGAGGTTTCGGCGAATCACCTGGTTCGCCGCATGCAGGATCGTTCCGGTGGATCGGTAGTTGCGTTCCAGCCGGATCACCGTGGTGCCGGGATACGTCGACTCGAAGTCCAGGATGTTGCGGATATCCGCCCCACGCCATCCGTAGATCGACTGATCGTCGTCACCCACGACCATCAGGTTCCCATGCTGTCGAGCGAGCATCTCCAGGAAGCGGAACTGGGCGTGGTTCGTATCCTGGTATTCGTCCACCAGGATGAAGGCGAAACGTGTTTGATATCGGTCGAGCAGAGCCGGCTCCGACTCGAACAGCTCGACGGGCTTGACCAGCAGGTCGTCGAAGTCGAAAGCGTTCTGCGACTTCAGGGATTTCTGGTATTCCGGATAGATGCGCGAGACGGTCTTCGCGAAGAGGTCGAAGCTGTCCCCGTGCTCCTCCACGAACGCCTTCGGGGACACGAGCCGGTTCTTGGCGTCGCTCACCAGAGCCCGTACGGCCTTGGGTTTCCAACGCTTCGGATCGATCCCCTGAGCCTCCATGACCCGCTTGAATTCCCGGAGGCTCTCCTCCGCGTCGAAGATCGTGAAGGTGGAGTCCCACCCGAGGCTCTCGCTGTGCCGGCGGAGAAGCCGAGCGCCGAGGGCGTGGAAGGTCCCGATCCACGCACCCGTGGGATCGCGTCCGAGCAGACGGCGGATTCGCGCCTTCATCTCGGCGGATGCCTTGTTCGTGAACGTTACGGCGAGAATCCGGTCCGGCGGCACCCCGTGCTCTTCGACGAGACGGCTGATGCGTACGGTCAGGACCCGGGTCTTGCCCGAGCCCGCGCCGGCAAGGACCAGCAGGGGGCCCTCCACATGCTCGACGGCCGACCTCTGCTCGGGATTCAAAGGTTCGAGATGCGATCTGGAAATCGGTATTCCAAAGTTCGAATGCGGGTCTGTCCAGCCTCTACGGAGACGTTGCAAGGTCGCTCATTTCACTCACCGATTCCACCCGCTCCGCCGGGAGTCGAAGCTGGAAGGTGGAACCCCGGCTGCCGGTCTTGACCAGCTCGATCCGACCTCCATGGATCCGCTCCACGATCCTGCGGGCGAGTGAAAGTCCGACGCCCCACCCACCGGATTTCGTCGTGGTTCCGGCCTCGAAGATGCGGTCGCGAACCTCTGCGTCCACGCCCGGACCCGTGTCGTGGATCTGCAGGGTGACCCAGCCCGGACCCTCGGAAAAGGCCCGGATCGTGATCATTCCTCCCCGACCCGCGAGGGCGTCCAGGGCGTTCTTCACGACGTTCTCGAGCGCCCAGGTGAGCAGGACCTCGTTGCCCTGCACGGAAGGCAGGTCCTTCGCAAAGATCACACGCAGTTGCACGCCCGGGCCGAGTTGTGGGATCCGCGCCTTGAGGTAGCGCTCGACCTCGCCCACCACCCGCCCCAGATCGAGCGGCTCCAGCCGGGTCTCTCGTCCGATCAACTCGAAGCGACGACTGACCCGTTCCAGCCGGTCCACGTCGGTCCGGATCTCCTCTGCGATCTCCCCGCCTCCCAACCCTCCGGGTCGCTCCCCCGACGGGACGCTAAGCACCTCCATCCACCCTTTCAACGAAGAGATCGGCGTTCCGAGCTGGTGGGCCAACTCCCGGGCCATGGAGGTCCACGCCCGGTCCGCGGCCGCCTCACGCTGCGATCGTATGACCAGGATCCCCGTGAGGAACGTCAGGATCAATCCGGTCACCTGAAGCCACGGCACCCAGCGCAGGCGCTGGAGTTCGGGAGGGTCGCCGAAGCGCACGAGCGCGAGCGTAGGGTCGCCGACCGGGGGGCGCCTCTGATCCAGGCTCTCGGCATACCGCCGCAACCGCTCCTGGCCTGGTGGGGTGTCGAGGTCGGCATCGAACGGAAGGTTCACCGCCGAGAGAATGGTGTCGCCGGGGCCGGACAGGACGAGGGGGACTCCTGACTCCCGAATGATATCCTGGAGCCGGACGAGGGCCTCGTCGGCAGCCTGCTCGTGGGGCTCGGTCAGTCCCCTCTGGACCTCGGCGTAGATCCGGGTCATCGTCGCGTTCTCCGCTCGGAAGGCCCGGACGATCTGCTCCGTGTATACCAGGTACCAGCCCAGGATCGCCAGGAAGAGGCCGGCCAGCACGATCGACCATCTTCCGCGGGTCATCTCAGAAGTCGCCGGGAGCCACGAATCCCGCGCAGCGCGCGAGACGACGGGAATCGACGCCGCGCCTCATTGTCCGCTCAGCCGTGCCGTGCCCATGCCCGCCTCCAGGGGCGGCGGGACGGCGACCGAACCGTCCGCCTCCTGATACGTCTCGAGGAGAGCCACCATGAGCCGGGGAAGTGCCAGCGCGGACCCGTTCAGGGTGTGCAAGTACTCGGGCTTCTCTCCGGGCGCCGGCCGGAACCGGAGGTTTGCTCTGCGGGCCTGGAAGTCCCCGCACGTCGAACAGCTCGATACCTCGAGCCACTGTTCTACCCCGGGCGCCCATACCTCGAGATCGTAAGTCATGGCGGCCGCGAACCCCAGATCCCCCCCGGCCAGCCGAATCACGCGATAGGCCAGTCCGAGTTCCTTGAGGATCCGCTCCGCCTCGGCCGTCATCTCCTCCAGCGCTTCTCGGCTACGCTCCGGCGTCTCGTAGCGAACGAGCTCGACCTTGTCGAACTGATGGACCCGCAGGAGTCCGCGGGTGTCCTTACCCGCAGCGCCCGCCTCTCTCCGGAAGCAGGGCGAATACGCAGTGTAGCGGATAGGGAGGTCGTCGCGAGAGAGCAGTTCGTCGCGGTGCAGGTTCGTGACCGGAACCTCAGCGGTCGGAATGAGCCAGAGTCCGTCCCGTTCCACCTGGTAGGACTCCTCGGCAAACTTGGGAAGCTGTCCTGTGCCCCTTAGACTCTCCTCCGTCACGAGATAGGGAATCCGCAGTTCTTCGTATCCATGCTCGTCCACATGCATGTCGAGCATCCACTGTATCAGCACACGCTGCAGCCGTGCGCCCCGGCCCCGGAGGACCGGGAACCCGGACCCGGCGACCCTGGCTCCCCTCGCAAGATCGAGTAGCCCGAGAGACTCCCCGAGGTCCCAATGGGGCTTCGCTTCAAAGGGGTGCTCGATGGGCTCGCCCCACTCCCGGACCACCTCGCCCTGGTCCTCCCCTCCTGTCGGAACTTCCTCCAGGGGAAGATTGGGGAGTTGAAGGAGGACCTCGTCGATTCGCGCTTCGTTGGAGGCCACCAGTGCTTCGAGCCGATCGATCCGGTCGCCCACCTCGCGCATCCGGGCGATCACCTCGGAGGCGTCCACCCCTTCCCGCTTCAGCTCGCCGACCCGCTTCGACTCCTCGTTGCGGCGAGCGCGGAGTTCGTCTCCCTCGGTGATTGCGTCCCTGCGCTCCGCATCCAGATCGAGAATCTCAGTCAGCGCGTCGCCGGCATCGACCATCCCGCGGCGGCGCAGCGCAGCCCGCACGGGTTCCGGATCGGTACGGATCTGCTTCAGGTCCAGCATCCCCTCTCCTCAGTCGCTCGTAGGCACGAGACTGCGATTGTTGCAGTCGGGACTCACGTCCTGAACGAAACGGACCCGACCCAACTCGAGATCAATCTCCAGGGGCTCCAGCTTCCCATAGAAGACACATTGACGACCAAATCCCCCACGCTCCCGCTGTTCGTGCGTGCGGATCACGTAGATCGTACCGAGCTGCACCGCGACGGGCTCATCGGACACGTAGAGCGTGGTGTCCGCCGGAGCCTCTCCCACCTCATCGAAGCTCATTCCCGGATACTCGACAATGGCCGCGCGCGAAGTGACCCCCAACACCGAAGCCGGAAGAAATACCATCTGGCCGGACTCCCGATCCACCGCGAAGTCCCAGTTACCCTCAAGAGAAGGGTCCTCGATCACGACCGGTCGGCGTCCCGCCATGTCGAAAGCCGTAGCGACCCCGAGCTCCTCGGCGTCTAGGGCATAGACGATCGACTCCTGCGGATCTGCCTCCCAACGCACCGCGAAAGGGTCATCCGAGCATCCGGAGAGAACAACCGCAAACGCCACCCACGACCACCATCTTCGAATCATCACAACTGCCTCGATTCCGAACCGGACCGGAAGAAGAAAGGAGAGAACACTACCCGGGGCCACAAATGGGTGTCAACCCCGAAAGGCCCCGGATTTCTTGACTTTACACCCTGCCAGGGGTAGGTTCCGCCACTTTCGCCCCAGGGCCTGGGCGGCCGCTGTGTCGGCGCGTTCCGGTCCCCGGTCCAGACCGGGTCGAAACGGTCCGTGTCCAGAGACCACCCACCTTCGAAACCGGACCGTTCCATGGCGGACTCGCCACTCCGTCCCGCCGGATCCCTCCGGGT
>JBBDIV010000092.1:0-10693 GCA_040880225.1 Gemmatimonadota bacterium
CGTACTCCTCCGCCATGGTCTCACTCCCGATGGCCACGGTGGCCAGGCGAGGGTAGATGTCGCGGAGGCGACGGTCGAAGGTCCGGCCTGCCAGGAGATCGTTGGACCGCCGATACGTGATCGAGAGCACATCCGCGGACCTCGTCCCGGCAAGTGGGACGAGGTCGCGCTCGTTGCGGAGGAGGGTGAGCGACCTGCGCGCGATCTCCTCAGCCACTTCGAGGTGGGCGTCGACTCCGACCGTGCGGTGGACCGCCTCCAGGTCGACCGTCCGCTCGCGATGCAGCCCGACCTCCGCCTTGGCACGCAGGATTCGTCGGACGGAAGCATCGATCCGTCCCTCGGAGATCCGTCCCTGAAGCACCGCGGAGATCACGCCGTCGATCGCGGCCGCTGGGTCGGGGGGCATGAGCAGCACGTCCGCACCGGCCTCCACGGCTCGGACGGCAGCCTCGTCCCGACCGAAGAGCCTGTCGATCGCGCCCATGTCCATCGCATCCGTGAACACCAGCCCCTCGAATCCCATCTGATCTCGCAGGAGCCCGGTCAGGATATTCCGCGACAGGGTCGCCGGGAGTCTCGGGTCCTCCGAGATCGCGGGAAGGGCGATGTGCGCGGTCATGATCGCCTTCATCCCCGAGTCCACTGCATCCCGGAACGGCTTCAGCTCGATGCGCTCCAGCCGGTCCAGCCCGAGTCGGAGGACCGGGAGCTCGAGATGGGAGTCGATGCCGGTGTCGCCGTGCCCGGGAAAGTGCTTCCCGGTGGCGATCGCACCGTAGTCCTGGATGCCGCGGATCAGACAGCTCCCCAGAGCACCCACCAGCGCCGGATCCTCTCCGAACGAACGCGTGTTGATGATGGGGTTGTCGGGATTGCTGTTCACGTCCAGGACGGGAGCGAACGGAACATGGATGCCCACCGCCCGCGCCTCCTCGGCGGTAATCCGACCCATCTCGTACGCGAGAAGCCGGTCGTTCGCGGCGCCCAGCGCCATCAGCGCGGGAAAGTCCGTGGCCCCACCGAGCTCCGTCCCACCCGGCAGATGCACCGCGCCGCGCAGGCGGAACCCTGCTCCGGTCTCCAGGTCGGCGGCCACGAGGAGCGGCACGCGGGACCTGCGCTGAAGCACATTCAACTTCGTCGCGACATCGAGGGGAGTGCCGACCGAGATGATGACCCCACCGACCCCCTCCTCGTCGATCAGCCGTGCGACCCGATCGAAGGACTCCGAGCCCTCGGGAGCGAAGTCGCCGAGCACCCATGACATGATCATCTGCCCCACCTTCTCTCGGAGCGTGAGATCGGCGAGAACCGCCTCCGCCCAGGCCTCCGGGTCGGACGGGCC
Source organism: Gemmatimonadota bacterium (assembly GCA_040880225.1). GTDB lineage: Bacteria > Gemmatimonadota > Gemmatimonadetes > Longimicrobiales > Gaopeijiaceae > JBBDIV01. The sequence continues at coordinate 1,349 of JBBDIV010000092.1, forward strand.
ATCAACCCGAGCGACGGGTCCGGAAACGTCCTCGACCCGTCGGGTTCCGGACTCGGAGACCTCCGGCGACCCCGCCACCTGATCCGGGGCCCGTGGCTCCGCGCTCCCATCCGTGGACGGGGCCGAACCTGGCCCGGTCGACGGGGCGCGCGCGACGGGCGGGCCAGCCGGAGGGTCGGAGGCCGAGCTTCCCCCACAGCCCCCGAGGAGCCCGACGAAGAGCAGCACACCGATCGGCCGCGAAATGGAACTCAGGATCATCGGGGGAAGAGAGAGGGTTGTAAGGGGGTGCCGGGGCTGTCGTTGACCTCGGAGCGTCGGCAACCGATTTTCGGGGCGACCAGCCCGGCGCATGCTCCACACACCACTCCTCTCGAACTGCGCAAGCGGGCTCACGGCCAAGTTAGAGGGATCATCATGCGGCCACAATCGGGGATTTTTCGCCCGGCCCGTGCCGTTCTCGCGGTGGGGACGGCGCTGATCGCGCTCACGGCGTGCACCGCCCCGGGCGATGGTGCCGAGCCCCCCTCCGAGATCCGGGCGAGCCCGAGCGAGCCGAGACAGGGCGTCCGGCCGGGGATCGAGGTTCTGGTGAGCGATTCTCTCCATCTCGTCCGAGGCCGTCGAGTGGGGGTCGTCACGAATCACCCCGGGATCGACTCGGTGGGTGTTTCGTCCATGGATCGGGTTGCCGTCCATCCCGTAGGCGAGCTGGTGGCCCTCTTCTCTCCCGAACACGACATCCGTGGGACCACCGAGGCCGGGGTGCAGGTGCCGGACGAGACGGACCGGCGAACCGGCCTGCCCGTCCACTCCCTCTATGGCGCTACCCTGGCACCCACGCCCGACATGCTCGAAGGCGTGGAAGTGCTCGTTTTCGACGTGCAGGACATCGGCACCCGCTACTACACGTATGTGTACACCATGGCCCTCGCGATGGAGGCGGCCGGTGAAGCAGGACTGCCCTTCGTGGTCCTGGATCGCCCGAATCCGATCGGAGGTCGACAGGTCCAGGGCAACGTTCTCGACCCCGAATTCGCTTCGTTCGTCGGCCGCTACCCGATCCCGATGCGACATGGAATGACACCGGGCGAGCTGGCCCGCCTCTTTCGAGCCGAGTTCGGGGTGGAGGCCGTGTTGCACGTGGTTCCCCTCGACGGGTGGACGAGAGGGATGCTGTTCTCGGACACGGGACTCCCGTGGAGGCCGCCATCGCCCAACATGCCGGACCTCGAGAGCGCCCTCCACTACCCGGGCACGTGTCTTTTCGAGGGAACGAACCTGTCAGTGGGCCGAGGGACCGATCGTGCGTTCCAATGGATCGGAGCCCCATGGATCGATGCGGAAGCACTCGCCCGCGCGGTCCGGGACCGGGATCTCCCGGGCGTCCGCGTTCGACCGGCTCGATTCGTTCCCCGGAACCCTGGCGACGGCAAGTTCGACGGGGAACCGGTCGAAGGGATTCGTCTCGAAGTGACCGATCCCGACCGTTATGATCCTACCAGGACTGCAGTAGCACTCCTCCTCGCCGCACGAGGGCTTTCGGGGGATCACTGGCGCTGGAACGATGAGCACTTCGACCGGCTGGCGGGGACCCAAGCACTCCGGCTCGGTGTCGAAGGAGGGGAGACCCTCGAGCGGCTCATGGAGTCGTGGGCCGATCAGCGGCAGGAATTCGAGCGGCTCAGGCAGGCACATCTGATCTATCCCTGAGTTCGGACGGACCGGATCGGGGGCTCACCGCGACCGCGTCGCGGAGTGGATCGAAAGGGACTGGTGATGAAGACACGAACCGCAACGGGACGCGCGGGTGCGAAGCGGAGAGCGGTCGGGCGAATGTTCACGCTCGCCCTCACCGGCTCGGCACTCTTCATTTCGGACGCTCGGGCCCAGAGCCCGGATTCGACGCGGGACGTGTTCGAGCCGATGCGACTCCAGAATTCCGTGGCCCGGGTTCCCTTCGGCCCAGGCGAGCAGGCTCGATACCAGGTCAAGTTCGGCCCTCTCTCCGTCGGCGAGGGAATGATGCAGGTCGTCGATGTGGTGCCGATCCGCGGTCGCCCCTCCTACCACGTCTCGTGGGTTATTCAGGGAGGCATTCCCTTCGCTCGGGTGAACGACCATTTCGAATCCTGGTTCGACATCCGAACGCTGGCCAGCCGTCGGTTCATCCAGGACATCCACGAGGTCCGCTACCGGACCCTGCGGCACTATGAGATCTATCCCGAGGCAGGCCACTGGGAACGCGTCGACGAAGACGACGGCGAGGCTCTGGCGACGGACATCCCGCTCGACGACATCGCGTTCATCTATTACGTCCGCACCCTGGATCTGGAGGTCGGGGAGACCCACACGTTGAACCGCTACTTTCGCGCGGACCGGAACCCGGTCATCCTGGAGGTCCTGAGGCGGGAGACGATCGAGGTGCCTGCCGGGACGTTCAACACGATCGTGGTGCGTCCGATCATCAAGGCCGGCGGCCTCTTCGGAGAGGGGGGGGAGGCCGAGGTCTACTTCACCGACGACGATCGACGGATCCTCGTCCGCCTGAGCTCGAAGCTCCCGATTGGATCTCTCTCCCTCCACCTCGAGGAATATCGGCCCGGTACTCCGGTCCGCCGCTGACGCCGGCGCGGGCCTGCCCCCTTCCTGACTTCCTGATCAGATGTCCGTAGCACGCGCCCCTGAGAGTCCGTGCCCGCACTCCTCTCGGACCCGATCCAGGAAGCCGTCATACACGGCACGGGTGACCGGTCCCGCCACCCCCGCCCCGACCCTCCGGTCGTCCAGTTCGACGATAGGACGTATCTCGGTGCTACTCCCGGTGAGGAATATCTCCGACGCGGACTCCAATGAATCCACGCCTATGGGTGCCTCCTCTACCTCGTAGCCGATTCCACGTGCGATCTCGAGGACCACTTCTCGAGTGATCCCCGCCAGAATCCGGTTGGAGAGGGGATGGGTCCGCACGGTACGCCCGAAGACCGCGAAGAGGTTGTTGTGCGACCCTTCGAGTGCCACACTGTCGCGCACCAGGATCGCCTCGGACACGCCTCGGCTCCTCGCACTTTCGAGCGCCAGGACGTTCGGCAGCAGTTGGAGGGTCTTGATGTCGACCCGACCCCAACGTGTATCGGGTTCGGTGACGGCCGTGAATCCCTCTTCCCAGGCCGCCCGGTCCGCCCGCTCGAACCTCTGCGCAAATGCGAAGAGCGTGGGACGGGTCCCAGAGGGTGGAAAGACGTGTGCACGGGGAGCTTCGCCACGCGTGACCTGAAAGTAGACCGCGGCGGCGGGCTCGCCGGAGAGATCGTTCCGGGCCAGAAGCTCACCATGGATCTCGTCCCATTCCTCCAGGTCGTAGTCGATCGCGATCTGGCCGAGGCTGGCCCGCATCCGGGCGCGATGCCTGGACGCGCGGAAGAAGCGGCCATGGTAGGCCGGCGTGAACTCGTAGACGCCGTCGCCGAAGAGGAAGCCGCGGTCGTCCACCGAGACCCGCGCCTCGGCACGCCGAAGGTACTCCCCGTTCAGAAAGACGATGTCCATGTGGGCTCGAGGGTCACTCCCGTCGACCGGGGAAAAAGTCCGAACTCCCACCGGGGCGTATCACCTGCAGGGGCATCCGCCCGGATGCCTCGGCGGAGTCAGTTGGCGTCGTGCTTTTCCAGACGATCGAACTCCTCGAGGAGCTCGGCCTCCCGGATCTGTCCGTCGGGCTCGTCTCCGGACGCCTCCCCGGAGTCCTCCTCCTCGTCTCCCCCATCGGTCAACTGGCGTGGCTGGGAGCCGGTCGAATCGGGCAGTAGCCCCATCTCGCGCTTGAGGGCGATCAGGCGATCCTCGGACTGATCGCCCTCCTCCAGCTGCGCGAACTGATCCTCCAGCGTATCTCCGGTGAGGCTCTCGGAGACCTCGGCCGCCGCCAGCGTCCTGCGTTCGGACTCTTCGATCCGCTCGGCCATCCGGTCGAACGCCTCGAACGCCGAGGTGTCGGACAGGCCCGACATGGTCTCGTGGATGCGCTTCTGGGCCTGAGCCCGCTTCTGCTTGGCGATGAGGAGGTTTCGCTTCCGCTTCGCTTCCTCGATCCGATCGTTGAGCTGCTTGAGCGACCCCTTCAGCTTCTCCGTTTCGCTCGCCTGCGCCTCCCACGTGTCGCGGAGCGCGCCCGCCCGATCCGCGTGCTCCTGCTGTCTCAAAAGTGCCTGCTTCGCGAGATCGTCCCGCCCCTCCTTCACCGCGAGCATGGCACGCTTCTCCCAGTCCCGCGCCTGCTTCACCTCACCCTCGACCTGGGCGCGGAGCTTGCGTTCGTCGGCGATGGCTGCGGCGACCTCTCGCTTCGCGGTCGAGAGTTGGTCGCGCATGTCGAGAATGATCTGGTTCAGCATCTTCTCGGGGTTCTCGGCCCGAGCGATCAGATCGTTGATATTCGAACGGAAGAGGGTCGAGATCTTCTGGAATATGCTCATCGGTTCACCCCTTCACTGGAGCGGCGGCGAGGGACCGGAGACGTTCCATGTGGCTGGACGCGGCCAGGAGGATGCTCTCGAGCGAGGCCTGGAGCTCCGTGTAGGTCAGGGCCTCGAGGAGGAGGGTGTGACTGAGCACGATCTCGTCACCCTCCACCGCGTAGGCGCCGTGGACGACATCGCTCGCATTCAGCTCGAGGAGCGTGCGGTACAGCTCCTCTCGCGATCCCTCCGCCTGCGAAAGATCCATCACCTTGAGCCGGAGAAAGAGCAGTGGAGGAGAGTGGTTGACGACGATCGGGAGGCCTTCCTCGCCACCCCGCACGAGGAACATTCCCTCCGCGACCTCCTCGTACTCGACATCCATCCGTATCAGATAGCTCTCCAGATCCTCAAGGGTCACCATATCCCCTCCCTGTGGGCGAATCGGTACGATCGGGCGAGCCGGGTGGCACGACGACGACTCCCGAAGCTCTACGATCCTTCGGGTCGAAAGATTCGAGGGTCAGTGTAATACATGGGCCAGCGGCGGGCATCCACACCGTGAAGCGAAGATCCTGGAGCGGACACCGGTCCGACCGATCAGGCCTCGACCGAGGCCATGTCCAGCATCGGCGCCAGATAGGATCCCGTGAAAGATCCCTCTACCTCCGCCACCACTTCCGGCGGACCCTCCGCGACGAGCCGGCCGCCCCGCTGTCCGCCTTCGGGTCCCAGGTCCAGGATCCAGTCGGCGGTTTTGACGACCTCGAGGTTGTGCTCGATGACAATCACCGTGTTCCCCATGTCCGACAACCGATGGAGGACCTCGAGGAGGACCTTTACATCTTCGAAGTGGAGACCCGTAGTGGGTTCGTCCAGGATGTAGAGCGTCCGCCCGGTGGCGCGCTTGGCGAGCTCGGTGGAAAGCTTGACCCGCTGCGCCTCCCCTCCGGATAGGGTCGTCGCGGACTGACCCAGATGGATATAACCCAGACCCACGTCCGAGATCGTCTGCAGTCGCTCCCGAATCTTCGGGACCGGCTGGAAGAACTCGAGCGCCTCGTCCACCGTCATGTCGAGCACGTCGGCGATGTTCCGGCCGCGATAGTGGATGTCCAGGGTTTCGCGGCTGTATCGCTTTCCCCGACAGACCTCGCAGGGCACGTAAACGTCTGGGAGGAAGTGCATCTCGATCTTGACCATTCCATCACCCGAGCAGGCCTCGCAACGTCCGCCCTTCACATTGAACGAGAAACGACCTTGTTGGTAGCCGCGCATCTGCGCCTCCGGGAGCTCCGCGAACAGCTTGCGGATCGGAGTGAAGACGCCGGTATAGGTGGCTGGGTTGGACCTCGGAGTGCGACCGATGGGAGATTGATCCACTTCGATCACCTTGTCGATCTGGTCGACACCCTCGATCCCGTCGTGGCCGAGTGGTAGGGTCTTTGCGCTGTAGAAGTGACGAGCCAGCGCCCTGTAGAGCGTCTCGTTCACCAGGGTCGACTTCCCCGAGCCGGACACCCCGGTCACACAGATGAAGCATCCGAGGGGAAATGCCGCGTCCACACCCTGGAGGTTGTGTCCGGTCGCCCCGCTCACGACGAGCCGGCGGGCGGGATCGGCCGGGCGCCGCGATTCGGGAACGGGAATGCTGCGCTCCCCCCGGAGGTAGGCGCCAGTCAGGGAGCGCTCGGATGCCTCGATCTCGGCAACGGATCCGGCCGCCACGATCTCCCCCCCGTGTCGGCCCGCTCCCGGCCCCAGGTCCACGACGAAGTCCGCGGTCCGGATCGTTTCCTCGTCGTGCTCGACAACGATGACGGTGTTGCCCAGGTCACGCAGCGCCTCGAGGGTCCCCAGGAGCCGGGCATTGTCGCGTTGATGGAGTCCGATCGAGGGCTCGTCCAGCACGTATAGTACACCCACGAGGCGACTTCCGATCTGCGTGGCCAGCCGGATCCGCTGCCCTTCTCCACCGGAGAGAGTATCCGCGCTCCGTCCCAGAGCGAGATACTGCAGCCCGACCTCGTCGAGGAATCGGAGCCGCTCGCCCACCTCTTTCAGGATCGGCCCCGCGACCTCGGCCGGGAGGGGTGCGACCTCCGCGGGGGCCGGGGCGCCTTCGAGCCCCTCCACGCCCGTGACGGGAAGAGAGTCGAAGAACCTTCGCGCCTCGGCGATCGAGAGCTGTCCGACGGCCCCGATCGAGCGGCCGCCCACGGTGACCGCCAGTGACTCCGGCCGCAGTCGAGCACCACCACAGGCACTGCATGGAAGCGCCGTCATGTACTCGGCGAGCTGCGCCCGGACCGAGTCGGACGAGGTCTCCTCATAGCGCCTGGCTACGTTCGCGACCACGCCTTCCCAGACCTCCGTGTAGCTCTTGTCCTTCCCCTTCCTCCGGTAGGGAAAGCGGATCTTCATGTTTCCCGACCCGAAGAGGACCGCCTTTCGCGTGTCCTCCGGCAGCTCGCCCCATGGCGCGTTCGCATCGAATTCGTATGCCTCGGCCAGTCCCTGCACGACGGACTTCCGCAGGTGGCCGCGCGGTTCACCCCAGGGGAGGACGACGCCCTCCAGGATCGAGATCCGGTCGTCGCCGAGCATGAGATCCGGGCTCACCTTTCGGCGCGTCCCGAGCCCGTCGCACTCCGGACACGCCCCGTATGGCGAATTGAAGGAGAACTGACGGGGTTCCAGCTCGGCGAGGTTCAAACCGCAACCCAGGCAGGCGTAGTGCTCGCTGAAAAGATGGGAAACGAGGTCACCCCCACCGGCGGGATGCTCGAGCACTTCGACCAGTCCGTCGCCGGCACGCAGAGCGGTCTCGACCGAATCGGCCAGGCGGGAACGATCCGACGCACTCACGATCAGTCGATCCACCACGACGGCGACATCGTGGTTCTCGTATCGATTCAGCCTCGGTGGGCGAGCCAGTTCGAAGGTCTCGCCGTCGACCCGGACTCGGACGAACCCCTCCTTGCGTGCCCGCTCGAAGAGCTCCCGGAACTCTCCCTTGCGCCCACGCACGAGTGGTCCGAGCACCTCGATTCGGGCGCCGTCGCCCAGCCCCAGAATTCGATCCACGATCTGAGTGGAAGACTGACGCAGAACCGGCTCTCCGCACTCCGGGCAATGGGGAACGCCCACTCGGGCCCACAGCAGGCGGAGGTAGTCGTAGATCTCCGTGACCGTTCCCACGGTCGAGCGGGGGTTCCTCGAGATGGTCTTCTGCTCGATCGAGATGGCGGGAGAGAGGCCCTCGATCGAATCCACGTCCGGCTTCTCCATCATCCCGACAAATTGACGGGCATACGCGGACAACGACTCCACGTAGCGCCGCTGTCCTTCGGCGTAGATCGTGTCGAATGCGAGCGAGCTCTTTCCGGACCCGGAGATCCCCGTGATCACGACCAGCTGCTCGCGGGGAATCTCGACCGAAACGTTGCGGAGGTTGTGTTCTCTCGCTCCCCGGACGACGAGTGACGCCCGCGTCATTCAGCCTTCGGAGCGGGTCGGTCCGACCCGGGTCATGCTCGCGCCAACTCCATCAGCCGCTTCACGCGTTCCTCCGATGGAGGGTGGGTGCTGAACAGCTTCGCGAGGCCGGGGCCGCGCAGTCCGGAAAGGGGATTTACGATGGCGAGCTGCGCCGCAGCCGGGTTCACGTCCATGGGGATCCGACTGGCATACGCGTCCAGCCGCCGGAGCGCGCTGGCCAGACCGTCCGGGCTTCCCACGATCTCCGCAGCCGTCCGGTCGGCCTGGAACTCGTTGGCCCGGCTGATCGCCATCTGGACGATCATCGCCGCGAGTGGTGCCACGATCGACATCACGATCAGCGCGATCGGATTGCGGTCCCCGCTCCCCCTGCCGCCGAAGATCGCGCCCCACCGGGCCACCGTTGCCAGGAGCGCGATTGCGCCGGCCATGGTTGCCGCGACGGTCGAGAGGAGCATGTGGCGATGCTTGACGTGTGCCAGCTCGTGCGCAATCACGCCGGTCAGCTCGCTCCGATCCATCAGCTTCATCAGGCCCGCGGTGACGCAGACCACCGCATGTTTCGGGTTGCGACCCGTGGCGAAAGCGTTCGGCTGCTCCGAGGGTGCGATCGCGAGCGTGGGCATGGGAAGTCCTGCGCGCCGGCTCAGTTCCTCGACCAGGGCGTAGAGCTCCGGGGCATCCGCTCTCGCGATGGTCTTCGCCTTGTACATTTTCAAGACGACTTTGTGGCTGAACCAGAACATCCCGAAGTTCATGACGGCGGCCAGTACAAAGAAGATGATGGCCCCCTGTTCCCCGCCGAGGTATCCCCCCAGAACAACGAGAAGGGCCGTCAGCCCGGCCATGAGCACGAAGACCTTGAGTTGCTGCATCATCTTGGATCGAACCTCGCTTCGAGGAATTGTCCAGCTCCAGAAAGATCCTTCCGGGGTCGTGCCACACGCGCACGCGGCACAACTGTGCCAGTGCCCGTGTTGCGAACCGTCGGCTATACACCCCGCGCCGGTCCGGGTGCCGTTCCCACCGATCCCGATCGATCGGCTCCGAAGCCCCTCGAGAAGCCGCCACCTGCACTCCTACGGCGGGCCTGGGTCAGTATCCCCACTCTCGGAAGAGCGAGACACCGAACACCCGGCCGTCGACGTCGCGGTCCAGGTCTCCGAACCCGGCCCCCCCCTGACGGGCCAGCCGATCTTCGAGATACCCCTCCAACGTCCAGTAGTCCATAAAGCCATACTCCAGCCTGGCCCCGGGCAGGCGGGTGCTTCGCCCAGTGGCCCCGAGCCCGGTGAGGGGCCGGAGTATCAACGCAAAGAACACGTCCGGGGCGAGGTATCGTCCCATCTCGATCTGGGTGTTCGCGAAACCGCCCCCCAGATCACCG
>JBBDIV010000093.1:0-10097 GCA_040880225.1 Gemmatimonadota bacterium
CGCATTCCGTTCGTCCTCGTCGTCCTGGGTGCGCTTCTCGGATGCGAGGGATCCACCGTTTCGCCGCCGCAGGGAGGACCGGCACCACCGGCAGGCATCGCTGCACGCTATTTCGAACACGCCGTGGAGCTCTCCTGGGAGCTGGCCGAGAGCTGGAATGGCGAGTCGTTCCGGGTGTACGGCAAGCGCGGCTCCGACCCGGCCTACTTCCTGATCGCCGAGGTGACGAGTTGCGCCAATGGGTTCTGCTTCTATTCGGACCTGAACGTCGTTCCCGACGCCGAGTACGAGTATGAGGTGGTTGCGGTGGACGACCAGGGTAGGGAATCGAGCCCGGCCCGGGTCGGGCCGATCGAGGTGCCCCAGCCCGTCGCTCCTCCGGTTCCGGAGGAGCTGGAGGCCGTGGCGCTGGACGCGTCCGTCTTCCTGCGATGGGGGACTCAGAGTCTCGAAGCCGACGACTTCTCGTTCTACCGGGTCTACCTCGAGGAATTGGACGGAACGGTCGTGCTCCTCGGGGAGACCGACTCGGAAGGGTTCGTGGATCTACTGGCCGAGAATGGGACGACCTACGGCTACTTCGTCACGGCCGTGGACGAACAGGGCCACGAGAGCGAGGGGAGCGTTCTGGTGGAGGCGACCCCTCGGCCCGACTTCCATGGCGAGCTCCTCTTCGCGTTCCAGGACGATCCCGCGCTCTCGGGCTTCCGTTTTCAGGACACCGAGGACTCGGATCCGGTCCTCGCTGGAGACGATCCCGATCGTGACTTCCGGCTCGAGATGGATCCCGGGGGATTCTGGTTGGTGCCCGGTCCCGGTGTCGAGGTACACTCGGAACCGCTGTTCACGACGGCTCTTCGCTGTGGGGTTGGGGCGGATGGCGGGTGTATCGATCTGCCGGTAGCGCCCGCAGACGGGTATCAGGTGGACCGGATCGCCCTCGTGCCGGAGCTCTCCTATGTGGTCCGGGTGCCCGGGGGCGCGGGTTCGTGGCATTACGGGGTGCTGCGGGTCGTCCACATAGGTGAAACCAACGACGGGTCGATCGCGATCTTCGACTGGGCCTTCCAGAGGCAGGCGGATAACCGCAATCTGGCCCCCCCTTCCGACGACGGCTGATCCGGTCAGAGCCCGGAAAAGCCAACAGCGGCGCGGCTTGTCCCGATTTGTGGTGGCCGCTATCTTCCGCGCTATGGTACCCGTTCTGGAGGCGGTGCCGAACTTCAGCGCGGGTCGGGATCCATTGCTCGTCGACCGGCTGACCCGAGCCGCGTTGGAAGTCGGCGCCGACGTGTTGGACACGACTGCCGATCCCGACCACAACCGGGCCGTACTAACGCTTCTCGGGTCTCCGTCAGTCATCGAGGAGACGGCCGTCGTGCTGGCCCGCATCGCCGTCGACTCGATTGACCTGACAGATCACCGTGGTGTTCATCCCAGGGTCGGTTCCCTCGACGTGCTCCCACTCGTCCCCCTCATCGGAGTGACCATGGAGCGCGCGCGAGAAATCGCTCATCGGGTGGGCGAGCGGCTCGCCCGTGAGGTCGGCGTGCCCGTCTACTTCTATGCCGAGGCTTCCGACCCTCCGGGACGCGGCCTCGCAGAGATCCGAGCCGGTGGTTTCGAATCGCTGGTGGCCGGCTTCGCCCCGGAGCGAGCGCCGGACCTCATCCCCGAGGGATGGACGCATCCCGGAGTCCATCCGACCGCCGGCGCGGTGTGCGTAGGGGCGCGGCCGGTGCTGCTCGCCTGGAACGTCGAAGTCGAAGGACTCACCCTCGAGGAACTGGCGGAACTGGCGAAGGATCTTCGGGACCGTGATGGCGGGTTCGAGGGCCTGAGAGCCATGGCCCTCCCGCTCGATAGCCGCGGCCGGATGCAGGTGTCGATGAACCTCGAGGATGTTCGAAACCGCAAGCCGTTCGAGGTCTTTCGGGCTCTGGAGGACCAGGTGCGGTCGGCGGGAGGCGCGGTCCAGGCTACGGAGGTGATCGGGCTTCTTCCGGACGAGTTGGTCTTCGGAGCGGCCGCAGACCGCCTGGCCCTGCTGGACCGGGACCCCTCCCGTGTTCTATCCTCCCGTCTGATAGAGCACCTCGTGGGGCGGCTGGGCAACGAGATCGAAAACCTGGCGGGAGTGGTCAAGGCGTCAGGGACGGCGACGCCGCCCGAGGTGCGGGAGGCGGTGCAACGGCTTCGAGACGGGACGACATGACGATAGAATCACTGAAAGAAGCAGCGCGTCGCCATGAGCAGAGCGAAGAGTGGATCAAGGCGCTCGACCTGTATCTCCAGGCCATCGACCAGCAGTCCGACGAGGACGAGCCGGATATTGCGCTCTACAACCGGGTCGGGGATCTGCAGGTGCGGCTCGGCGACATCGAGGGCGCGGTGGGAAACTACGACACCGCCATCCAGTTGTATCGCGATGCAGAGCTCCCGAACAACGCGATTGCCGTCTGCCGCAAGATCATCCGCCACGATCCGAGGCGTCCCGCGCCCTTCTTGCGTATGGGACAGATCCGTGCGAGCCAGGGGTTTCTGGTAGACGCACGTCAGAACTTTCTCACCTACGCCGAGATGAAGCAGGCGGCAGGCGATACGGACGAAGCCTTCCGGGCGCTGGAGGAGTTCGTCGGACTGGCGCCGAAGGACGTGGACACTCGGCTCTTCCTGGCCGATCAGCTGATCGGCCAGGAACGGCCCGAGGACGCCATCCTCTACCTCGAACAGACCTACATGGTTTTGGAAGAGAGTGGAGAGACCGAGGCGGCTCAGGACGTGTTCGAAAGGATTCGAACGATCGATCCCGAGCATCCCGAGCCCGGCCCCGAATGGAGTGCGGACGAACTCGTCTCGGCGGCGGAGAATACGCCATCGGAGGGGGCCGAAACGGAGGGAGAGGAGTCGGGAGAAGAAGGAGAGCCCGCCGGATTCGAGCGAACCTCGTTGGGCCAGGAATTCTCCTCCGCAGACCCGGCCGACCTCGAGTTGGAGGTCCCACTGGGGGGGCTCGAACGTGGAGAGCCGGAGGGTCTGAACGCCGAGGATGCCGGTCTGACCGAAGTCGACGAGCCCGATGGGGTTCGCGCCGACGAAGTCGACGGTCTCGAGCACCAGTCCGTCGCGGACGGCGCGGGGTCGGGATTTTTCTCCGAAGAGATTCCCGCGGAGGCCGAGGATCCGGACTGGCTCGAGGTTGACCGCCCACATGGCGGGATGGATGCAGGAGGGGACGAAGACTCCGATCTCGAGTTCGAGGAAGGGTACGAGGAGGGAGCCTTGGGGGATATCCAGCCTGAGGCATCCATTGTGGAAGGGATGGAGTCGGACGTGGAGATGGAGCCGGACCTGGAGTTCTCTTCAGAGGGGGAAGACGATGGCGCGGCGCCCCTGCCTCTTCTGGGGGAGGTCGAGGGGAATGACGGCGAGGGAGTCACGCGAGAGGACGGGTGGGACCTCGATGATGGCTCGTCGGACGAGGACGAGAGGCGGATCGAGGCGACCCAGGCCGAGCGCTCGATGGAGGAGGCGGTCGCAGACGCCTCAGGGGAGCGACTCGCGGAGAGCGAGGAGGGCCTGAAGTACGAGGAGGAAGGGCTGGAGTACGAGGAGGGTCTGGAAGGCGAAGAGGGGGTTCCGGTAGACGAGGATGAGACCTTTCTCGTGGAAGATCTCGCGGCGGAGTTGGGGGAGGACGAAGCCGACGCATCAGCCGGTCGACGGAGGGCGCTGCGAGACCGTGTGGAGCGAGATGTTACGGACGCCGAGGCTTGGCGTCATCTCGGTGAGTCTCTGTACGAGGATGGTGAGGAGGAGGAAGGTCGTGCTGCGCTCGAGCGTGCGCACGAAACCTACGCCGAGAGCGGGGACCCCGAGAAGGCCATCCGGGTCGTTCGCGAGCTCCTGCTTCGCGAGCCGCATCGCATGGAGCTTCGGCAGCGTGTTGTCGAGTACGCCCACCGAACCAAAGAGCGTACCCTCCTCATCCAGGCATTTCTCGAACTCGCAGACGGCCTACGTGCTTCTGGGGATACTCAGAAGGCGGAGGCCGTCTACCAGCAGGTGCTATCACTCGACCCCTCGAACCTCAGGGCGACCGAAGCATTGGGTAGGAGTCGGCCCGGGGTGGGCATCGAACCCGCATCCGGCGAGTCCGGCTCCGGATCGTCGCGTGGGCGGGACTATGTGGATCTCGGTTCGATGGTGCTCGACTCCGAAGACGAGCGGACCACCCGCTGGGTGGTCCCCGCTGAGTTGCCCAGCGGAGACGAGCAGGCGGACTTCTCGCGGATGCTCTCGCAGTTCAAGGAAAAGGTTGCCGAGAACATCGCGAGCGATGATGTAACGGCCCACTACGACCTCGGGACGGCGTTCATGGAGATGGGGCTTCTCGATGAGGCGATCGGTGAGTTCCAGCAGGCGTTGCGCGCCCAGCCGCGGAGCCTCCCTACCTTCGAGATGCTGGGACAGTGTTTCCTCGACAAGGGTGAGCCGGAGGTGGCGATTCGCACGCTGGAACGCGGCACTCGCCTCCCGACCCCGGTCGAGGACGATCTCCTCGGGATCTACTACTTCCTCGCGCGGGCGCACGAGGAGGTTGGGAACACGGCCAGTGCGAGAGAGTTCTACGAGAAGGTCTTCTCGCTCGACATCAACTTCAGGGACGTCACGGAGCGTCTCAGGGCGCTCCGCTGAGACGCGGTCCTCGTCGACTGAATCCATGCGATCCATGACTCACGCACAGTCCACTCCGGTTCGCCCCGCCTCGGGACTCGCGCTTCTCCAGGAGCCGGTCCGGGAGCGTCTGGATGGAGTCGTCGACGAGATCCGCAGGATCATCCTGTCGGACTTCGAGCTCCAGGAGGAGGTGAACGACTATCTCTTGAAGATGAGGGGAAAGCTGTTTCGCCCGACCCTTCTACTTCTCGCAAGCGATGTAGAAGGACGCCCCCACCACGACGCATTGCCCCTCGCGGCCGTGATCGAGCTCGTTCACCTCGCGACCCTCGTCCACGACGACGCAGTGGATCATTCGGTTTTGCGACGGGGACTTCCTACGGTGAACCACCTCTGGAACCACCAGGTGGCGATCATCACGGGAGACTTCCTCTACTCGCGTTCCGTCATGGAGCTGACCCGGATCGGGCGGCTCGAAGCGATCGAGGCCCTGGCGCGGGCCTCCAACGAGATGAGCGTGGGAGAGCTTCGACAGCTCGTCTCCTACGACGCCCTCGACTTCACCGAAGAAGACTACTATCGCCTGATCGCATGCAAGACCGCGTCACTGATAGCCGCGGCTTGCGACATGGGTGCGCTGGTCGGAGTCGAGTCCTACCGGGAGCCTTTGCGCAAATTCGGCCACGCGCTGGGGATGGCCTTCCAGATTGCGGATGATCTCCTGGACTACGAGGGAAGCGAGGAGCGGACGGGCAAGCCCGTCGGTCATGACCTCAGGGAACGGAAGGTCACCCTACCGCTCGTTGAGGCGATGCGACATCTCGATCCGAAAGGGCGGATGCGGATCCGGGACTTCTTCACTCGTCTGGATCCCACGGACGACGAGATTTCCGAGATCATCGGGCTGGTGAGCAGAGGCGGTGGGCTGGACTACGCGCGCAGCCGGGCTCGGGACTTCGCCCTGCAGGCGGAGGAGGCGCTGGCGGGAGTGCCCGCCACGGGCGAAGCGATGGACGCCCTGCGGGCTTCGATCACCTACGCGATCGAACGGACTCGATGACGGGACATTCCGAAAGGGCAGGCAGCCGGTGGCTTCGACGGCTCGGCAAACCTCCGACCAGAAACAGGAGCATGGAGCGGAACTTCGTGTTGCGCGCTCCCGCAGGTTACATTGTACTCGTCGGAGACGAGCAACGGGCCTTAGAGGTTCCAGGAATGGGCGGCGGGCTTTGTGAATAGTCTGCTCGACAGTCGCCGCCGCTCATCGTCCCGGGTGGTATGGACCCTGATTCTGGGACTCTTCCTGGGCGGCCTGCTGACCGAGATCTCGGAGGCCTTCTTGCCGCAGAGCGCGGCGAGGGACTTCCTTACGACTTCGGTCGCGGCCTCGGTGGGCCCCTTCTCCCTGGATCTGGTCGCAGTGGCGATCACGCTGGGGCCACTCGTCCTGACACTGAATGTGCTCAGCCTGGTCGGAATCGGAATGGTCGCCTTCGTGGCCCGTTCCTGGATCTGATCCTGGTCGGGCCACGAGCGGAACAACTCTACCAGCCACAGGAGGCGTGACGACCATGTTCGGTGGACTTGGAATGTGGGAACTCATCCTGATATTCCTCGTGGTCCTCCTGCTCTTCGGTGCCAAGCGGCTACCGGAGATCGGCTCTTCACTGGGCAAGGGGATCCGCGAGTTCAAGGGCTCGCTGAAGGAGATCGAGAACGAGCTGAAGGTCCCGGAGGACAACCCGCGGGTGAGCGGCGGCCGGGAGAGCGGCGGCGGTTCGGCCAAGGCGGAGGCCCGGGAGAAGGAAGAGGAAGGGAATGGTGAGCCGCGACGGCTGACCACGAGTCAGTAGTCGGCAAGTCTCGCGGGGGGCGCGGCCCGCTCTTTCTCCTGCACGATCGTAGTTCCCCTCCGGATCGATCCGCTGAGGGACTCGACTCAGAAGAGCCCGGGCATCTGTTGGAACCCCTGCTCCGCCTGTTCCTCGGCCGCCCGGAAGTACTCGGCTCGATTGTCGACGATTCGCGTTTCGGCCCGGAGGCCTTCGATCCACTGATCGAGTCGAGCTTGTTGGATCTCGTTGGTCAACTGGCCCCGCTGGACCTCCTTCTGCTGCTCCCAGGCCTCCCGGCTGGCCTCGGTCTTCTCATCGACGCGGAGTAGCACGATCCGATCCTGCGCGACCACGGGTCCACCGACCTCACCGACGGGTACCCCGAAGGCAACGCCGACCGCGGGACTGGCCTGGCCCAGTCCGGGCACGAAGTCCATCCGGCTGAACGGTCCAGCGGTCTGAACGGCGACGCCGATCTCCTCGGCCAACTCCTCCAGGGATGCGGTACCGCTACGGAGCCGTTCCGCCCACTCCTGGGCGACCTCCATGGTGCGCGCGGTCTTTCGCTCTCTCCGGAGCTGAGCCTCGATCTCGCCGGAGACCTCCTCCAGCGTCAACGTGCGCGCCGGGGATTCGTCCAGAAGCTCGATCATGTAGAAGACATCGGAGTTCTCGAACAGCGGGCTGGTGGCACCGAGGCCCTCCTGATCCGTGAAGATCCAGTCCTGGGCTTCATCCGCTCTCCCCACGAGCGGGAGACTCGCCACCTCTTCGTCGATCTCACCTTCGCGGACCTCGAGACCGAAGGCGGCCGCGGCCTCCTCCATCGATGAGTCCTCCGCCAGGGTCTCGAGCGAGTCGGCCCGGGTGAGGAGGCGAACCTCGGATTCCCCCCCGCGCTCGATCGGCACGAGAATGTGTCGCACGCGTACCTGTTCCTGTTCCTCGTTTCGCTCGGTCACCTCGATGATGTGGTAGCCCGAGCTCGTCTGAACCGGCTCACTCACATCGCCGATCGGAAGCGAGAACGCCGCTTCTTCGAAGGCCGGTTCCAGCTGATTCCGCATGAAGGCCCCGAGGTCTCCACCCGCCTGTGCCGAGGCCTGGTCCCCGCTCTCGCTTCGGGCGAGCTCCGCAAAGTCCTCACCACCGTCGACGATCCGCTGACGTATTTCCCGCGCCTGCTCGAGGGCCGCGGCACTGTCCGCCGCGGTCGGGGCCTTCGAGATGAAGGTGTAGCGAATGTTGGCGGTTGCCGGAACCTCGAAGTCCTCCTCGTTCTCGTCGTAGTACTGCTCGACCTCGGCCGGGGTCACCTCGATCTCCGTGTCGGGAACCCGCATCTCGGGGTCGACCGCGATGAACGTGGCCTCGACGCGCTCGTTGCGGTCAACGTACCTCTGCCAGAGTTCTTCGTCTGTCACGAACACACCTGCCGTGACCTGGCGGATCAGCTTGTTGCGTGGGAGGAGTTGTCGATAGTACTGCTCGAGTTGCAGGAGAAACTGAGGATCCTGACCGGCCTGACCGATGAATTGCTGGTAGAGGCCGAGGTCGAACTGACCCTGTTCGTTCTGGAACGCCGGGTCCTGTTGGAACTCGGGGGGCGGCGAAACCCGTGCGGCCCGACGGACCTCGTCGTCCGTGACCCGGATGCCCCGCCGATCGAGCTCGTCCTGGACGAGGATCTGGTTCACGACCTGATCCCAGGCCATGTCGTCGATCTCGTTGTTCTGCTGCGAGCTGATCGGCTCCTCCTGGGAGGCCTGGATCTGATTGTACAGGTTTCGGACGGTGTTCTGGTACTGCTGCACCGAAACCGTCGTCCCGCCGACCCGGCCGAGGCTCCCTCCCCCACCGGACCGACCGGACATGTCCATCCCCCACTCGAACACCATCAATGCGACGAACGCGAGCGCCGTCACGAGCATGATGATCTTCGTGTTCTGTCGCATCTGCCGCATCAGCATACGGCGAACTCCTTGGCACGTCGCGCACGAAATAGAGGCCGGGTATTCCCGATCCCCTGATTGAGGACTCCCTCCTGTATCGAGGCGAGTCGCATTTCGAAACCCTCACGGATGTCGGGGCAGCCCCCCACCGACCGGTCGGGTCGAGCGGGTGGAAAGCTAACCGCAATCCAGAGGGGGCTCAAGCATTTCGGATGGACGAACCGCCCGTGGTCCGTTGACACCGTTTCCACGGCTTCCGTATCTTGCGCGGACCACCTTTCCCGGCAATGCGTCGGGCGATGCGGAGGTCGGGGCGCTCAGGCCTTGTACCGGTACCGAGCCCCGGCAGTCCGCCGAACTCGGACGATCGTGCAAACTGTTTCTACAGCCTACGCCTCGGAGGGATCCAGCGTGCCCCAGTCCCTGGACGAGGAAATCCGAACGCTGAGAAGCCACTACTGGTCGACACGAGACCCGGACGGGCGCGCGTTCGCGCCTCTCGCGGAGGCATACCGCCGCAAGGGGGACCTCGAGGAGGCCGGATCCCTCCTGCGGGACGGACTCGGGCGCCTTCCCGAGTTCGCCTCGGGCCACCTCGTGGCCGCACGCGTCTGTCGGGATCGGGAAGAGCGTGTCGAGGCCAGAGATCATCTCGACCGGGTTCTCGACCTCGATCCCGAGAACGTCCTTGCTCTCCTCGAACGGGCCGATCTCGTGAGGGCCGAGGGGGACCGGGAGCAGGCGATGCACGATCTCCAGACCCTGCTCGAACTGGAGCCCGACCACCCCGACGCCCAAAGCGCATTGGAGGCCCTGGAGGAGTCTGCGCTCTGGCGTTCCGGCGCCGAGGAGGGGCCGCAGCCCGACCCGAGCGAAGAGCCGCGGTCCGGGACGACGGATGTGGGGGCTTCGACGTTTCCCGAGCCTGCTGGAACGGGTTCGGTGGGGGCCTCCGACGAGATCGAGATGGCCTGGGATGCCGACCCGTTCGGCATCGAGGAGGACTTCGGCCTGGAGGCGGACGAGCCCGGGGCGCCGGAAACCGATCCCGAGGCAGGGAGATCCGAGGTCGTGGAGGCGGACTTCGAGATCGAGGAGATCGAGGTCGAGGCCGACGCAGAGGGCGGCGAGGTCACTCCCGAGCCGGCCGGTGTCGAGGAGGATGAGCTCGACGACCCCGACCGTTCCCTGTTTACTCGCACGATGGGAGAGGTCTACGCCCGCCAGGGATTCGTCGATCGCGCGGTGGACATCTACTCGCACCTTCTGGCTCGCGCTCCGGACGACGAGGAGATCGCCTCTCGACTCGCCGAACTTCGCGCTCGGCATCCCGATGCCGGCGGTGGGTCCGAGCGAGCGAAGCCCGTCTCGCCAGATCCCGAAGCGGAGGAACCCGAGGTGGCATCGACGTCCGAGGGGGTCCGAACGATCGGGGACTACTTCCAGGACCTGCTGGCCTGGGTTCCCGGGGCCGTGCCCATCGAATCCCTCGCTCCCGACGCGGTGCCGATCGAGTCCCTCACCCCGGATGCCGTCCAGGTCGCGAACCTGGCGCCAGACCAGGAAACGGTAGGAACGACGACGCGGCCGGCGGAGGGGGTGGGGAAGTGGGCCGGCATCACCAGCGCGC
>JBBDIV010000093.1:10107-10472 GCA_040880225.1 Gemmatimonadota bacterium
CGGCCGGCGGTGGAGTCCGACGCCGGTTCAGGTGGCGCGTCGCCCAGCGCCGAGGGTTCCGTGATCCATGGCGACACCGGACCTCGGGATTCCAGCGCGGAAGGGGAGGACGACGACGAGGATGACGACGACTTCGATGAGTTCCAGTCCTGGCTGGAGAGCCTCCAATCATGAACATTGCCATCGTCCACGGCCCCAATCTGCAGCTTCTCGGACTCCGTGAGCCCGAAGTGTACGGGAACGAGACACTCGAGATGGTAGACCGGGATCTGGAGGGTCTCGCCGATGAGCTCGGGGTCGCACTGGAGACCTTCCAGTCCAACCACGAAGGCGACATCATCGACTTCATCGTCGACGCGGCGGGC
>JBBDIV010000094.1:0-8331 GCA_040880225.1 Gemmatimonadota bacterium
CTTCCAGGCGGCACTGGAGGTCGAGCCCGAGAACGCGGAGGTGCTGACCAACCACGGTGCCGCTCTGGCCGCCCTCGGGCGCTACGACGATGCGGAGGCCCATCTCCGGAGGGCCATGCGGATCGAGCCCGGCCGGCTCGACGTACGGGCCAACCTCGGGATCCTGTACTTCCGGAGGGGCCTCTACGCGCAGTCCGAGACCGAGCTCGGGTGGGTGTGCGAGCAGGATCCGGAGCACGCGACGGCGCACTTCTACCGTGGGGAGGCCCTGAACCGACTGGGCCGGGTGGACGACGCCCTGGAGACCCTCGAGCGTGCTTCCCAACTGCAGCCGGACAGCCCACGGGTCTACTATCTTCTTGGGATCCTCTACGACAGGAAGCACCTCCGGGACGAGGCGGGCCTGATGTACCGGAAGGCGAGAGAGCTCTCGGAACGGTGATCCGGGTCGTCAGGGGGGACCCCATCCAGGTGCAGGCCGATGCGTTCATGCGCTCGATCGGCGCCGACATGGAGCCTTGCACCGCGGTCGATGGGATCCTCGGGACCGCGGCGGGCCCGGACGTGCTCGACCGGCTGAGGTCCTTCGGGGATTTTCCCGTCGGCGGTGCCGTGGTAACCCCGGCCGGCGGCCTCGGCGCGAGCTTCTTGATCCACGTCGTGATCCGCTCCTTCGAGGAGCCCATCTCGACCGAGCGGATCCGACGCGCGTTCCAGAATGGGGTGAGGCAGGCGGCCGAATGGGACCTCGCCACGATCGCCGTTCCGCCGCTGGGGACGGGGGCGGGAAACCTGGATGCCGAATCCTCGGCCCGGATCATGTGCCAGGTCCTCGATGAACACGCCCGGGAGGCCGACTTCCCCAGCGAAGTCCTGATCCTCGCATCGGGGGAGTACGACCGGGAGGTCTTCGTTCGGGAGGCGTCCAGGATTTTCGGTCCCGACTCCACGCTCCCACGGTGAGAAGATCGCTCGGTGTGCTCGTGGTGCTCGTCTGGATCGGGCTCGTAGGGTGGCAGGTCCGGTGGGAATACTTCCAACCCGAGCTCACCCGACTCACTCGGGCCGCCACCGCGCTCGATCCGGGCACGTACTTCTACTCGGTCGCCATGCAGGGTGAGGTCGTGGGAATCTCTTCCTCCCGGCTGGACACGGTTCCCGAGGGCTTCCGGATCGATGATATGGTGACGTTGGAACTCCACTCCATGGGTCGGCCCGAGAGCGCGGTTGCTCGTACCCGGGTGACGTTGAACCCGGCGCTCCAGATGGAGGATTTTTCGTTCTCTCTCACTTCGGGCGCCGGGGACTTTTCTGCCGAGGGGACGGTCGAGGGAGATTCCTTGCTCCAGGTCCGCATCAACAACCAAGCCGGTTCCGACGAGCTCAGCTTCCGCGTGGGAGACACACCGACCTTCGCGGCAGCCCTCCCCATCCGTCTGGCCATGGGGGGGGATCTCGAGGTGGGCCGCACCTTTCGCTTCCCCGTGTTCGATCCTTCCACCGTCTCGCTACGAACGGTCGAGATCGAGGTACTCGGCCGCGACACGCTCATGCTACCGGACTCCGCGGTCGCGGAGTCCGGGACCGGGCGCTGGCTGCCCGGCGAGACCCGTCCGACCGAGGCATGGCATCTTCGCGAGCAGGTCGGTGGTGTGAGCGTGGAGAGCTGGATCGACCAGGACGGGAGGATCATCCGGTCCTCGTCGCCGATCGGTTTCTCCCTGGAGCGTACCCCCTACCAGCTGGCGGTGCAGGCCCAGAACGATCGGCGCATCGCGCTCCGCGGCGGGGCGATGCCCGGTGATCTCGTCTACTCGACCGCGATCGGGTCCAACCTGGATCTGGGCGATGCCACGAACCGTGACGAGCTCCGCTTCGTCCTCACGGGTGTGGATCTGGATGGGTTCGATCTCGAGGGCGGTGGGCAGGAGCTCCGCGGTGATACCCTGGTGGTCAGGCGTCCCACCTGGTCCGACATAGACCCAGGGTACGAGCTCCCCTACCCTCGGATGGATCTTCGCGTCGCACTCGAAGCCGAGCCTCTGATCCAGAGCGGTGATCCGCGCATCACGGAGGCCGCGCGCCGGGCCGTCGGAGGTCGAAGCGGACGTTCGGATCCACGGTTCGTCGCGGAACGGCTGACCCGTGCCGTCTATGGCATGCTGGAGAAGGAGGTGTCGCTGTCCGTTCCCTCGGCGACACAGGTCCTGGAGAGCGGCAGCGGCGACTGCAACGAGCACACGGTACTCTACGTCGCGATGGCTCGATCCCTCGGGCTTCCGGCACGGATCGCGGTCGGACTCGTCTACCTGGACGGCACCTTTCTCTACCACGCCTGGCCCGAGGTCTGGCTGGACGACTGGGTTCCGGTCGATCCCACCCTGGGCCAGATTCCCGCCGACGCCGCCCATCTGAGATTCGTCACGGGAGGGCTCGCCCGACAGCTCGAGATCGCTCGACTGGTCGGTAGTCTGGAGATCGAGGTGCTGGAGGGGCAATGAGCTTGGAAGGCGCCGTGCCCACATCTTCGGGCCCGCGTTCGGGGCCTACCCCCGGTCCGTCGGCCGGATCGGTGCCGGGGGATGCCGCCGTGACACCGATGTTGGAGCTCGAGGGACTCGCCAAGAGCTACGGCTCTTTCGCGGCCGTACGGGGCCTCGACCTGAGTGTGAAGCCCGGTGAGATCTTCGGCTTCCTGGGACCCAACGGGGCGGGAAAGACCACCACGATCCGCATGGTCGCCGGCATTCTTCAGCCGTCCGCGGGAAGCGTCCGTCTGGACGGGATCGACATGTCGGTCGAGCCGGAGCGGGCGAAGCGGCGGATCGGGTACATTCCCGACCGCCCTTTCCTGTACGAAAAGCTGTCCGGGGGCGAGTTCCTCCGCTTCGTGGCGGGACTCTGGGGCTACGAGGGCCCCGAGCTCGAGAGCCGCGCGGATCGGTTTCTCGCGCTGTTCTCACTCACGCCCTGGAAGGACGAGCTGATCGAGAGCTACTCCCACGGAATGCGTCAGAAGCTCCTCATCTCGTCGGCGTTGATCCACGACCCGAAGCTGATCGTGGTGGACGAGCCGATGGTGGGCCTCGATCCTCGTTCGGCCCGGATCCTGAAGGACCTGCTTCGGGCCTACGTCGCGCAGGGAGGAACGGTCTTCCTCTCCACCCACACCCTGGAGGTCGCCGAGGTCCTCTGCGATCGCATCGCGATCATCTACGAGGGAGAGATCATCGCGCTCGGCACGATGGATGAGCTCCGGTCACAAGCCGATGCAGGAGGAGCCCGGCTCGAGGAGATCTTCCTCAAGGTGACCGGAGGCGAGGCGGTGGAAGACCTCGTGAAGGGGCTCGGCGGAGTGCTGGACCACTGATGGGGGCGGCCGGTCGCGGAGCGGTCCGGATCGGGGTTCTCCCGCTCATCCGACCGAAGCTCTTCGCACGAGCAAATCGGGCGTTGAAGGGCCGTCGAAGCTATGTGAAGCTGGGAGTCCTGGCCGTGGCCACCTTCCTCTTCTGGAGCCTCGTCTTCACCCTCTTCTTTCGGATGCTGTTGTACTTTCGAGGAGCGGAGGGAATCGGCGATCTCCTGGCCGCGAAGATGCTGGGGCTGGCCCTCCTCACCTTCCTCATGATCCTCCTTCTGTCCAACGTGATCGCGTCGTTGTCCACCTTCTTCCTGGCCAGGGATCTGGAGATGCTCGCCGCGTCCCCCGCCGACTCCATCCACGTCTACTGGGCCCGACTGCTCGAAACCGGGGTCAACTCGTCGTGGATGGTCGCTCTCCTGGTGGTTCCCATCCTCGCGGCCTACGCCGTGATGTACGGGGCCGGGCCGGGCTTCATCCTGCTCGCCGGCGGGGTGATGTTTGCGTTTTTCCTCCTCCCGGCGGTCGTGGGCTCGGCGCTGACCCTGGCCCTGGTGAACCTCTTCCCCGCGCGAAGGACCCGCGACCTGCTCGCGCTCGTCGCCTTCTTCGGGGTCGGGGCGGTCGTGGTACTGCTCCGGTTTCTCCGACCCGAGCGACTGATCCGACCCGACGAGTTCCAGAGTCTGGTCGACTTCATGGCGGCTCTCCAGGCCCCGACCTCGCCCTGGTTTCCCTCGGAGTGGGCTTCCAGTGCCATGATCACGTGGCTCAACGGCAACTTCGATCCCTTCCCGTTCCTTCTCCTGCTTTCCACGGCCGCGGCCTTCCTCGCGATCGGAGGGTGGCTGCATGCCCGGTTCTACGCCTCGGGTTTTTCGCGTGCCCAGGAGGGAGCGGAGCGCAGGGAGAGCCGGCGGCGACGGGTGTTCTGGGAGGGGCTCCTGGGCGGATTCGATCTCACCACCCGGCAGCTCCTGCTCAAGGAGGTCCGGGTCTTCTTCCGGGATTCCACCCAGTGGTCGCAGCTCATTCTCCTGGGCGTTCTGGTCGTAGTGTACGTCTACAACATCCAGGTCCTTCCGGTCTCGACCTCGGAGGATCTCTCCTTCTTCCTGGTGAACCTCATCGCGTTCCTCAACCTCGGACTCGCCGGATTCGTGGTCGCGGCCATTGCCGCGCGATTCGTCTTTCCGGCGATCTCACTCGAGGGCCGGATGACCTGGCTGTTGAGGTCGTCTCCTCTGCGACCCGCGCGACTCTTCTGGACGAAGTACTGGGTGGGTACCCTCCCGATCCTGGCCATCGCCATTCCCCTCATCGTGGTCACCGAGCTCATTCTCGGGGTCTCGTCTTTCCTCCTCGTCCTCTCGACCATTACGATGGTGGCCGTCACCCTGGCTTTCACGGCCATGGCACTGGCTCTCGGAGCGGTCTACCCCAACTACAAGACCGAGAATCCGGCGGAGATTCCGACCTCCTTCGGGGGGCTGGTGTTCATGATGGCCGCCGTGAGCTATCTGGCCGTCGTCATCGTGCTCGAGGCATGGCCGGTCCAGCGCTTTCTGCAGGCCCGGATGGTAGGGGCACCGGCCCGCGCCGAGATCCTTCCACTGGTAATGGGGCTGGGGGGAGCGTTCGTGCTCACCGTGGCCGTGATCGCCGCATCGCTTCGAGTGGGCGTTCGCCGGATCGAGCGCACCGATCTGCTCCTCGGGGACGGCGGCTGAGGGTCGATGTCCCCGCTGATCCCCCTGCGGTCCAGGCGGGTTGGAGAGCCAACCTCGACAGGCGGGCCTACCGAGCCCATATTTCGGGCGGTCCGGTAGTTGCTGGACCGTAGACGACGCACACGTACAGGAGGCGGGGACCGGCATGCTTCCGGGCGGCTACGACTTCATTCACCTGATCTTCTGGCCCATCGTTGGAATGGTGGCCATCGGAACCAATCTGATCCCGATCGTGCTCGGCGCGAGCATAGGCCTACTGGTTCTCGAGACCGTGAAGGGCGAGGAGACGGCGGCCGAGAAGGGTGCGGCCCGAGAGGATCGAAGAGCGGATCGATCGAATCCGTAGGCATGCCACTCGCGGGTACGCGATCGGTGCCGGGTCCCTATCGGTCCCGATCGCACCCCGTCGGAACTCCCACGTGGATGCCCGGTTATCTTTGCGGGAGGCAATCGCACTTTTCGGGACCGAGGTCCGGAGACCAGAATGGCCGTGTTCATCGTGCTTTCCTTCGTCGCAGCGCTCGGGTTCGGGTTCTGGCTGGGTCTCCCCAGGCGGTACGAACAACCGCTCGAGGAGATCGATGAGCGCCTGGAGGAAGAAGGTCAGCACGGGCGTGTGAAGCGGCACCGGACGGTGTTCAACCTCATGCAGAAGAAGATCGAGAAGGGCTCTCGCAGTCGTCGAAGGCAGGCGCGCACGCCCTTCCGGATGAGGTGATTCCCTTCTAGGCATTCCCGCGGCATCTGACGGCATCGGGCTCGCCCGCTTACCCCAGCAGCGCGTTCACGGCCAGGAGCATCCCACCGATCCCGGCCCCGAGCACGTATCCCAGTCGTATGATCAATCGGAGCTCCCGCTCCGTCACCCTTCGGACCAGGGCTTCCATCTTCTTCGTCGGATAGCCGCGTACCTTCTCTTCGACGCGGCGGGCCACGTCGAGGGTGCGCACGATCTCGGGGATCTGTCCCTGCAGCCAACCCCATAGAGGCTCGGAGAGCACCTGCTCGATTCGCCCCGGCGAACCCGAAGGAAGCCACCGGGCGGGTCGCCCGATGGGGCGGTCCAGGAGGCTGCGCAGGAAGTGGGTGAGCACTTCGCGGTATGCTTCCCGTGCCGCGTTCGAGCGGGCCACCGCGACCATACTCCCTGCGACCTTTCCGGAAGGAACGCTCCCGAGCAGGTCTCCCCAGGTGTTTTCGGCCGCGCGCCGGACTCCGAGCCGCATCCGGTCCGCCAGGAACCGAAGCGTCTCCGGATCGCGGCCCATGGTCACGATCCATTCGACGATCGTCTCCTTTGCGCGTTCCACGTTCTCGTCTCCCGGCTTCCCGAGCACCGAGGTCACGGGCCGCTCGAGGAAGTCGTAGACGGCGTCGTTGATCTTGATCGCCGTGGCTTCCTGTACCGCGGGATCCCGGAGCATCTCGGAGAGGTGTTCCGCCCCCTCCTCTTCCAGGGTACGCAACATCTTGTCGAGGGTGCTTTCCGTCACCACCAGCCGAGCCATCATCCGCTGATGGAATCGCAGGTCGCGGAGGAATCGCTGGAACATGTCGTGGACCACGGACTCCAGCCGGGCCCGGGCTCCCGGATCCTCCAGGATACCTCCCAGCTTCTGGACCGCGAGCGGCAGATAGCTCGAGATCGCGCGCTCGAGGGAAGCGGCGAGCCCTGCGGGAAGGACCTCCTCGAACGTCCGATCGTCACGCAGGAGGGAGGTGGATACCCTGTCCAGATAGTCTCTGACGGCCCTTCGGAATCCGGGACGATCGACGATCGCATCCAGCCAGGTCTCGACCGCATCGGTGAGGGCCGCCTCGCGTTCCTCGGTCAGAAGCTCCCGAACCGGGTGGCCGGCCAGACCGTCGAGGAGGCTCTCGACCCTCGCTTCGACCGTCCGCTCGAAGTCGGGCGAATCGAGCCACGAGCCCAGCCGACCCTCGAGCAGGTCCACCACACCTTCGAGCATGGGCTCGATCTCGCGCAGGAACTCCGGTGGAAGGAGATCCCGCAGCGAACCTCGCTCGGTTTCGGCGACACTCCGGATGAACCCCTCCAGCCGGCGGTCGAAGGCGTCGCGAAACTCCTGATTGGTGAGGATCCGGGTGAGGTCCGCTTCCGTGAGGAGGCGGTTCCCGACGGTGCGACCGACCGCTTCGGCCAGTCGGTCCTGATTCTTGGGGATCGCCCCGTGCAGGAATCGGATCCGGAAGGGCCCGATACGAGGAGGTCGGTAGGGATGGAAAAGCATCCAGACCGCGATCGTGTTCGTGAGCCCACCTGCGAGGGCACCGAAGACCACGGTCAGAAGGCTTCTGAGAAGTTCGGGGGACACGGCCGGACCCGGTCAGCGCTGAACGTGTCGGACCAGTCCCACGACCTCGAACTCCTCACCCTCGACCTGCACGGTCCCCTCCACCGTGAAGAAGCCGCGCACCGGGAGGATCGGGCCCTCGCCGTTTCCCGCTTCGAGGTGGGTGCTGAGGGGCTGAAGCACACCCGAAAGCTCCCCGCCTGGAGTCGCGAAGGCCCATGATCTCGGAATGTCCCGGCGCGCGCTTTCGAACGGTCGAAGCTCGGTCCAGCGCATCTCGATCTCGTCCCATGGAAGGTCCTGGAAGGCGACCCGGGTCCATCCCCGATAGGCTGCCGAGTCGCGTGGATCGGCCAGAGGAGGCTCCTCCTGGATGAACAGCTGAAAGTCTCCGCCGTTGTGGACGAAGAGCCAGTCGCCCGGTTCCGCTCCGGGTTCCCAACGTCGGCCGAGATCCAGGAGGATCCCATCCACCGAACCTGAAGGGAAGACCGTACTCGCCCCGTAGAGTCCGACCGAGGTTCCGCCGGGACGCTCCCACTCCGCCAGCAGATCGCCCACCGTGGTCTCGAGTTCCCGGGGTGGGGCCCGGAAAACGAGGGACTGGATCCGGTCACCTGAACCGACAACGATCCGGATCCTCTCCCCGGGAACGATGCGCCAGGGGGTGCGGCTGGGTGGAACCGCCACGCTGTCCGCCGCGAGCGCCTCCCAGGTCGTGCCCCGGGAGAACCAGACTGCCTGCGTGTGTCGCACCTGGTCGGAGGCGGCACGGGCCCGAAAGAGCCAGGGCAAGACCACCAGGGAGTCGGGCTTCGAAGGCTCGGACCCCGGCCCGGTGGATAGGAACAGGAATTCCCGATCGAATATGGTCTGCGGCTCGGCCGGGGGGGGGGAGGCGAGGAGCGGCGGGACGCCGGCC
>JBBDIV010000094.1:8341-10199 GCA_040880225.1 Gemmatimonadota bacterium
GGGGCCGAGGGGGGGATGGGGGAAGCTTCCCTCGATTCGTCCTGCACAGGGGGCTCGGATCCACAGCCGACCAGCAGCGCGCCGCAAAGCACGAGACCATGGGTCAGCCCGCCACGCCCGCGGCACACGGATCGAGCGGCCTGCGGGAAGCTGGAAGCCATCATGCTCGGGAAGGTAGTGGGCAACTTGCCGGTGGGGGAGGCCGCATCTATGTTCGTCGCGCCTTTTTCCCGCAGCCGCGCGTCCTCCCGGAAGGTACACCACCTTGCAGCTCTACACGAAGATCCTCCTCGGGCTCGTCCTCGGGGGCATCTGCGGCTTTCTCGCGAATATCCTGGGGATCATCTGGCTCCAGAACCTCCTCCAGGCGCTGGAACCGATCGGCACGGCCTTCATCCGGCTGATCACCATGGTGGTGATCCCCCTGGTGGTTGCCAGCCTGGTCGTGGGGACGGCCTCGCTGGGCGACCTGAGCAAGCTGGGTCGGATCGGGGGCAAGACCCTCGGCCTCTACCTCTGCACGACGGCGATCGCGGTCACGATCGGCCTCGTCGTCTCGAACGTGCTGACCCCCGGATCGGGGGTCGACGAGGCTACGCGGGATGCCCTGGCGTCGCAGTTCGAGGGGGAGGCGCAGGGTGCCATGGACATGGCCGACCAGGCGCCGTCCGTGGTGGAGACGCTCCTCGAGATCATTCCCAGGAACCCGGTCCAGGCCGCCGCGGAGCTGGACCTGCTCCCGCTCATCTTCTTCACCATCGTCTTCGCGGCAGCCGTGAGCGTGGTCGCCCCCAGTCGGCGCGATGCGGTCGTGACCTTCTTCGAGGGGGTGAACGACGCGTCGATGGTGGTGATCGAGTGGGTGATGGAGCTTGCCCCATATGCGGTGTTCGCGCTCATCGGCGCCGTCGTTTCGCGGTTCGGGCTGGATCTTCTCCAGAGCCTGCTCATCTATTCCGGCACCGTGGTCCTGGGCCTGGGAATCCATCTGGTTCTCACCTATGGGCTACTGGTCCGGTTCCTGGCGCGGCTGAGCTTCTGGTCCTTCCTGAAGAGCGTCGCCCAGGCCCCTCTCGTGGCGTTCTCGACCTCCTCCTCCAACGCGACTCTCCCCGTGACCATGGAGACCGCCACCGAGGACGTGGGGATTTCCCGAGGCGTCGCTTCCTTCGTGCTCCCGCTCGGGGCGACGATCAACATGGACGGGACCGCCCTCTACCAGGCCGTCGCGGTCATGTTCATCGCGCAGATCTACGGGATCGATCTCACCATTGCGGACCAACTCATCGTGGTTCTGACCG
The DNA here is from genome assembly GCA_040880225.1 of Gemmatimonadota bacterium. Classification (GTDB taxonomy): domain Bacteria; phylum Gemmatimonadota; class Gemmatimonadetes; order Longimicrobiales; family Gaopeijiaceae; genus JBBDIV01. Next base: position 9,643 of record JBBDIV010000094.1, read on the forward strand.
CCACCCTCGCATCGATCGGAACCGCCGGGGTGCCGAGTGCGGGCATCATAATGTTGATCATCGTCCTGAATGCGGTGGGTCTGGGCGCTCAGGTCCAGGCGGGCGTCGCCTTGATCCTGGGGGTCGACCGGATTCTGGACATGATCCGGACGTCCGTGAATGTCACGGGCGATCTCGCCGTCACATCGGTCGTCGCCCGCAGCGAGGGAGAGGACCTCAGCCTCTCCCGGTCCCCGAAGCCCGCGACGTCCGCATCGTAGTTGGGCTGCCAGGGGGAGGGTCGATCGGGAGGATGTCCCGGGGCCGCGCTTCGAGCTGCTGATCCAGATCCTCGAGGAACCGGCGGATCCGGCGCGCGTTCGTTCCGAGATCCCATTTTCCGACCCGCGATCGGGACGTCATGTCGACCCGGGTCTGACCGTCCTCATCCAGTCCGATCCGGATCTCTACGTCGTCCACGAAGCGGAATACCCGGGTGCGCGACTCCGCCTGGATCACGCCCGCCTGGTCGTCCGCACCGATCACCGTCCAACCGGCCTGCCTCCCCTCGATCAGTT
>JBBDIV010000095.1:0-10085 GCA_040880225.1 Gemmatimonadota bacterium
CTGTCAGAACGGGCAACCGCTTGCGGTCCAACCCGGGTCGAACTGCGGCTCTCGAGCCGCGTGGGAACCGCGAAGGGGGGTGTCGGCTCCCCCGAAACGGCCCCTCGTATGTCGGCCTGCGTGTACTACACCGCGGGGATCATGAGGATCAGGGGGATCAGTCGATCCCGCGGGACTTCGCATTCAGTCCGCCGCGGGGGCGCGAAACTGTTCGTACCCCTCGGCCTCCAGATCCAGGGCCACCTCCGGCCCGCCGGAGCGGACAATCCGGCCCGCGACCATGACGTGTACGTGATCCGGCTCGATGTAGTTCAGGAGTCGCTGGTAGTGCGTGATGATCAGGACCGCCATGTCGGGGTCCTCCTCGTGCAGTCGCTTCACTCCGCTCGCGACCACCTGAAGAGCATCGATGTCGAGGCCCGAGTCGGTCTCGTCCATGAGGGCCAGCTTGGGCTTCAACATGGCCATCTGAAGGATCTCGTTGCGCTTCTTTTCCCCTCCCGAGAACCCGTCGTTCACCGGACGTTCGGCGAACGAGTGATCCATCTGGAGGAGCTCCATCCGGTCCATGAGCTGGTCCTGGAACTCGAACAGGTCCACTTCCTCTCCTTCCTCCAGCTGCGCCTGCATGGCGGTGCGGAGAAAGTTGGCGATCGAGACTCCCGGGATCTCCACCGGATACTGGAACGCGAGGAAGATCCCGGCTCGGGCGCGTACGTCCGGTTCAAGCTCGAGAATGTCTTCACCCTCGAAGCGGACCTCTCCGGCGGTGGCCTCGTAGACCGGATGGCCTGCGAGGATCTTGGCCAGCGTGCTCTTGCCGGATCCGTTCGGGCCCATGATCGCGTGGATCTCACCCTTTCGGAGCTCGAGGTCCACACCGTGGAGGATCTCGGTTTCCTCGTCCGCGACTTTCGCGTGGAGATTCTTGATGGAAAGGATCGGGGTCTCGCTCATCGACTTGCCAGGATCGAAAGGATGAATTCGGATGGGTTCCAGCTGGAACCCGAGAGCAGGTTGAGAATGCTTATCAATAATGATTCTGATTATCGTAAGCTAGACTTCGCACCCGGGGAGCGTCAAGAGCGTTTCCGCCGTATTTTCAACGGCTTCAGGGCTCCTTCGAAGCCCATCGGGGCCGGCAGAGAACGCCGGCAGCTACGAGGGGTTTCATCGACGCCTCGTGGGAGGTCGGGTCGAGCATCCGGGTCGCACCAGGCGCAGGGGGCCGAGCACGGGGGTTCGAGGGCCCCCCGGAGGCATGAAGGGCGCCGGGCCGCGAAGAGGAATCGGGGGGAACCAGTGTCGTCAAGGAGAGCGCATGCTCGGGATGGGGAAGTGGTTCGGTGGGGAAGAGGCGCGGGGTATCGAGCTCGGGGGGGTGGAACTGGGGGCCGAGCCCTGGCTCGTGCTGGGAGGTGGAGGCCTTCGCGGTCTCGCGCATCTGGGGGCCTGGGAGGTCCTCGTCGAGGCCGGGTTCGAGCCGACAGGGATTGTCGGCACGAGCATCGGGGCGCTGGTCGGGGCGTGCCTCTCCGAGGGCCGCCCGGTGAGCGACCTGCAGAAAGAGGCCCGGGCGCTGGTGAAGGACGACATTGCCCAGATGTCTCGTCGGGCCCTGTGGGTCGGTGGGGTTCGCGCGCCCTCGCTCTACCGCGGAGACGTGCTGCGCAGGTATCTCGAGCGGGTCGTCCCGGAAGGGGGATGGGAAGCGCTTCGGATCCGGTTCCAGGCCAACGCCGTGGAGCTCGGAACCGGCCGAACGGAGTGGTTCGGTATCGGCGCTCGGACGGACGTCCCTCTCAGTGAGGCGTTGTACGCTTCCTCCGCACTCCCGGTCTTCTATCCACCCTGCCCGCTCCCGGGAGGGCTGTACGTGGATGGAGGGACGTGCGACTCCCTTCCCATCCGCCGGGCCGCCGAGCTGGGCGCCACGGGGATCGTCGTGATCGACGTGGCTGCGGGCGACGAGTCGAATGCGGCCGGGGTCGTCGAACGCGGCATGCTCGCAATCCACGAAAGGGTGTTTTCGATCATGGCCGGGGCACGGCGCCGGGAGACACTCGCCGCCTGGGAGGGCCCCCAGCTTCTGTACATCCGTCCGGAGGTGGGTCGATTCGAAACGCTGGACTTCGAGCATCTGGACCGGTTCATAGCGGAAGGGCGCCGGGCGGCGGCGCTTGCGCTCGATGGCGATCCCGCGGCGGAGGCCTCGCCCGCTTGACGAGGGCGACGCATTTCGTTCCAGCAGCCCCTGACCCTGCGCGTCACCAACGTCCTTGGTGCGCACATTTAGTCCGGGAGCGACCGAGGCCCGTCCCTGCCCTGAGCCTCCGCCACCGCACCCACGACCGCGTCGATCCGCTCGCGCACCACGCCGGCCGGGAGGTTCGCGCCGTTCGAAAGGACGCTGAATATCCACGTCTGCCCGTTCTCGTGGAGGACGTAGCCCGAGAGCGAATTCACATGGCTGATCGTGCCGGTCTTGGCGAATACGCGTCCCTCGAGTCCGGATAGCCGCGACTGGAGTGTCGTGTCGTCCGCGCCGGGACGGGCCATGCTTTCGCGAAATCCGTCGCCCCAGGGGCGGGAGCGTGCGTGAGCGAGGGTCGCCACGATCGCACGCGGAGAGACGAGATTCTGCGCCGACATCCCCGATCCGTCCTCGAAGTGGAAGTGGTCGGGCTCGATCCCCGCCTCGTGCTCGAGGTACGAAAGGATCGCATCGAACCCATCCTCCCAACTCCCCGTCTCACCCACCTCCTCGCCGAGCGTGCGCACCACCTGCTCCGTCATCCAGTTCTGGCTCGGCGCCAGGATCGCCGGGACCACCTCGGCCAGGGGTGGAGAGGCCAGGCCCGCAATGCGCAGCATCTCCGCGCACCCGGCGATCCGGCCCGAAGCACAGCGGGTCTCGAGCGGGATCCCCGCATCCCAGAGGATCCGGCCGCCACCGTGCACCTCGATGCCTCGATCGGCGAGAGCGCCCGCCAGTGCGGACACGGCAAGCCGGATCGGATCCCGGCTGGACCGCGTGAACGTCCGGGTCGCGCCCACCTCGATCGCTCCCGTCACTCGCCAGTGCCGGGATTCGGGCCGGAACTCCACCCGGATCTCGGGCGGGGCGCCCCCGTCGGGGGGAGACGAAACGGTGACTACATCGTGCCTCACGAATGGTTCGAAGGCTGCTGTCGTGGAGCTCCGACTGTTCTGGTTCCCGGGCGCGTCTTCGGGTGCGGTATCCTCTTGGGGGGCGGCCGGGGCTGGTTGGGGGGCGGCCGCGGCCGCCGGATCGGAATCATTCGCCACGGACCCCCCGTCCGACCGGAGACGCGGGCCATGGGGCACCCACGACACCGAGGCCGGATCGCCGGGATCGGATCCGGCCCGGACTTCGATCTCGAGCTCTCCGGTCCGGACGGCGAACGCTCCTCCGGTGGCTCCGTAGGCGCCGTCGAGGTCCTCCATCATCCAGGATTCGGGCACCGTCGTGGAGTCCCAGGCCGAAGCGTCCAACACGAGTGCACCTTCGACCTCACGGACTCCGGCAGCCCAGAGCGAATCCGCGAGTGCCTCGAGAGCACGATCGGGAGGGTCGAAGAAAGGCGCGCCCAGAGTGGGATCGCCCCGTCCCGGGAGGTAGAGGTCTCCCGGGAGTACGCCTTCGACGGGGCGTCCGCGGGCGTAGAACGTGGTCTCCCAGCGATAGTCGGGGCCCAGGAGGCCGAGCGCCGCGGCCCCCACCGGGACCTTCATGTTCGACGCCGGAATGAACAGTCGGTCGGGGTTCCGTTCGTACAGCACACGATCCGTCGCGGGCTCCACGACCAGCACGCCCCAGTGCACACGGTCGAAGGGGGGCTCCGAGAGCAGGGCTTCGAGTCGGACATCGAGCGGGACCCCCGGCGGGGCCGGGGGAGCGGTGCCCGGGCCGGCGGCGCATCCGGCCGCTACGACGGCCGCGAGGAAGACGGCTCCCCATGCGGGAGCGCGGCTAGCCGTCTTCATCGTCCTCGAGTGTGACCGCGGTGCCGTAACAGAGGATCTCGGAAGCTCCCTTCATGATCTCGGAGGTCTGGAAGCGAACGCACACGATCCCATTCGCTCCGAGCGACTGGGCCTCCTCGACCATCCGGTCGATCGCTTGTTCGCGGGATTCACCCATCATCTTGGTGTACTCGGGGACCTCGCCTCCCACGAGGTTGCGGAGGACCGCGAGGATGTCCTTCCCGAGATGCCGGGTGCGGATCGTGTTCCCCCGGACGAGCCCGTGGTTCCGGGTGATCCTCAAGCCGGTGATGCTGCTCGTGGTGGTGAGCACCATGGGGGTCAGCGCTCCACGTGACGGTACGGGTCGGTCAGGATCTCACGATATCGCTCGTAGATCACCGACGCGAGAAGTATCAGGATGCCGATGACGACGGCGCCGGTACCCAGCTTCTCCCAGGGCGGGGCCTCGGAGCTGACGAAGGTGTATACGGCGTAGACCAGCCACGCTACGGTCCCCGCGGCCAGCAGGAGCCAGCCGATCGGACGCGCGAGCCGCCGGTTCACCTGCCCCCAGACGGACTCGCGGGCGGTCCGACGATCGAACGACAGCCCGGCGAGATCCTCGTGCAGTGCGCGGTACAGGGTGAGCTCACGGCGGAGCTCGGTCGAGTGCTCGGCGCGTGCCTCCACAGCGCGGCGCTCCTCGGGGGGCAGTTCCCCGTCGAGGTACCGCATCAGGGTCTCGTGCGTCACTTCGCGGTCCGACATCGACTTCTCCGGACCTTCGTCCGGCCTCCCGGTTGTTCGATCTTCACGGATACGTCGCACCCAACGCGTCGAGTGCGTCCTTCAGCGCCCGGCGCGCATGATAGAGACGGCTCGCGACGGTTCCCTCGGGGATCTCGAGAATGGAGGCGATCTCCTGGTACCGAAGCCCCTGAAGCTCCTTGAGCACGATGACCTCACGCTGTTCCGGCTGGAGTGTCTCGAGGCCCCGCCACAGGAGGCGCTGGGCCTCGCCTCGACTGCGGCTTCGCTCCGCGCTCCGGGGCCCCGTGTCCCGCCGGCCGTCGAGGAGCCCGTCTCCCACGACCTCGACCTGGAACCGGCTCTTGCGGCGACGGAGCAGGTCGCGACACTGGTTGCGGAGGATCTGGAAGAACCAAGGACCGAACGCCTTGGTCGTATCGAAGCGACCCAACGACTGGAAGGCTTTCACGAAGGCCTCCTGAAGCGCATCGCGCGCGTCGTCGGAGTTGCCCATCATCCCCAGCGCCAGTCGGAGCCCCTGGGGTTCGTAGGCCCGCACGATCGGCTCGTAGAATTTCGTGTCTCCGGCGCGACATTTCCGGACCAGCTCCCTCTCGACCTCCGGCTGCAAGAGCGCTCCCCCGTATGGACAGGTTGCTGGTGTAGTGGTGCACCAGGGCAACCTTCGATGGTATCGTGGGAGAGGGCGGTGTGTGCGACGTGGACCGCCCTCCCTCCGGCCGTATATACGGACCGATCTCCGAATTCCTTCGCCCGCCTTCTTCCGCCCGTCTTCCGGTCTCCCGGAGCGCGAACCCTTCCACGCGACCCGACCACGACCGAGAATACAGATCGGGTTCGAACAGGCGCGCAATAGTAGGGGGCTCGCTACGAGGAAGCCAGGAGCGGGTCCTGGCCGGAACCCCGTGGCGGCCCACGAACACGGAATCCCGATGCCATGACCGACATCCTGGACGGACTCGACGTTCCCCCCCGGGACCTCTCCGAGGACGAGGCGGCCGGACAGGTGGAAGCCCTGCGTCGTGAGATCCAACATCACGAGTACCTCTATCGGGTCGAGGGGCGTCCGGAGATCTCGGATGCCGCGTTCGATAGGCTCTTTGCGAGGCTGGAAGCGCTCGAAGAGGCCTTTCCCGGCCTCCGCACCGAGGATTCGCCCACACAGCGCGTCGGGGCGGACCCCCGCGACGATCTTCCCACGGTCGCTCACACGGCCCCGATGCTCTCGCTGGATTCGACCCAGGACCCCGATGAGGTCCGGCGGTTCAACGAGCGGGTGCGCCGAGGTGTGGAGTCCGGGACCGTAGAGTACCTCCTGGAGCCCAAGCTGGATGGGGTTTCGATCGAGCTCGTCTACGAGGACGGGGTCCTCGTCCGGGCCGTCACGCGTGGGAACGGTCGCGAAGGGGAAGGGGTGACCGAGAACGCCCGGACGATCCGTACGGTGCCCCTCCGCCTGCGATCGGATGCTCGATCCGTCCCGAAGCTTCTCGCGGTTCGGGGCGAGGTCCTCATGCCCCTTTCGGAGTTCGAAGCGTTGAACGAGTCGCTGCTGGAGGAGGGGAGCGAGCCCTATGCGAACCCCAGGAATGCCACCTCCGGGGCGATCCGACAGCTCGATTCGTCGATCACGGCGGCGCGCCCGCTGGACTGTCTCGCCTACGACGTGCTCGACGTCCGTGGACAATCGTTTCGCACGGACTTCGAGTCGATCGAGGCCCTCCGCGATTGGGGCTTTCGGGTGCCGGATCGGGTGGAGCGGGTCTCCGACGTGGAGGAAGTGCTGGCCTATCACGAGGCATATCGCGAAGCGCGGGACTCGCTCGACTACGAGATCGACGGTGTGGTGGTGAAGTTGAACGATCTGGATGATCGTGTGGATCTGGGTTCGACCTCGAGGCACCCTCGTTGGGCGCTGGCCTTCAAATTCGAGCCGCGAAAGGAGGTGACCCGCATCGAGCGGATCGGGATCCAGGTGGGGCGCACGGGGACTCTGACTCCCGTTGCACTCCTTCTGCCCGTCGACGTGGGTGGGGTCACGGTGTCCCGGGCCACCCTCCACAACCGTGAGGAGGTCGAACGGAAGGATGTCCGGGAGGGCGATCTGGTACGTATCCAGCGAGCGGGGGACGTCATCCCCCAGGTCGTGGAGGTGATTCCGGAGGAGGGCCGGAGCCGCTCCGCACCCTTCCAGATGCCCGAAAGCTGTCCCAACTGCGGCACCCCGGTCGAGATCAGCGGTCCCTACACCCTCTGTCCCAACCGATTCGGGTGTGCGGCCCAGCTCAAGGGACGCATCACCCATTTCGCGTCCCGCGACGCCCTGGACATCGAGGGTCTGGGATCGGAGACCGCCGCCCTGCTCGTCGGACGCGGGATGGTTCGGGAGCTGGCCGACCTGTTCGATCTGAGCCGGGACCGGATCGAGTCCCTCCCCGGATACGCCGAGAAGTCGGCGGACAACCTGGTGTCGGCCATCCAGGCCCGGCGAGCCACCGAATTGCGCCGGTTCGTGTTCGGGCTCGGTATCCCGGAGGTGGGCGTGGCCGTCGCCCGCGACCTGGCCGAGCACTTCGGCAGCTTCGAGGCGGTCCGCGACGCGGACGAGGAGGAGCTGCAGTCCGTGCCCGGGATCGGACCGAAGATGGCCGAGCAGATCCGCGGGTTCTTCGCAGAGCCACGGATAGCGGAAGCGATCGACCACGTCCTCGCCGAGATGGGGGAGCTGTCCGTCACCGAGTCGGGCGAGGGTGGCCCCCTCGAAGGTCTGCGCTTCGTGTTTACGGGGGGCCTCGAATCGATGTCGCGGGCGCGGGCGAAGAAGCTCGTGGAGTCGGCAGGGGGACGCACCATCTCGTCCGTGAGCGGCGAGACGGACTACCTGGTCGAGGGTACCGGGGGCGGCGCCAAGGGAGAGAAAGCCCGCGAGCTGGATGTCGAGATCCTCGACGAGGAGGCGTTCCTGGCGAAGATGAGGGAGGCCGGGCTCGAGGTGTGAGGACCCGGAGAAACGCCCGGGCCACATGGCCGCGTGTGGCCCGCGCACACTGTTCGGCGGCATGGGTAGAGGCAGGATCTATGAGAATTCACCCAGAGACGATCCAATTCCGGATGGCTGCGCTCGTGGTCTTCGCACTTCTCGCCCCCCTCGGTGGGTGCATGGGAGGGGGTGCCTCCAGAGCGAGTGCCGGGGGACCGGCCGCCTCCGAGCCGGCTTCCGAACGCGACCTCTCCGGCTTCCTCGACGTGGAGGTCGCGACGGTGGGCCTCGATGTTCAGCATGGGCAGCCGCTCGCCCTTCTCCACGCGAACTGGGAGAGCGTTCTGCCTGTCTGGATCGGGAACGCCGAGGCACTCGCCATCGCCCGGGCGCGAAGCGGCATGGCCATGCCCCGTCCCCTCACGCACGATCTTTTCGTGCATGTCCTGGAAGACCTGGGCGGTACCCTGGAGGAGGTCCTCGTTCACGACGTGCGCGAGAACCTGTACTACGGGTTGCTCCGGATTCGTCTGGACGACCAGATCCGTGAGATCGACTCGCGTCCTTCCGACGCGCTCGCGCTCGCGGTGCGTACGGGCGCGAGAATCCGGATCGACCCTGCACTGCTCAAGGCCGCACCGGACGTGGACTTCATCTCGATGGAGGGAGAGCGTCCGATCGTCCGCATGCGGGGAATCACGGTCCGGAACGCGTCTCTCGACGACCGTGTCGCATTCGACCTGCCGGCGGATCTGACCGGAGTGGTGGTGCTGCACACGGACGGCGTGGCCACGTCGCGAGCCGTTCACCGAGGAGATCTGATCCGGCGAGTGAACGGTCGCGGAGTGGACTCTCCCACGGGCTTCATGCAGGTGGTGCAGGAGGTTCCCCTCGATGCGGGGCTCGAGATCGACCTGGTGCGGAATGGTGAGTCTCTCCAGGTCGGCGTGCCGTCCCGCGCGGCGCCGTCCCGGCGTTCCTGAGGGGTCGCCCTGGAATGGAGAATCTCGAGATCGCGGGCCGGCTCGAAGAGCTGGCGGATCTTCTGGAAATCGGGGACGCGAACCCGTTCCGCGTGCGTGCCTACCGGAACGCGGTCCGCACCGTGAAGGGTCTCACCCGCCGGGTCGCGGACATGGCGGCGGCCGGAGACGAGCTGACCGATCTGCCTGGGATCGGCGAGGACATCTCGTCGCACATCCAAGAGCTGCTCGAGACGGGCGACCTGGCGATTCTGGAGGAGGTCACACGGGAGGTCCCCCGCGAGCTGGCGGTCCTCACGCGGCTGGACGGAGTGGGCCCGAAGAAGGTCGCGAAGCTCTGGAAGGAGCTCGGGATCACGGAGGTGGACGAACTCGAGGCGGCGGTCCGGGAAGGTCGGGTCGAGACCCTGTCGGGTTTCGGCCGGAAGAGCGCCGAGAAGATCCTGCGATCCATCGACGACTTCAGGAAGCACCAGGGTCGGTTCCTCCGGCACGACGCCGTCCAGTATCTGCGCCCGCTGCTCGAGCATCTGAATGGGAGTCCCGGCCTGAAGAGCCTGGAAGTGGCGGGGAGTCATCGAAGGGGCAAGGAGACCGTCGGCGACATCGACCTCCTGGCCGTGGTCGACGGCGACTCCGAAGAAATCATGCGCCGGTTCACCTCGTTCGAGGGCGTGGGACGGGTCGAGATGGCAGGGACGACTCGGGGAAGCGTCGTGCTCCGCTCGGGACTTCCCGTGGACCTCCGGGTCGTGCCGGAGGCCAGCTATGGCGCGGCACTGCACTATTTTACGGGCTCGAAAGAGCACAACGTCGCGATCCGGATGCGGGCTCGCCGGCGCGGACTACAGGTCTCGGAGTACGGGGTCTTCGAGTTGGACGGGTCGGACGACGAACCCGGCTCTGACGAACGCGAGGGCCGGAGGGTCGGAGGAAGGACTGAGGATGAGGTCTTCGAGGCGGTGGAACTCCCCTGGATCCCTCCCGAGCTCCGCCAGGCGCGAGGCGAGATCGAGGTGGCGGAGGCGGGGCGGCTGCCTCGGCTGGTGGAGCCGTCCGACATCCGGGGCGACCTTCACATGCACTCGCTCTGGAGCGACGGTAAGGAGACCATCGAGACGATGGCGCGGGCCTGCCGTGAGCGTGGATACGAGTACCTGGCCATCACCGATCACTCGCAGGCTGTCACGGTCGCCAACGGTCTGACTCCGGATCGCGTGCGGGAACAGGGGGAGGAAGTGGCCCGGGCCCGCGAGGCCGGGTACCTGCTGCGTCTCGAAGGCGACGTCGTGACCGCGGCGTTGGACGAGACGACCACCCCGGACGACCTCCTCGCGGTGCTCGGCGCGTTCGGCTGGCAG
>JBBDIV010000096.1:0-1747 GCA_040880225.1 Gemmatimonadota bacterium
GTGTAAGGGCAGTGATCGTCAAGTGCCGTCCAAGCCGGGGTCCGAAGGAGTGGAGGTGTCGCGATCCGGGGCGACGAGGTGTTGCACCAGATCATACGCTCGATTCCGCGCGATGCCCAGTCGTCGAGCCAGCTCTCTGGCTGCCCGGCTGGGCGAGAGCCCTTCCTCCAGGAGAGCTCGAGCCAACGCATCGCCGGCCAGCAGGTCGACGCGTTCCCGCGCGACGGAATCGTCCGCTGGTGCAACCACGACGGTGATTTCGCCGCGAACCGTCCTCTCGCCGGGGCTCTCCCCTTCTCCATAGTATCGGGACAGCTGCCCGAGGGTTCCCCGGCGAAATTCCTCGTGGACCTTGGTGAGCTCTCGTGCGACGGCCGCCCGCCGCTCCGCACCGGAGTATTCGATCAAGTCGTCGATGAGGGCGCGGAGCCGCTCGGGAGATTCGAAGACCACCACGGTCTCGACCGCCGTCGCGACACGTTCGAGGAACTCGGTGCGGTCTTTCCCCTTCCTGGGGACGAATCCCAGGAACACGAAGGGCGAGGTCGGAAGGCCCGAACCGACCAGCGCGGCGAGCACCGCCGACGGGCCCGGCACCGGAACAACACGGTGTCCACCTTCGATCGCCCGCCGGACGAGCCGTTCTCCGGGGTCGGACACGAGCGGTGTCCCCGCGTCCGACACGAGAGCGACCTCGCCCCCGCCCTCCAGGAGTTCCAGCACCTGCGGAATCCGCGTTTCCTCATTGTGCTGGTGCAACGAGAGGAGCCTCGGCGACACCCCCAGGTGCTGCAGGAGCCTGGACGAATGCCGCGTATCTTCGGCGAGGACGACCTCCACCGAGCCGAGAATCCGGCCCGCTCGCTCGGACGTGTCTCCCAGGTTCCCGATCGGGGTGCTGACGAGATAGAGCGTGCCGACCTCTGTTTCCGCCGCGTAGCTCATGCCCCCGGGTCCGGGCTCGATCCTGCGGCTATGATCCGCCCGGGGCCTCCCGATCGCGCGATCACCCCCGGCCCGCCCGGCCCGCGATTCCGGTGCACGCAGCCAGCCCGATCCTCCGGCCAGGCGGCGCGACACCGTCGATCCCCCCGCGAGCCCGACGGCCGGAGGGGTTCGGCGAAGCCACTCCGCCGAACCCCCCGGTTCCACCCCCTCCGACACCGCCGGACCGTGCATGCCCGAACTGCCTCAGAGATGCTCCTCGATCTTCTTCTCCAGGTGCGACTTCGGCACGGCACCGACGACGGTATCCACATGCTTGCCGTCCTTGAAGAAGAGGATGGACGGGATCGACCGGATTCCGAAGCGGCTCGCGGTACCCGGGTTGGAGTCGACATCGACCTTCCCGACCACGACGCCCTGGTCCGCGTACTCCCGGGACAACTCGTCCACGATGGGTCCCACGATCCGGCAGGGGCCGCACCATGTCGCCCAGAAGTCCACGATCGCCAGACCCTTGGATCCTTCTATTCGATCGGTGAAGGTATCGTCCGTCACCTGCACCGTTCCGTTCTGTTCGGTCATGCTCCCGCTCTCCTTGTCAGTTCCGTGTCCTGCGGGAAGCCGTATCCGGGACACCGTCGAGGCTCCCGAGGTCGAGCCCGTCGATCCTGCCCGGCCCCGAACGGCTCCTGCGCTCCATCTACGAACTCGCCAGCACCTTCGCTTGTTCCCCGGGAACCTGGTCCGATTCCAGGGCCCGAAAGGCCGTCGTGATCCGTTCGAGGCCGATCTCCTCCACGAG
>JBBDIV010000097.1:0-9918 GCA_040880225.1 Gemmatimonadota bacterium
TGACCCTGTCGAGTGCCTCGCCCTCCATCCGCTCGACGATCGCTCGGGCCCGATTCCGGAGGAGCTTGCGGGGCTCCCAGGCCAGGTAGTCGCGGAGGAGGTTGATGTGGTCCACCGATGGCCGCTGGCGAGCCACATGCTCGAGCGCCGCCATCCGGCGCAACGCTAGAGGATTGAATAGGTTGCGCCGCTGACGGCTGATCTGGTCGCGGACCAGAAAGGCCGCGATCGTACCCACGGCGACAACCGCCAGGGCCGTCACACCGGCGACCCTCAAGAGCTTCCTGGTGTCCTCTTCCATCGGTCCTTCCTCCTCACATCTCGCGCCGGCCCGACAACGCTTCGGCCAAAGTGGATCCATCCACGTATTCCAGATCGCTCCCCATGGGGATCCCGCGTGCAAGGCGGGTTACCCGCGGCCCGAGCGGCCGGATCACGTCTTCAAGGTAGACCGCAGTCGCTTCGCCCTCAACGGAGGGGTTGGTCGCGAGGATCACCTCCTCGATCTCTCCATCGGACTCCCGGATCCGACGGACGAGCGACGACACACCGAGCTGTTCCGGTCCGATTCCGTCCAACGGCGACAGGTGGCCGCCGAGGACGTGGAACAGTCCCTGGAACTGTCCGGTGCGGTCAACGGATCGTACATCGAAGGCACTCTCCACGACACAGACCAGGGACCGATCCCGGTTCCGGTCCTCACAGATCGCGCATGTCGAGGACTCCGAGAAATTGCCGCAGATCTCGCACGCGTGAATGTTCTCCAGGAGCGATACGATCGATCCCGCCAGGCGGCGGCCTTCCTCCGCAGATCCGCGGAGGAGATGATAGACCAGACGGGTCGCGGTCCTGGGCCCGACCCCCGGGAGCCGTCCGAACTCTCGCACCGCCTCATCGATCACCGACATCGGAGTGGCTCGTCCCCCCGGCCGCGGACGTCTAGAAGCCTGGAAGCTTCATCGGAAACGGTAGGCCTCCGGCGACCTTCTTCATCTCTTCTTCGTAGACGCCCCGGGCCTGGTTCTGGGCCTCCGAGATGGCCGCCAGGACCAGATCCTCGAGCATCTCGACATCTGCGGGATCCACGACCGTGGGATCGATCGTGACCTTCTTGACCCCGCCCTTTCCGTCCACGACCGCGGTGACCATTCCTCCGCCGGACGAGGCCGAGACCTCCTTGGTCTCGAGGTCCTCTTGGATGTCGGCCATCTGGGACTGCATCTGCTGTCCCATCTGGAGGAGCTTCTGCATGTTCATCATCCCATGATCCTCAGCAAGCGGGGCCCGGACAGCACGCACCGGCCGGACCCCGAAGTTTGGTTCTCATTTCCGTCCTGGATCCACTGCCCGATCGCGGCTCTCCACGCCATACGGTAGCCCACGTCAGTCCAGCAACTCCAAGTCGAGTTCTTCTACCGCCGGCCTCAGGCCGGGTTCCTTGGCCAGAAGGTCCCGGAGACGTCCCTCCCGGGCTTCGTCCACGGAGATCCGCCGCCCCGTCGCCTCGCCAAACTCGCCGGAGATCTTCATCTCGATCGAGAGCGACCGCGAGGCGACCTTGGAGAGCGCGGATTCCAGGGCCGGGAGCTCATCGCCCTCGGTGAGCCGCTCGAGGACGGACCCACGAATCACGCTCAACTCGAGCGTGCTCTCGTTTTTCGATCTGGCCTCCGTTCCCCGCAGAAGAGCGAGCATCCCTCGCGGAACCCCCTCGCCCCGCTTCAGAAGCTCCACCCAGGCGGCCTCGGGATCGGGCGAATTCGACGAGGACCCGGGGTCCGATTCGGCCTCCGGCTCCAGGCGACCCGATTCGTCGGCCCCGGAACCGGGGCCCGAGGCCTGACCGGGGGTCGATTCCCGCTAACGCTCCACGGGCGGAGGATCCGACCCACCCCTCGCCGGAGCGGATCTCACCGCCGAGGGTGTCGATTCGCTCTCAGAGCGGCTCTCATCGAGTCGAGCCCCCGACGTCGGCCGCCCCGATCCGGCACCGGTGTCGCCCGAGGGCCCGGAGGGGGCGCCGCCGAGTGTGGTCAGAAGCGATTCGAGGTCGATCGTACGATCCAGATAGGTGAACCGGAGGAGTAGGAGTTCGAGAAGCACTCGTGGCTGTTGTGTCCGGCGGAGGCTGCCCTCCGTTTCCAACTCAGCGGCCATCCCGAGCATCCGGACCAGATCAGCCGGCTGGAATCGGCCGGCCCGCTCCGTCCACGGCTCGACCGACTCTTCGGGAAGGTCACCCGGGTCTCCGCCTACCAGGAGACGGAGAAGGCTCCGCAGGTGATCCATGAGTCCGTGATAGAACTCGACAAGATCGTACCCCTCGTCCAGAAGCGTCTGGATCAGCACGAAGAGCGCCGCCTGATCCCGCTCGGAAAGGACGTCGAAGAGTTGCAGATACCGATCCTCTCCCACGACACCCAGGACCTCGCGGGCGGTTTCGCCACTGATCCCTCCCCCGGAGAGGGCCAGGATCTGGTCCAGGATCGAGAGAGCGTCCCGCATGCCTCCGTCGGCCTTGCGGGCAATCAGGCGCAGGGCCTCTTCGGTCGCCTCGGTCCCCTCGCCCTGCAGGACCTCCTCGAGTCGGGTTACGATGTCCGCCACACCCACCCGGCGGAAATCGAACCTCTGGCAACGAGAGAGGATCGGGGCCGCGGTCTGTTCGATCTTCTGAGGTTCCGTCGTCGCGAAGATGAAGATCACCCTGGGGGGAGGCTCCTCCAGGATCTTCAGGAGGGCATTCCATGCCTCCCGGGTCAACATGTGGGCCTCATCTACGATGTAGACCTTGGTCCGGCCCTCCTCGGACGGAGCGTACATCGCCCGCTCGCGCAGATCCCTGGCGTCGTCCACGCCCCGATTCGACGCGGCGTCGATCTCGACCACGTCGAGAGCCGTGGTGCCGGACCAGATGCGCCGACAGTTCTCACACTCGCCGCAGGGTTCGCCCTCCACCGAGCGATCCGCGCAGTTCAGCGACATGGCGAGAACGCGAGCGAGCGTGGTCTTTCCCACGCCGCGCGGTCCACAGAAGAGATAGGCGTGCCCCACACGGTCCGTGGCGACGGCGCGCCGGAGCGTCGTCGAAACATGAGCCTGTGCGGTCACCTCGGAGAACTTCCGGGGACGATATTTCCGGGCGAGAGCGGTATGGGACAAGGAAGGCAGCCGGGGTGGACGTCAGAAAGGCTGCGGGCAATTCGCCCAGGCGACGATCGACGCTTTGGCGGGGGTACAAAAAAATGCCCCAGGTCGACCGTAGCACCGATCACCACACTTACCGCTGCTACCGGCGAGGTCCTGACGGGTTTCGTGGGCTCTCAATCTACGAACCTGGGGCACGTCTTCAAGGTATGTACCGGGTGCCTCGACGTCAACCTGAAACGGGTCCCGCTCCCCCGGTAGCCGGACCCTCGCAGACGGGGGTCAATCGTCGCCGATCCGCCAGGCGTCGGGAACATGACGGAACCGCGGAGACCGACCCGCGTTGAGGTGAACCGCCAGAGCATCGAACCGAAGCGTGGCTACACCCTCGAGGAGACCGGCCTCCGCCTGGAGCCACGCGGCGGCAGCCCGCTCGATCTCGCGCCGCTTGTGACGCGTGACCGACTCCAGAGGACCTCCGCATCCCCCGTGCGCACGCGTCTTCACCTCCACGAACGCCACGACGCTCGCGCGGCGGACCACCAGATCCAGCTCCCGGTGCCCGGCCCGCCAGTTGCGGTCGAGGATTCGCCACCCGCGCCGTTTCAGATATTCCGCCGCCAGTGCCTCGCCCCGCCGCCCCGTCCTGTTGCGCCCGCCCATCCAGTTCCCGGTATGGTCCTGGACTCCGCGAGGTGCCCGCAGGGTCCAGGTCGAGGATACAGTGGCTTCCGCGACCGCACCAAGTGTGGAGGCGGATCAAGGGCGGGCCCATGGGCGAATCGGGCGCGGTGCGGCTCCCGGCCACTCGACGGCGGCGGTCATCCGGGCAGAGACCCGAGTCGGGGCACCCCCCGACCCCCGAACTCAGACGTGCAGACGCAGCCCGTCCGACGCGATGAGCACCTCCCCCTCGTACCCCAGCGCCCGGATACGCCCCGGGAGACCGTCGCGCTCCACGCTCGGATACAGATGAGTCAGCACCAACCGTGCCGGCCCGGCGGCGACGGCGAGTTCCGCAACATGCATCGGGGAGAGGTGGTTGTTCGCCGCAGCCCCATCCGGCACTGCACACTCCGAGATCAGGATGTCCAGGCCCTGAAAGAACCGACCGAGGGGTGGATGCGGACCGGTATCCCCGGTGTATCCGATCGATCCCGCTGCCGTGTCGATCCGGACGGCAAGTGCCTCGGGCGTGTGCCGAGCCGCATGGGTTCGTATGGTCACGCCTTCCGAGGGATCGTCCCACCTTCCCCCCGGCTCGAGCTCCACCAGGTCCAGGACACCTCCGGGTGCGTGCACGAAGTCGCCGAAGGCCGCGGCGAGGGCATCGACGGCGCGGCCCAACCCGACGGGCCCCAGAAGGACCCTCGAGCGGCGCGACGCCTCCGGGACCCCGTGCTTCCAGGCCCACAGGAGCGACGCGAGATCCCCGAAGTGGTCGGTGTGGAAGTGGGTGAGCACGACCTGTCCGATCGCCCGCCAGTCCAGGCCGTCTCGAGCGAGCCCGTGGAGCACCCCGGAACCACAATCGAGAAGGATGCCCGTGCCTCCGTACTCGATCAGATGCCCCGGCGAACGGTGGAGGTCATCGGGAAGGAGGGTTCCCGACCCGACGATCGTCAACTCCATGGTTTCGGCTCGTCTCGATTGGGAAGGAGCCCGTCAGAGCGCAGCCGTCTCGAGGGCCTGATCCAGACGGACGCCCACGATCGTGCTGACACCCGCTTCCTCCATGGTCACCCCATAGATCCAGTCCGCCGCCTCGATCGTACGCGGATTGTGGGTGATCACGACGAACTGAGTCCGCAGCTTGAACTCCTGTAGCAGGCGAATGAACCGCCCGATGTTCGACTCATCGAGCGGAGCGTCGACCTCGTCGAGCACGCAAAAGGGCGACGGCTTGACGAGATAGATCCCGAAGAGGAGCGAGAGCGCGGTGAGCGCGCGCTCTCCCCCCGACAGGAGGTCGATGCTCTGGGTCCGCTTTCCACGCGGCGCGGCGTGGATCTCGATCGCGGATTCGAGAGGATCGTCGGGATCCTCCAGCCAGAGATCGCATTCGCCACCTTCGAATAGACGGCGGAATGTCTCCTGGAAGTTCGTGCGGATCGCCTCGAAGGTCTCGGTAAACAGCGCGGTCGCGGTCTCGTTGATCTCCCGGATGGCCGAGCCGAGGTCGTTTCGGGCCTCGACGAGGTCGTCTCGCTGCTCGGAGAGAAACGCCAGCCGGGCGTTCTCCTCTTCGTGCTCCTCGACCGCAAGCATGTTGACCGGACCGATTCGATCCAGCCCCTCGACCACCTCCCGGAGCTCGGACCGCAGCTCGGCCTCCGTACCCTCGACCTCCCCGGCCTCCTCCAGGAGACGCTCGAGGGACCGCCCCCATTCCCCTTCCAGACGATCCTGGACCCGAGACAAACGACCCCGGACCTCCTGAGCCTCGAGTTCGAGACGGTGGCGCTCCTCGGCCGCGGCGCGCTCGGCGTTGCGTGCCTCACGTACGCTCCTTTCGGCTCCGGCGACCGACTCATGCAGGTCGGCCAGTGTCCGATCCTTCTCACGGAGAGCCTCCTCCGCCTCGTCACGGACCTCGAACAGGCGTTCCGTCTCGGCCGCTCCCTCCTCCCGCAGCCGTGCGGACTTCTCCCGCTCCGCGGAGAGCCCGCCCTGTTCCTCCCCGAGCGCCTGCACCCGTTCCTCGGCGGCCTTGCGAGCGCTCTCCAACTCCCGCTCCCGTTCTTCGAGACGGGAGGCTTCTCCCTCGAGCCGGGCCCGCTCCACAGAAAGCCTCGACTCCTCGGCACGGACCTCGTCCCAGAGATCCTGGATTGTGTCCAGGCGTTCCCGGGCCTCCGCCCTCTCCTCGCGCAATCCCTGCTCCTCCGATAGAAGCTCCTCGCGCTCCCTCCGGGCTTCGGCGGCCCGCTCCCTCGCACGCGCGAGCCCGCCACGATTCGACTCCACCTGAGTTTCGAGCTCGGTGACCGTGCGCTCCATGCGCACCAACCGATCCGTTCGCTCGGCCTGCTCGGCGCGTGCTTCCCGGTGTGCATCCTCCGCCTCCCGGACACCCGCTCTGACCTCCTCCAACGACCGCTCCGCCGCATCCACCCGCTCCCTGGCCACCTCCCGGTCACGGTGTGCCGCCGTCGCCGCTTCCTCAGCCCGTCCGACCTCCTCTTCGAGCGTCCTGAGCTGTTCCTTCCGCTCCAGGATGCCGGTCGACCCGAAGGGGTTCCCGAGTGTGAAGACACCGTTGCGGTCGACCCATGCACCGTTCGACGCGACCCTGGCGCCGTCACGGTCCGCTACACCGGATCCCGCTTCGGTATCCGCGTCGACGATCTCCACTCCCTGGAGAAGAGCTCGAACCCAGGGCGTTCCCTCCCCGGTGACCGACACCTGGCCCAGAAGTCCGCCGTCCTGCTGCACCCGAGGCACGCGATCGAGAGGAAGGAGGATCAGGCCTCCACTCCCCTTCCAATCGTCCTGGAACCATTCGGCCAGACGGCGGGCCACGGCCGCGTCCCGCACAACCACCGCCCGGAGATAGACCCCGAGCACCGCCTCTACGGTACCGGAGTGCTTCGGAGGAGTCGCCAGGAAGTCCGCGAGGATGCCCAGAACGCCGTCCGGAGGATCCCTCAACAGAGCCTGGACTGCTGGATCCACCCCCTCCCGGTCGGATTCGAGCCGGGCCAGAGCGTCTCTCCTCGCTGCGAGCGCCCCGAACCGGTCCTGTGCCTCGATCTCGGCCTCCCGCGCCCGCTCGAACGCGGCACGTGCCTCATCCACACGGGCCCTCCGCGAGACGAGACGTTCGCGCTCCGCGTCCACTTCCTCCTCCAGGGCGCCGACCCGGTCCGTGAAGAGGTCGCCCTGGGAGGCGGCCTCGCCGAGGGCGTCCCGAGCCTGCTGGAGTTCGTTGGCGAGGGTCCTTATCCGTTCCTCGAGCTCGGTCCCCCGTCCTTCGGCCGCCTCCGCGTCTCCCTGGAGTTGCGCGACCCGGCGCGCCACCTCGCGCTCGCGTCCCTCGACCTCATCCAACCCCTCCCGCGCCTCCAGGAGATCGGCCCGTACCTCACGGGTCTCCTTGCCCTGCGCGTCGATTCGATCGGAGAGGCCTTCGAGGCCGGACTCCAGGGTCTTCCTCTGCTCGACCAACTCGCGGGCGCGTGCCTCCGCGACCTGGATGCGAGCCCTTGCTTCGGCGCGCTCCCCATCGATCTGGCCCAGACGGCGTTCGGCGTAGGTCTCCCGTTCCTGCGCGACCGCGATCTCCCGTTCCCAGCGCACGAGCTCGGTACGGACCTCCTCGACCCGTCCCGCGACCTCGGTGCGTGCCTTCTCCGCGGCCACCTGCTCGGCCCGAAGAGACTCCAGCCGGGCCTCGACGGTACCGACCCTCGCCTTCAACCCCTCGTCCCGCGCCAGATCTCCCGTCAGAAGGCCACGGATCTCCTCGAGACGGGCACCGAACTCTTCGAGTTGCGCCCGAGCGAGCGTAACTTCCAGATTCAACCTTCTCGCTCGCAACTCGCTGTGACGCTCGGCCTTCCCCTTCTGCCGGGCGAGCGATCTGACCTTACTCTGAACCTCCCCGATCAGGTCCTCGAGACGCTGGAGATCCACCTCCGCGCGCTCGAGCCGTCTCGACGCCGCACGCCGTCGGTCCTTGTACTTCCCGATGCTCGCCGCTTCCTCGAAGAGTCCCCGCCGTTCCTCCGCCCGGTCGGAGAGGATCGCGTCGATCATCCGGTTTTCGATGACCGCGTATGCATTGGCCCCGAGCCCGGTGTCCCGGCACAGGTCCTGGATGTCGCGGAGACGGCAGGCCGATCGATTCAGGCCGTACTCGCTACCTCCGTCCCGATAGACCGTTCGCGAGATCTCGACCTCGCTGTAGGGAACAGGCAGCGACCCGTCCGCGTTGGAGACCTCCATCGACACCGAGCCGCGGTTGACCGGTCGGCGGTGGACGGTGCCCTGGAAGATCGCCTCTTCCATCTTTCCGCCACGGATCGCGGAAGGCCGTTGCTCCCCCAACACCCAGCGTATGGCATCGGAGATGTTGGACTTGCCGCACCCGTTCGGACCTACGATGGCCGTGATTCCGTCGTGGAAGACGATCTCGGTCCGATCCGCGAAGGATTTGAATCCGTGGAGGCGTAGGGCCCGTAGCTTCATCCGGTGGACGGCAGCGGCGTGAGTCCCGGGATCGGGACGATGCCGTACCAGGCAGAGACCAGGAGGACTCCAAGCAGGACCAGCACCGCAAGAACGATCCATGGCATGCGGTTGCCGGCCTTCGTAGCGTCCGCCGGGGTCCGGGAACCGATGGGAGTCGAGGTCCTGTCGAGCACGGCCGGGGTCTCGGTCTCGACGGCCGCCGAACTGCGATCCGGGACGGACTCCCCGACAGCACCGCCGGCCTCGTCGGTCACCACCTCGATCCCGGAACCCGCCGAGGTGCGAATCGCGCCTTGACCTGTCTCCTCGACCGCGGGCTCGGGGCTCGCATCGGACGTCTCCGTGGCACCGGCCGGCCTGTCGATGTCGAAGACCGTGGTCAGCACGTCGGATGGGTCCGTGGCGGTGGCCGACCCCGCCACCGTGGAGAAGCCGATCTCTTCCGCGTGGAGAACGAATTCCCCGGGTCCGGGTTCGCTGGACGGCCCTGCAGTGGTGAGGCGCAGGATCCGGTCGGCCAGACCGGAGAGCTCCGGCACACCGCGTGACTCCGCCGGCAGGTAGAGCACGAGTGCAGCTCCCGCTTCCCGAAAGGCGGCGCACAAGCCGCGCCAGCGCGGGTGGGAATACGCCGCCTCCGGGTCGGCGACCACCGTTCCGGAGGAGATGAAGAGGAACCCCCGCCCGTCCAGCTTCCGGGCCACGCGTCGGGGTGACGCGCCGAAGAGGATCACGTCTCCCAGACCTTCCTGGTTCTCGACGTCGAGCTCGCCGTGGAGTAGAGCCTCGTCCAGGTTTCCGTCGCAGAGCACGACCCGAGCTCCCCCCTCGGCCCAGTTCGAGACGAGCGAGACGACGAGACGAGCGGTCCACCCCGCTTCCCGGGCGTCCGCATCAGCCAACACCACGACCACTTCCCCCGAGTCCTCGACCGGCGCCGGCAGCGCCTCGGGCGGCAAGGGAGCAGCCGGGTCGATCAAGGCGACTCTCGGCGCGGCGGCCGTCACCAGGCCGCTCCACACACGGCCGGCGTCAGCCGGTCAGAAATCGCTGCGTTTCGCATCTCCCCAGAGTTCCTCCAACTGATAGAAGTCCCGGGCCTCGGTGTGGAAAACGTGGATCACCACGTCAATGTAGTCCAGGAGAACCCACCGGCCGCCCTGAAGCCCCTCCACATGGTTCGGTCGAACCCCGTCTTCACGCAATGTGTCGATGATGTGCTCGGCGATCGCCGTCACCTGCACATCCGAGGTCCCACTGGCCAGGAGAAAGAAATCCGTGGCCGAGGAGATCCCCCGGAGATCCAGCAAAACGACGTTCTGCGCCTTTCGCTCGAGTGCGAGTTCCGCCGCCCGCTCGGCCAGCGGCATGCCGTCTTCACCGGCCACGAACCGATCTCCACCGTCCGGTCCCGGCCCACGGACACCGGGGAATCAGTCGGCCTCCCGATCCACGCGAACCTCGATTTCAGTCTGTACGTCGGTGAGCAGCCGGATCGCGACGTAGTAGACCCCGACCTCCTTCAGGGGCTCGTCGAGGAGAACCTGCTTGCGCTCGAGCTGGAAATCCAGATCGCCC